>JBGSWC010000087.1:0-46763 GCA_041752635.1 Pirellulales bacterium | reverse complement strand
CGTTCGGGCAATGGATCGTCGGGGCTTGGGGGAAAGTGGCAACTTTATGGTCGCCGATTGGCGAGTCACGTTAACAAAGTGGTTGGGGTCGCGTGCCCGAAAACGCGGACCCGAACAATTCGAGGAGCCAACGAGTCATGTTGAAGAAAATCATTGTTTCTGGTGTTGTCGCGGTTTTGGCGGGTGGGCTGTTTTTTGGTCGCGATCTGACCAGCTACATCTCGACCGCTTGCAATCGCGTCAGTCACAGCGTCGAAAGCTCGGTGCCCGACAGTTTTCAGATTGAGCGGGCCGAACAGATGGTGGGCGAGTTGACGCCCGTCATTCGCGATTCGATGCACATCATCGCCAAAGAAGAGGTCGCGCTCGAGCAACTCGACGAACAGATCGCCAAAGCCGAATCGAAGGGCGAAAAGCAAAAGGGCGAAATCATGCGGCTGCAAAGCGACCTGACCAGCGGTAAAGACGTGTTTCGCTATGCGAGCCACTCCTACAGCCGCGACGAGGTCGAGGATGATCTCGAACGTCGCTTCACTCGCTTTAAGGTCGAAGACGAAACGCTGGCCCATTTGAAAGAGATGCGCCGTGCTCGCGCCGCGAATCTCGACTCGGCTCGTGAAAAGTTCACGGCACTCGTGAGTGCTCAGAAGAAGCTGACCACCGATATCGCCAACCTCAAGGCCAAGAAGAATCTGGTGGAGGTCGCCCAGGCATCGAGCGATATCATTATCGATGACAGCAAGCTGGCTCGCACGAAGGAGCTGATCACCGACATCCGTACGCGGCTCGACGTGAAAGCCCGCCTCGCAAACGCCGATGTGACGATCGAAACCGAGATTCCGCTCGACGAGTCGGGCAGCGAAGATATCAGCGAGCAGGTGGCGGCCTACTTTGGCAAGTCGGCCCATCCCGCCAAAGCCGAAGTCGCGACGGCCAGCTATCACGCTGAGTAACCCCCCCCGCACGCGAGCCGGTGGCGTAAGTCATTGGGTGGTGACACCCGGCGACCGACGTCGCCGGCTCGCGTCTCTTTTTGACTCTGATCGTTGCGAACTGATACTCTAATACTGACAATTGTGCCCACATTTCGCATGACCTCTGTTACCTCGGCACCGCCCCTTATGTTTGCATCTTGGCGACTGCAACTCCGCGAAGCTCGGCTGGCCATTGACGGTGGCCGCTATGAGGAAGCTGCGCGATTGCTCGCTGACGAGTCGCTGCGAGATTTTCGCCAAGCTCAGAAACTGTCGAAGGAACTTGCTGAACACCTTGCCGAGCGGGCCACCAAACGGCTCGCGGCCGGAGCCAGCGACGCAGGCTGGCACGATGTCGAGCGAGTTGGTCGCATGGGTAACAAAGAGACACTCGTCGGCGAGCTGAGCGAACTGTTCGCCGGACGTGCTGTCGAACGTGCCATTGATTTGCTGATTGCCGGCGAACCGAAGAGCGCGCTGCAACTCGTGCGACGCTATCAACGACGTTTGCCCAGCAACAGCAAGCTGTCGTCGCTCGAATCGCTTTGCACAGCGTGGGATGCAGCTCAAAGGCAACTGCACGCGGGCGATTTGGCGGCCAGCGTGTCGACCATCGAACAACTGAAGCTATCGATTGATGCCGTCGCATCGCTGCCGCGTGGCAAACAGGTTCGGCAGCAAGTCGAGAAATTCACCGGCCAGTTTGCCAAACAGTGCGAGCAACACCGCGACGCACACGCCCAGTTGCATGCCGCGCTGGTGAGCGAAGACTGGCAACAGGTGCTGGCGGCTGCCGATAAGGCGCTATCGATTGCGCCGAACGACCGCGTGGCGCGAGGTGCGCGCAAGAAGGCGTGGCACGCGGTGGGGCTCGACGCGACCCAAGTTTACCGCCCGAAAGCAGGGGCCGCGAAGTTTGCGATTGCTCATCCCGAGCGAGACACCGATCATCCGCGTGGCCAGGTCGACCGCGATACGTCGAATGACCCACCGCCGGCTGAGCGCTACGTCATGTGGATCGACGCGGTTGGTGGCTATCTTGTTTGTCTCGATGACTTCGTCGTGATTGGCCAGCCGACTGGCGGGGCACAAACAACCGTGGGGATTTTGGCCGATGTATCGCGTCGACACGTGGTGCTAAGGCGCGACGCCGGGCAATATGTGCTTGAGCCTTTGGGGCCGACAAAACTCGACGGCACAGCGATCAAATCGCCGACAGTGCTCGGAAACCAACACGAAATCGAACTAGGCGAGGGTGTCCGACTCCGTTTCACCCGGCCCCACGCACTCAGCGCGACCGCGCGGCTCGAAATGGTCAGCCACCATCGGCTCGACCCCCAGGTCGACGGTGTTTTGCTGGTCGCGGAAAGTTGTATCATGGGAAACAAGAAACACAGCCATGTCGCTTGCCGAGATTGGGCGAGCGAACTGATTATATACCGCACCACCGAGGGGCTCGCCGTTCGCAGTGGCACGCCGATTGCCATCGACGGCGAAACCGTCGAAACACCGGCGAACTTGTTGCCGCCGACTCGCGTCGAAGGAGAGGATTTTGCGCTGTCGCTCGAACCAGTGTAGAATAGGGCTGAGTTGTGCGATTATCCGCAGCCCCGGCGGGGCACGTACCAACAAGTGCGTATCCGCAAATTTGATGAAACCCGTTTGATTTTCGCCAAGAATTGGTTTTGTGGGGCGAACTAGACAAAAGAAGTACAAAAAACTACTACAACTTGGGGGTAACCACGCTGGTCATGAATCTTTCCGCGTCGCCATCTGACGAAGCTGTTGCACGCCCAGGGAGCCCTGGTGGCGCGGCTGGCGATGGTGTCAACGAAGGACCGTCATCGCAGCGGAACGGTGCCATGAAGTTTCTCTATCCCACCGGATCGCGGCCCCTCGATGGCTACACCATCAAGCGCGGCGTGGGGCGTGGTGGATTTGGCGAGGTCTACTTCGCCACTAGCGACGCCGGCAAAGAGGTGGCGATTAAGCTGATCCGCCGCAATCTCGATGTCGAATTGCGAGGTGTCACCCACTGCCTGAATCTCAAACACCCCAACTTGATAAGCCTCTACGACATTCGCGAAGACGATGCGGGTGATCAATGGGTCATCATGGAATACGTCGCGGGCGATTCGCTCGAACAGTCGATCGACCGCAGTCCCGAAGGCATGGACGAAGCCGATGTGCAGCGGTGGTTTCGCGAAATGTGTGCCGGCGTCGCCTATCTTCACGACCACGGCATCGTTCATCGCGACTTGAAACCCGCCAACGTGTTCCTCGATGGATACAGTGGTGCCGATGGCGTGGTGAAGATTGGTGACTATGGACTCGCTAAGTTCATCTCGTGCAGTCGTCGCAGCGGACAAACCGAAAGCGTCGGTACGGTTCACTACATGGCACCCGAAATTGCCAACGGTCGTTACGGGCGCGAAGTCGACACCTATGCACTGGGTGTGATTCTTTACGAAATGCTCACCGGGCGCGTGCCTTTCGAGGGCGAAAGCATGGGCGAGGTGATCATGAAGCACCTCACCGCCGAGCCTGATTTGGCCGCCGTGCCGATGCCCTTCCGCGAAGCGGTACAGCGGACACTCGCCAAGGACCCCGAACTGCGGGTTGGCAGTGTGCGTGAGTTGCTTGCACTGCTGCCGGGCGGAGCCACGCAGACGGTTAACCATTCGCCAATTCCGGCACCCGATGGGCTGGGAGACTCGCGACATTTCAGCAACACGGAAGTCCGCGGCTACCGGGGCGAGCCCCAAAATAGCGACGACGATTTGCCCTACGTTCGCGAACCACTGTTTCAAGCTGCCAGCGAAAGCTGGCAACGCCTGATCGACGGTTGGTATCGCTGGGATGTGAATCCGGCGTTCAAGGGAATGTTACTATTTTTTGCGGTGGCACTGGCAGTGTTATTCTCGCCAATCTGGGTCTATTTGATTCCGACAGTCGGCGTAGTTTACGTTGCCTATTACATCTTCTGGTCGATATTCGTCGAACCCGGTTTACGTTCGCATCGCCAGCGGCAACGCGAAGCCGTGCGGGTGCCAAAAGACCCGGAAAAAGCCACTGCCGCACCAGCCGTCGTCCATCGAGCGCGTCGCGTCAAAACACTTAAACCGAGCGAATGGATACCGGTCGCCCACCAGCGGCTGCGCAACACTCCGACACGCGAAAAGCTGAGCGGATGGGTGCTGTCGCTGTTGGGTTCAGCGGTTGTTTGTAGCCTATTGTCGCTGGTGGTTCCGCTGTTCGCGGGCGACATGTCGACAGTCAATCGCGAGGCACTTCACTTGTGGTTTAGTGTCGTCACGACGATGGGGGCTTGGTGTGTCATCACAGTCAATCGCTTTGGCGAAGGCCGCTTCGAAGACCAGGTACCGCTGCGGACCTTGATGCTTGCTAGCGGGTTGTTGGTGGGCATAGTGGCTTATGGAATGTCGAGCGTATTATTGATCGGTGTTCCATTAGAAGGTGACTTTTGTGTCTCACCGAGTGATACGGTGCTGCGACAGTTAATCGCCGTTCCAGCTTCTGACAGCGTTGGCGCTTCGCACCCCGGTCTTGCGTACACCGACTTCGCCACCAGCTTGATCTACTTCGCACTGCTGTTCGTCGCGATACGATGGTACCGAATGGGCGAATACGTTCGCGAAAGCCGGTTCAGCCTATGGCGGATGAGCGTCGTGGTCGTGGGGGCTTGGCTGTTGCATCTCGTTTGTTGGTATCCCCAACCGACCGGCTTGTTGGTGGCCGCCATCGTGGCCGCGTCGGTGCAACTGTGCAGCCCCTGGCTCCGACCGAGTGAACGTAAACAACTGGCCGAAGTGACCGTGTAATGTAGCCACCGTCGCCAGACGGTGGATTGCACGAGAATACGCAAAACACATTCATCTACTTAAATGAAATTCGTTTCCAATGGAAGCTACTCCCATGATCAGCATTGGACTCTTAGCGATCGTCGGCCTCGCGGTGCTCGCCGCGCTGGCCGTGATTGGCATGTTGCTCGCCAGTCCCGACACTCGCGGGGCGGGTTTGGCGTTTCTCGGTGCCGGTGGGGTGTTGGTGCTGTTGTTGGTTCTTTTTGGGAGTTTAACCTACGTGAACGTGGTTCACAAAGAACAGACGGAAGCAGCACAGATTCGTAACGTTGCAAGAGATTTGATGCATGATCCCCACGTCGATGATCATGTGGCTACAAATCAACACATCGACCACTCGCATAATTCGTCGCAATCGATGGAACATGTGCATGACGAACGCGACGCACATGGCGGAGTCCTGCATGGTGAGATCGAAGGAGTAAGTTCGAGTGAATTCGACTATGCGCCAGAAGCTGCCGAGGCCCATACCAGAGTCGGAGCCGCGTTGGATCATTCCGCTAGCCGTGAACTTCCGACCGGCGAAGTCGTGTTACATCGGATGATTTTGATCGTCCCCGTCGTGGCAATCGCGTTGATCGCATTCGCGTTTATGCGTGGCGATGCGTCGCTGTGGCCATCGGTGTTGGGCCTTGTCGGCGGAGCGGTCGTCGTGGGACTGTGTGCTGTATGGTGGTGGGCCGGCAAACCGAGTTCTGTCCACCGCGACACAATGCCGCAACCGCTGGCGTCGGTCGCAAGCGATACGGCGGAAGCCTGGGACTTCGCGACCGCGCCACGGATAGTTGTAGAGCTTGACGAGCCGGCCGACGAGAAAACACCGGCTGAACCGGGCGACAAACCCAACAAACCAGCAAAGCCAGAGCGTCCCGAATGGGTTGACCAAGAGTTATTTCGCTCGGGCAACGTCGTGCGGCGGACAGTTTCGGCAGGACCCTTTGCGACACTCGAAGAATGCGAGCAAGAGTTGCTCTCGAAAATTGACGACGCTGTTTGTCGTCAAGTTAAGACATTGACCGGCACTCAGCCCGCTGGGCTTTCAAGTATCGACGTCACCCAACCCTATGTCATGAGCGAATGCCTCGTCGACCAATATGCCGAACAGTCGAAAACAAAGACCGGTTTTGAGGTTTGGAACCAGCATGTACTATTGGAGTTTACCCCGACCGTCGACAACTACCTTTTGAATCAGTTCTACACTTCGCAGCGATATGATCGCGTCAGCAAAGTCGCAATGGGAGGGGGTGGAGTTCTCGGATTGCTGGCAGTGGTGCTCGGTATGTTAAGGCTCGATACCGCCACCAAGGGCTACTATACCAAGCGGTTGTTTATTGGCGTGCCAGTGGCGATAATCGGGGCGTTGGGATTGCTCGCTTGGATCGCCTAGCGCGTAGGTAGGCTGGGGGAGTAATCGCTCAATACTGCCAACTACAGTTGCCTGATTTACGGCTGTCGCCTCAATCCGGCCTCCTCGCTTTGCGGTTCATCCCCGAGACAGTGAACACTCCATGCCGACTGCCGATCAGCTTGTGATCGACGACATCCGCCACGGCAAGCCCGACGCCTGGACGCGGCTCATCGGTCAATACGAAGGACGCCTCTTGGCGTTCGTTGATAGTCGTCTGCGCAACAGGGCCGCCAGCGAAGACGTGGTACAGGAAACTTTTATCGGCTTTCTGACGAGCCTGCCGAACTACGACGACAGTCGGCCACTCGAGAGCTGGTTGTTTACGATCGCTTCCCACAAGTTGACCGACCACCTGCGGCGCGAAGGCCGCCGCCCCGCTTTGCCGCTGTCGACCACCGATGGCAGCGATGGCAACGCGTGGGATTTGCCCGGATCGGGACGAGCCGCCAGCAGCATGGCCCGCAGCAGCGAACGCCGTCGACTCGAAGAAGATACGCTCGCCGATCTCGTCGCCGACGAAATCGCCCGCTGGCGCGAGCGTGGTGATTGGAACAAATTGCGTTGCATCGAGCTGCTATTTGTTCGCGGCACCGCCAACAAAGAAGCGGCCGACGTGCTTAGCCTGAGCGAACAACAAGTCGCCAACTTCAAGAGCGATTTCCTCGGCCGCTTACGAACGCTCGTCAAGCGACAACAACTAAACGAAGACATTTTCCCGGAGCTTTACGAAAACGACTAAGGGATTTCACCACAGAGTCACTGAGGGCACAGAGCCAAAGAAACAATTTGCATTTCCCAAACCCCTTCGCCCGGCCTCTCCCTCGGAGGAGAGGAGCCAAACGATGCTCACCCCCAACGAAATCGAAGCCTTCCTCGACGAAGCTCTTCCTCCTGCGCGGATGGTCGAGATCGAGCGGCTACTGCGCGACAACCAAGCCGCCAAAGTCGCGCTGGCCGAGGTCGTTGGCCGCCGCGATGCGGGGGTACACACCGTGGGGGCGATTTGGCGTCGGCGGAGGCTCAGTTGTCCCACCCGCGAGCAACTTGGCAGCCACTTGCTGGGTGTGCTGTCCACTGCCGAGAACGACTATCTGGCGTTTCATCTCGAAGCGGTTGGTTGCCGGTGGTGTGAAGCCAATTTGGCCGACCTCAAGCAACTCGCCGCGGCGGCCGACGACGAGCAAGTCGAAACGCGGCGCCGCAAGTATTTTCAGTCGAGCATCGGTCAGTTGCGCCGCGATGGATGATTCATTCCCCAACACGCCAGGCTGCGCAGCGGCCGCCAAGCCTCCCGAACCGGTGGCTTGTGCCGTGCTGACGGTCAGCGACACCCGCGACTTGACCATTGACCGGGGGGGCGATGCGGTTGTGAGTCACCTCGAACAAGCGGGCCACACGATTGTCGAACGCCATATTGTGGCCGACGACATCGACGCAATCCGCCGATTCGTTTCGCTGGTGCGAGTGGGGCAAGAAGCCGAGGCGCTGCTCATCACCGGCGGCACGGGCATCGCGCCGCGCGATGTCACCTGCGAGGCGCTCGAGACGCTATTGACCAGACCGCTGCCGGGCTATGGCGAACTTTTGCGGATGCTCAGCTACCACGACATCGGCCCGGCCGCGATGCTGAGCCGTGCGAGTGGTGGATTGGTCGGCCAATTGGTCGTGCTATCAATGCCAGGATCTGTCAAAGCGGTCGAACTGGCGATGCAAAAAATCATTGTGCCTCAGCTATCACATCTTGTTCGCGAAGCGAACAAGCAGTAGCGAACGCCGACGATCGTTCGCATTGACGCCCCGACCAAGTGTCGCTAGCCTACGCCCGCGCGTGCAGTGCGCGCGTGCTAGCTCGTCTCCCCATCGCATTCGCAAATGTTTCGTTTACTGCTGTTTGTCGTTGCGCTCGTGAGTGCCACTGGTTGCCAGTGGTGGCCCCATGGCAGCGTCGTAGGCGACGAGCACGCATTGCTGCGAGCGGTTCAGGCCCCCCCCGACGCGATTCCGCTCGATATCTATTGGGCGCGTTTTCCCTGGGGCGACACCGGCATGAACGACGAACTGTGGCAATCGGTTCAAGAAGACCGCGTCCCCGTCGAAGTCCGTCGCCGACTCGCCGAGAATGGATTGCGCGCCGGGGTCATTAGCGGCACTCCACCGGCGGCGCTCACGAAGTTGCTGACGGGCGATGCCAAGCCCGATAACGACAAGGGCAACGTGGCCAACCTCAAACTCATCGAAGTCCCCCGCGTTGTGCGTCATCTGATCCATCTGCAACCAGGCAAGATCAAACAAGAAGAAGCGACCGAACTGACCGACGAAGTCACGCTCGAGCTCACGCGCGCGGGTGAGTCGGCGAGCGAGACGTTCGCGCAGGCTCGGGGTGCGTATGCGATTGTTGCCGCGCCGGCTGGACTATCGCGGGTTCGCGTCGAAGTGACTCCCGAAGTGGTGCATGGCGAGCCTCGACTCAAGTGGCAACAGCCACAACCGGGAGTGATGGTGCAAAGCGTTGCGCAAGAAAAGGCCGTGTTCGACGAACTGCACATCTACAGCGAACTAGCCGCCGGTGAGATGTTGGTTGTTATGAGCCAGCCCGACGCGCGCGGTCGACTTGGCGGATTCTTGCACATCGTCGACGACGGCGGCGAGCGGCAGCAACGTGTGTTGCTCGTGCGTGCGAGCCAGTTTCGCCCGAGCGACCTCGAACCTTTGAGCCTCGCCGCCTTGCGCGAGTCGCGCTGATATCGCATAATCGTGCGTGTCTCTTAGCCCTTAGCAAGTCGCGCGATGAATGAGTTGAATAACAGGGCGATTCGCTTAGTCGAACGAATCGTTGAGAATGGCGATGAGATGCGAATTGAGGCCACCCACGTCGGCAAGAGCCGCGTTGTCGATTTTGGTATCAGCAGACCGGGCTCACTCGCAGCCGGGAGAATGCTCGCGACTGTCTGCATGGCTGACTTAGGCATTGTCGAGTTCGCACCGGCTGATCGCGGTATCGTCGATCTGCCGCTGGTAAGTGTTCGCACCGACTGGCCCGTGGCAGCCTGTATGGGATCGCAATACGCCGGTTGGGCGCTCGGAGCCGAGGGTTTTTTTGCGATGGGATCCGGCCCGATGCGTGCGGCCGGATCGCAAGAATCGTTGATCGACGAGTTGGGGCTCCGCGAGTCGAGCGATGTGGCGGTTGGTGTGCTGGAGACGAGTACGATGCCAACCGAAGAGGTTTGCGAACAGCTCGCCGTAGCGTGTGGCGTTGACGCCAAGCGGCTCACGCTTTTGGTCGCGCCGACCCATAGCCAAGCGGGCGGCGTGCAAGTCGTTGCCCGCAGTGTCGAGACCGCATTGCATAAACTGCACGAACTAGGTTTCGATTTGCATCGCATCGAAAGCGGATGGGGGACCGCCCCGCTGCCGCCCGTCGCTGCCGACCCACTGACAGGTATCGGTCGCACGAACGATGCGATTCTGTACGGCGGCCACGCGGTGCTCTACGTGCGTGGCGACGACGACACGCTCCGAGACATCGGCCCCCGCACACCGTCGAATGCATCAGCCGATCATGGGCAGCCTTTCAAGCAGATATTCAAACAGTACGACAACGATTTCTACAAGATTGACAAACTGCTTTTTAGCCCTGCCAAGGTGACGTTCGTGAATCTCGATACGGGCCATACCCACCGGTTCGGCGCCTACGCCCCCGAAGTATTGGCGCGTTCGTTCTTCGATGGCGATCAGGCAAGCCAATGAGAATTGCTTTCCTCGGATCGTCGACAAGTTGGTATCTCCGCGACCTCGAGCGCGCCGCCGGTGGTCGTCATGAGATCGTGCCGGTTGAATTCAGCAGCATCACGTCGCACGTCGAGAACGAACAGGTCGGCGTTCGGGCAAGCAATGCAATCGGTGATTGGTTGCCGCTCGACGATTTCGATGTCGTGCTGGTCCGCACGATGCCGCCGGGGACGCTCGAACAAGTCGTCTTTCGGATGGACACGCTCGCCGCGCTCGAAGCGAGCGGGGTGAGAGTGGTGAACCCGCCGAAGGCGATCGAGGCGGCCGTCGACAAATACCTGACGACAATGCGACTCGCTCGCGCCGGTTTACCGGTGCCGGAGACGCTCGTCTGCCAGACGGCGGACGGGGCGATGCAGGCGTTCTCTCAGTTCGCCGCCGACGTGGTCGTGAAACCAATCTTCGGTGGCGAAGGACGCGGCATTACCCGCATCAACGACGAAGCCCTTGCGCTGCGGGCGTTTCGGATGCTCGAGCAGCTTGGGGCGGTCATCTATCTGCAAGAGTTCGTGCCTCACGATGGTAGCGACTTGCGCGTGTTATGGGTCGGCGAACGCTGGCTGGCGATTCACCGCCGAAACCCGCTCGACTGGCGAACGAACGTCTCCCGCGGTGCCGTTGCTGAACGGTGCGAACCAACCCCCGAAGTGCTCGATCTTGCCCGACGCGCGGTCGACGCAGTCGGGGCGCAGATCGCCGGCGTCGACCTGCTGGCCCGGCCCGACGGGTCGTGGACCATTTTGGAAGTCAACGCCGTGCCGGGGTGGCAGGCTACGAGCCGGGCGACGGGCATCGACGTGGCTGCCTGGGTGCTCGAATACCTAGAAAGGTAGCCACGCTCGCGGCGAGCGTGGACCGCGCGCGGTATGCAATTCGCCATCCACCGGCTGGCGACGGTGGCTACATTCGTCGTACGTTCGTTACAATCGACCTACTCATCGCGACCGGCGTGCCCGAATTCTGCCAAGATTGGACAATCAGGGGCGAAGAACTGGCACTGTAACGCACACTTAGCTGTCGTCTTTTTTGGGGAGATCGAGCCATGCTCGAAAGCGTTTACCTATGGTGCGCCGGTATCGGCGGAATCGTGCTGCTCTTCCAGGTCGTCATGATCTTTATGGGCGCAGACGATGGAGGCGATTTTGATGTCGGCGATGCTGACGGCGACTTTGGTGGCGACGATAGCGGCTTTTGGATCCTAGAAATTTTCACCCTGCGGACAATGGCCGCAGCGGCATTGTTTTTTGGGCTAGCGGGCATGTCGGCATCGTCAGCCGGATTGGCCCCGCCGGTTTCACTGACGATTGCATCTGCTGCCGGAACCGCCGCGCTATACGGCGTCTATTGGTTGTTCAAGGCAACGTTTCGATTGCTGCAAACATCGGGTAATGAAAACATCGACAATGCGTTGGGCGAACCTGCGAAGGTATACGTTGCCATTCCGGCCAGCAACAGCGGCGCTGGCAAGGTGCATGTTGTCGTGCAGGGCCGAACAGCTGAATACCAGGCTGTGACATCCGATACCAATAAGCTTGCTACTGGCGAAACGGTGCAAGTCATCGAAATCATCAACAACGACACCGTTCGTGTCGCACGCGTCGGCGTACCTCTTGTGAGTTAAACCAACACACGATCATCAACGCATAAGGAAAGAAATACGACCATGGTTACCTCATCACTACCGCTTGCATTATTCGGAATAGAAGGCATTCCCTGGTACGGATGGCTCGGTGGTTTGGCTATTGCAGCCATCGCGCTCCTGATGTTGCTCGCTGGAGTCGTTAAGACGTTTTACAAACGTTGTAGCAGCAACCAGGTGCTTGTAATCTACGGAGCTGGAACGGGAGGAAAAAGCGGGGCAACTTCAAAGACCGTCCATGGTGGCGGTTCGTTCGTGTGGCCAGTCGTCCAGTCATACCAGTACCTCAGTCTCGAACCGATACAAATCGAAATCCCGCTGCGCGGCGCGCTGTCGATCGAAAACATCCGCGTCAACGTGCCGAGCGTTTTCACGGTCGCAATCGGCACTCAACCTGACGTGATGAACAACGCGGCGATTCGCTTACTCGACCTTTCGACCGCTGAGATTCGCAAGCAGGCCGAGGAAATCATCTTCGGTCAACTGCGCCAAGTGATTGCTTCGATGAATATCCAGGACATCAACCGCGACCGCGATGCGTTCTTACAACACATTCAGAATTCGGTTGAGCCGGAACTCAAGAAAGTCGGCCTGGTGCTGATTAACGTCAACATCACCGACATTACCGACGAGTCGGGCTATATCGACGCCATTGGCCAGAAGGCTGCCAGCGAAGCGATTCAGCAAGCCCGCGGTGACGTGGCCGACGAACTTCGCAAGGGTGAAATTCGCGTGGCTAACGCCGACCGCGAAAAAGCGGTCGAAGTCGCCAACGCCCAGAAGCTTCGCGAGATCGGTACGCGCGAGGCGATGCGCGAGCAAGCTGTTCGTGTTGCCGAACTCGACAAAGAGCAAACGGTCGGTGAACGGACCGCTGAATTCCAGCGCGAAGTGCAGGTGAAGCAAGCCGAGCAAGAGAAACGTATTCGCGTGGCTGAGGCCAACGCCACGGCGGTCGATGGCGAAAACACATCGGAAGCGAAAATTGCCCAGTCACAGGCGACGTTGCTCGTCGAAAAGGCCGAGGCTTATCAAAAGGGTGAATCGCGGAAGCGCGAAGCCGAGGCGGCGGTGATCGAGGTACAAAACCGCGCGATGGCCAAGGCGGCCCTCGCCGAAGCCGAGCGTGTCGAAGCCGAGAAGCGAGCCGAGCTCGAAGCCCCCGCCAAAGCCGAAAAGGCCCGCATCATCGTCGAAGCCGAGGCCGAAGCCGAGAAGCGTCGCCTGGAAGCGGTGGGCGAAGCGTCGGCGATTTACGCCAAGCTCGAAGCCGAAGCCCGCGGCCAGTACGAGATTCTCGCCAAGAAGGGCGAAGGCCTCAAAGCGATTGTCGAGGCGTGTGGTGGTGCCAAGGAAGCGTTCCAGTTGATGATGCTCGAACATCTCGACAATTTGGCCGACGCCAGCGCCCGGGCGATTAGTAATATCAAGTTCGACAAAGTGGTGGTCTGGGAGAACGGCGGCGGTAGTAATGGCCGCAGCAACACGGCCGACTTTCTGCGCGGCATGGCGGGCACGCTGCCGCCGATGCTGCAGGTGATGAAAGATATCGGCGGCGTCGAGATCCCCGAGGCCCTCGCCCGACTCGCTGGTGAAGACAGCCCGGCGACCGTTGCTAGCACGAACAGCCATGTGGCCGGAGTCGCCGAGGGCGACTCGCCGGCAATGAAAACGACGAAGGCTGAGCCAAAGAAAAGCTAACCGCAGCGAGGTGTGTCGTCAGTCGCCGATCCACTGGTACATGACATAGGCGTCGACGAGCCCGAGAGTGTGGTGGCGGAACGCGCGGTCAAGTGTGCCGACGATCTCGAAGCCACACTCGCGCCACACGTGAATTGACGCGACGTTGGTACTGACGACAAGGTTGAATTGCATTGCCAAATAGCCGCGCTGTCGTGCCTCGGCGATGGAGTGGATGCACATCTTTCGGCCAATGCCTCGCCCGCGAAAATCGCGAGCAACACAATAACCAGCATTCGCGACGTGGGCTCCAAGCGACTCTTGATTGGGCCGCAGATAGAACATGCCGACGACTTCGCCCTCGCAGAGGGCGACGTAGGCCACCCGCGGTGGTCGCATCCAGTAGGCGAACGCCTCGTCGCGCGAGATGTCTTCCGCGTGGGGATAGGTGTCGCCGGCTGCCGCGACTTCGGCAAAAATAGGCCAAATGCCTACGAAATCATCGTCGGTGGCCAGGCGAATTTCGATGCTAGCGATGCAGTCGTTCGGCATAACGAGCGATTGTACCGCAATGCGATCGATCTTGCGACGAACGCCGACAAGTTCGATAAGGTAGGCGAAGTCCCTATCTAGTTAACTGCTGATGGAGCTCGCTTTGCATACGCTGGCCAACAATGCCATCGCCGTCGTCGCCACCACGGTTTTTTTCGTTGGTTGTGGCGGCTCACGTCCGACACTCGAAGAGATCGTCGAAGCGGCAGGCGAATTGCCAGGGACGCGAAACTCGTCGCATCCTGAACTTCGCGCGGCGTTGCGCGCGCTCGAAACGACCGATGGACTGCCCAGCGATTTGCATGTCCGGTCGGTCACGCCGGGCGAGAACGGAGCCGTGGTGCTCAAGCAAGCGATTCCTTTCGACGAAAACTTTGCCTCGGTCTCCGAGCAAGTGGAAACAGTATTTTTTGATTTGCTCGACGATCCCCTTCCACAGTGGCATCGCAAAGCACAGCAACTCGTTCGCGAACACTACGAAACGCTCGCCGCCGCCGACGCGGCCAGCGATATGCGGTCGTGTAACTTTTCCGTCGATTTCGAGCGAGGCTATTTTAACGACACCCACTTTCTTGATGCGACTGCCATGGCTTGCCGGTTGCAGTTGATCTCGGCCGCGCTGGCGACCGAATCGGGCAATCTGGGCGATGCGATCGACGAGTTCGTGCGGGCTTATCGTTGGTGCGACCGGTTGGGCGAAGTACCGATGCTCGAAGCCCAGTTGCAAGCCGCGTCGCTGCGTGGCAATGCGGCGATTGTGCTATCACTGATCGCGACCGACCAACGTGCGACACAAGCCGACCTCAAACGATTGTCGGTTGCGATGGGCCATTCGCTCGATACTTGGCCAAGTGAACGCAAAATGCTTGTCGGCGAGCGAGCACTCGCGATGCATGCCTACGAGATGATTCGCAAAGGGTTCATCGAGCTAGTCGTCACGATGGACGAGCGCAAGGTGTTGCGGCAAGAGAAAATCCTAGAAAAGCTTCGCGAAGCCGACGAAGCGATTATTGACGACGACGAGTTTCAATATCTCGACTACATGGCGGCTGTCATTGCAATTGCTGATCGGCCTTATCATCTGCGAGTTTCCGAGTTGCGCGAACTCGATCGTCAACTTGCCATCAGCAATGGTGGCCGATATGCGTGGCTGGCCAATCGTGCCTTCGCCGATGGGTTGACCGCTGCACAGGCCCAACTGGCGCGAAGCCATGGCGAATTGATTGGGTGGTACGTGGCGCTTTGCGAAGCGAGTGGCGATGGCCTCGAAGCGGCTTCTGTTAATCCTTTTAACGGCGAGACGATTGTCGTCGAACGGCTTGGCAATCGGATCATTGCGAGGCTTGCCGACCCAAAACTACCCGACCCGAGTGTTCGGCTGCCCGATGCGCCGTCGGCGGTCACACGGTGAGCGGCAGCGGTTGGTCGCGAAAGTGACGATACAACTCGGTTGCCATCACGATGTCGTCGCGTGGCAGCAACGCAGCCCACAGCCGCGCTCGGCGGATGACGCCTTTTTCGAGAAAGTGCGAGAAGAGTGGCCAATGGTTTCCGTCGTTCAATTGGCCCGCACCATCGGTGGGGTGAACTGTCGCGACGAGGTTCGTTGCCGTGCCGGCGAAGGACAGTCTTGCCAGTGAATGGTCGTCGATCGTAAGTGTGTCGCACTTGTCGGTTATGTTGGCTCCACTCACCTCGACCACGGGGTGTGTATCGAGCAAATCGGTTTGTACCGAGACGGCCAGTTCAATGCCGAGTGCATCGTGTTGTTCGACGATGCTCCAATAAATCTGTGAGCGAAACGGAAAATCACTCGACGGCTCGTAGGTCGCCACGAGATCGTTATCGCGTGCGTAACACTCGCTCAGCGAGCAACTCGCCAGTTGAGCGATTCTCCAAAGTTCGACAGCCGAACCGATCGGCAGCGCCAGCACGACGCCGGTCGCCGGCAGCGAGGCGTCGATTCTGATTCGAGCGAGCGAATGATCGAACAGTGCGTGGGAATTATCGAGCTGCCACATGCGGACGCCAACGGGATGCGGAATTCAACCCCAACTGTAAAGCAAAACCGAAGTGTCCACAAACGGCCCGGCGCAAAGTTCGCGAGCGCGGACTCGCTAAAAATAAAACGTGGCCGAATACGAAGGCCGTGGCATCGATCGATGGCGAAGCGCATAAAAAACCCCGCCGAACATCACAAGGATGAAGCGACGGGGCCGGAACAGAGAAGAGGCCGAATGTTCGTTCGTAATGGATGAAAAGTATTAGGCAATCGCCCACCGCGAATTCGCAGCTTGAACACCGATCGAACAATAACCTTAGGTCGTTACCGCAGTTATTAACCTCACAGACTGTTCTCTAACTTCTAATATTACCGATATTGATAGCGTTGTCCAGACTTTTTTTCTTTATTTCGGGCGACTTGGCAAAGTCCCCCGCGGAGTGGCAGTGCGACAGTCGACACACTGGCACTGATTCGGTAAGCTCAACCAGCATGACCGATTCACCGAACATCTTGCACGGTAACGAGTTACGCGGTCTAAGGCAGACCGCCAAAGCAGCCGCGATCGTCGCTGGAGAGGTGCTTATTTCGTGGCGGGGGCGATTCTCAGTTCGAGAAAAAAATCGCCACGACTTGGTCACCGATGCCGATGTCGACGCCCAGCGGGCAGTCGCCCAAACGATTGCCCTCCGCTACCCAGATCACGCGTTGCTCGGCGAAGAGTCCGATCACCATTTGCGGCCCGGCGAAAACGAGTATTGCTGGATCGTCGATCCGCTCGATGGCACGACCAACTATGTCCATGGATTTCCGGCGTGGTGTGTGTCAGTCGCCGTTTGTTTGGGTAATACGCTACTCGCGGCCGCCATCTTCGACCCGGTCAAGAACGAGCTATTCACGGCGGCGATAGGGCAGGGGGCCGATCTCGATGGTCAGCCGCTTCGCGTGAGCGATTGCGAAAGCGTAGCCAATGCACTCGTTGCGTCGAGTCTGCCCGCCACGGTGAGGCACGATTCTCCTGATTTGCGAAGCTTGGTGGCGCTGGCGACGACTTGCCGGGGAGTTCGCCGCACTGGTTCGGCGGCGCTCAACTTGGCTTATGTCGCAAGCGGAAGGCTCGACGCCTTCACGGCTGCACAGATTTTCCCGTGGGACGTGGCCGCCGGAGTTCTTTTGGTAAGCGAAGCCGGGGGAGTGGTGACGGGCGTCAGGGGCGAGCCGTTCGAGCTCTATAACCCGCATTTCCGCGCCGCATCGACACCATCGTTGCATGCCGAACTGGGCGAATTGCTGATTGACGCACTCCGGTAAAATGCGAATGAGCGCTATTTGACGAATCGCAGCTTCTGTATCGGTGTCGGCATGGGTAATATAGAGAGAGGTTGCGGCGCGCGCCAGGCAGTGCCAGTCGCGAGGCGACCCGTTTCACTCCTCCAAACGAGCCGAAGGTTGCAACTGGCGATCTTGGCCAGACGCCGTGGTCGATTAGCGGCACGTCCTTACTACACTGTCAGGCTTCCCGTTCAAACTACGTTGCCAAACTACACTGTCACTTGTCGATCGATGACGTGATGCGCGTATTCGCCCATTCCCTAATCGCCGAGCCCCCAAATGCCCGGCCTCTAAACGCCAGGCACGCTTTCGCTCGGGTTTTGCTTCGCATTGCCCCTGTTGCTCTGTGCATCTGGGTGGCGTTGGGTTGCGCGGTTCGAACTTTGTCGCAGCCACCATTGGTCACGCCAGTCCCTTTTACGGACATGCCAGTCGACGAAGCGACCGATGGCGAACCCGCCGCGGTGTCGCCCCCGATCGATGACGGTCAGTCTAACGAGACTACCCTTGGCGATACCACGACACCCGAGAGTAAACCGACCATCAAGCTTGGTCCCGACACGTTTTTGTTGCCCGACGCCGATGGCAATTTGCAGCCGGTCTTGAACCTGACCTACGAGCAATTGCTGGCCGCCCTCGAAACGCAGCAAGGGGGCGATGCTTCGCGCCCGGGGGCGACTTCGCCTCGCTACGAAATGGAGGCCATTCACGCCACCGGCCGAATTGCCGACAGTTTTGTTGCGATCAATTGCCGCTACACGATCCGCTTGATGACGGATGAATTGGTCGAGATTCCGCTGGGAGTTGCCGCTGCACCGCTCACCAAGACACCGACAGCGAACCCCCCATTCAAGTCAATGACATACGATGCCGAGCGGGGTGGCTACGTCGCGCGGTGCCAAGGCGTCGAGGGTGATACGCTCGAGATTGCGGTCGATGCGTTGCTGCCGTTGCGGCAGCTCGAATCGGGGACGACACTGCGGGCAAATTTCCCCCGCGCACTCAAGAGTTCCCTAGTGCTTGTTGCGAAGTCACGACTCGAACAGGTCGAGGCAACCACCGGTGTTGTCGTCGAGACAAGCTTCGTCGCAGGTGGAGCTACACGAATCGAAGCGACCGGCATTGCCGGTGACTTGCAACTTTCGTGGCGGCTTCCGGCGGTCAAAGGTAATCAACTTGAGTCGGTGTTGAGCGTTGCAGGGGGCATACGAGCCACCATCGACGGTCGCAGCGTCCGTAGCGAAGCCCAATTGCTGGTGCAAAGCTACAGCGGCAGCTTTCTGAATTTCAAGGTCAGGCTTCCTCCCAATGCCAAGCTCGAAAGTCACTCGGAAACGGGGCTCATCAAGTCCGTCGTTCGCGACGAAGAAGGTGAAGAAAACGCCGCCGGAGTGGAGGGCGAAGTGTGGCACGTGGAATTGGAAGAGACCGAAGGCCCTGTTTCACTCACCCTCTCGACCGAACAGCCACTCGGGCTGTCGTCGGACGACAGCGACCAGCTCATCGAGTTCGCTGGATTCGAAGTCTTGGGAGCGTTACGGCAGTTCGGTGAAATCGCGCTAGAAGTCGACGACAACTGGCAATTGCGTTTGGACTCGTCAAACGGTGTCCAGCAAATCGGACGCGATCAACTCTCGCCCGACATGGCCAACGAACGTGTGACGTCCGCCTTCGAGTACTTTCGCCAGCCGTGGTCGCTGAAAGCGCGGTTGCTGCGCCGCGACGTGCGTATGACGGCCGAGCCCAGCTATCGCTTGCTCCTTGAGCCCGAACAAATTCGCATGAAAATAACGGTCGATTACAGCGTTGCGAGTGGGCGAGTGTCACCGCTGCTGTTTGATCTGAATGGCTGGCAAGTGGCCGCCAACTTGCCGACGGTGACCGGGCTCGACAATGCCCAGTGGGAAGTATACCGCGACGGAACGGCGGGCTTTCCGACGGCTCAGCCGACCGCGCAACAGGTGCGTGTTTCGTTTTGGGTCACTCGCGACATCCCACCCGAAATGCTTGGCAAACCGCAACAGCTTGAGTTTCTGCTGCCGTCGCTGGTTGCCTCTGAAGGGCTTACCGTGGCGGCAAGCGAGTTATCGGTCGTTGCCAGCGATGCGCTCGAAGTCACGCCCGAGCCCGATGAAATGCTGGGCTTGGTCCCTCAGGCACGCGAATTCAACGGCGACAACGACGCCGAGGGCTTACTAACACAACAGTTTGAGTATCGCGGTTTTGCGCCCGAGCTGAAATTCGCCGCAAACGTCGCTCTGCGACCGGGTCGAACGACGGTCGCTGACACGGTGACCATAACCCTCGACGCCGACACCGCGCGAGTCGCTCAAGATTTTCGTTTCGATGTTCGTTATCAAGCGATCGAATCGCTTCAATTTTCGATTCCGCCCGCGTTGGCGACAACAGAGTTGTCGGTCGAAATGTTGCGATTAGGCAGTAAATTCGCGCCTGGTAGTGACGACGAACTCGGTGTTCCCTTATTTTATTCGGTGACGGCACCGTCGCCCGATCAAGCTGACTCCTCAGCAACAGCGCAACCCACCTCGGCAGCATCGTCGATCGTCGACGTCGATCTTGGGAGGCTTCAACGTGGCGAGTTTCGCATTCGGTTCGCATACCGCGTGCCGCGCTCGTCAATGGCGACAGAAGTTGTGCCGGTTATTGTCCCGCAGCAGGTCGTGAGGTCGGCTCAACGGCTGTTCATTGGATCGGAGACCGGCGAAAGTTGGCAAGTCGCAACGGGCACGTCGTCGAACGATGCTTGGCAACGTGTCGACGATGCCAGTTCGGCCGCCGAAAGTACGACCCAGTACATTGCGGAGTCGCCTCAAACACTCATTAAATTGACGAAGATCGAAGCCGACACGCCGCAGCCTGGCATGACGTTTGTCGACCAACAGTGGATTCAGACTTGGCTGGCGTCGACCCAGCGACAACAGCGATTTGTCTTCGCAGTCCGCAGTGATGACACGGCACTTCGCGTTGAATTGCCCGTCGGAGTGCTGGCTGACGAAGTCGAGTTGACCCTCGATGGCCAACCGGTCGAAAACCAATCGACCAATAACGAACAAGTCGAAGTTCCACTCGATCCAGGGGTGGCACTCGAGTCTCACACGCTCGAGTTGCGTTTCCGACAAGTTGCTCCATTGGCGTCGTGGTTTACGACGCGAGTCGATTCGCCTCGCGTTTTGGGAGACGATTCGCATGTCGAAACCTATTGGCAACTTGTGGCTCCGGCCGGGCTAATGGTTATCGAGCATGGCCGCGAGCTCACGCCCGACTACGACTGGAAGCTCACCGGCAGTGGCTGGCAACCTGACTCGCGAATCGACACAACGGAGCTCGAAACCCAGCTCGGTGCCGTCGCCCGACGCCCCCCCGCTGAGGGCGAGAATTCTTTTGTCTTCGCTACGCATGGTTCGGTTGGAGTTTATCAGGCGACCGTCGCTCACCGACTGTGGCTCGTGGCAATCGTGTCGAGCGTGGTTCTTGCGCTGATCTTGACTTTGGCTTACGTTTCATCGTTGAGGCAGCCCGCCTTCTTGTTGCCGGCGATACTTGTCGGCACGATCGTCGGCTTAGCCTATCCAACGATGGCCTCGATCGTTGGTTACGCGGCCGTGTTAGGAGGAATCCTTGGCATCGTCGGCTGGATGTTACGTCTGGCCCTTCGACCAGCAGCGCGACGGCCAGCAACGACGATTCGTGCGGGCGGTTCGTCACTCGTCTCACGTCCTCTAGGCGAATCCTATCCGTTGTCACTCGGCTCCGTTGTTTCGTCGAATGCCCCCACCGTATCACTACCGGCCGGCGAGTGAGAGCAATCATGAAGTCGAACTTCGTCCTGCGAAATTTGTCTCTGCTCGCCGCTCTCGTCGCGGCTTTTGGCGGCATTGACGCGGTCGCCGGCGATGCCAATGAAATTTGGCTCAGGCGTATTTTTGTCCCGGCCGACGATCTGGCCGTGTGGCCAACCGAGGGCAAAACCTATCTGCCGGTCGATCGGACGCGGCTCGAACAATTCATGCGGCCCGCCCAGGACGATCGAGTTGCGCTCGCCGCCATTGCGAGCTATCGCGTCAAAGTCGCCCCCGACGGTAGTGTGACCGGAACTCTGCTGCTGAAACCGGCACAGAGCGAAGCGAAAACAAAGCAGAGCGAAGCGAAAGCAGAGCAGAGCGAAGCGAAAGCAGAGCAGAGCCAAGCAATAGCAGAGCAGGGCGAAGCGAAAACAGATCTCGCATGGCTGCCAATTTCGGCCAGCGGTGTGCGATTGATCGAAGCACGCGACCTAGCTACGGGCGACAAAGTGCCACTCGGTTACTCTAATCATCTTGGCGAACAACTTGACACCTCTGCGAAGCCCGCCCCCCGCTTGTTGTGCCAATGTACCGCGCCAATCGAGATCAGTTGGTCGACGACACTCCAACGAGTGGCTGAGAATATTCGTAGCGTCAGTTTGCCCGCGACCAACGCGCTCACCGTCGACATTGAAGTTGAGTACCCAGTTGGATACCGTATCGATTCGTATTCGGGACAGTTGGTGACGAGTGTCGACGAGACATCGAGCGGTTGGAATGCAAAGTTGGCGGTCGCTCCCACGACACAACTGGCGCTGCGACTTGTTGACACCGAATCGGCGGCGACTCCGGCTTCGGTTGTTGTTCCGATGCGTGAGACGATCGAGCATCGATTGTCGCTCGTCGGCGACCGGATAACCGCGCGCTTCGAAATCGACGACGCCCCCGAAGGCGACGAAAGCCTCGTGCTCGATATTCCTGAGAAGCTCACCGTCACGGCGGTATCGATCGACGGGGTGCCAATCGAATTCCGTCAATCCAGCAGCGCATCGCCAGGCCGCATCGTGGCGACGTTTCCGGCAAGCGCCGAGCGCTCGCCGCGGCGAGTCTGTGTTGTCGAAGCCTGGGTGCCGCTGCCGCTGGGCCAATCGTTGGAGCTTCCCCAGCCGGTGCCTCGCGGGGTTGTGTGGACCGAGGGAAAAATTATCGTCGAACAAGACGATTCGATCAGAATTTCCGACACGCGAGGTGAGTCGGCCGTGCCAGCGACTGGCGGAGAGGGTGTGGCCAATCAGTCGATTTGGCAAAAAGTCACTCAAAGCGGACGGTGTATTGTCTTGGCACAGATGCAACTGCCTCGGCTCGAATCCGATCTATGTCATCGTGTCGTGCTATCGGGTTCAGGGACCGACGCCGAAACGATTTGGAAAATTGATAGCCTCGATTTGCGATTGCCACCGCAAATCGAGGCCCAGGTGGGGGACGATTGGATCATCGAGTCAGTGACGACCGAACCATCGTCGGGACTGCGTGATTGGTATGTCGATGAATTCGCTGGCAAACGTCGACTGGTGCTGCAATTCTCGGGTTCGCTCGCCGATAAAGTCGCCTTTGATCGTGCCCCGTACGAGGCTCCCGTTGTGGCCCCCGATGAGGCCCCCTTCGCCGAAGTCGACGACAAGTGTGTCGTTCGCATCACGTCGCGGCTTGGTAAATCGGCCCGCGCCGAGTGGTTGCCCCTCGATAGGCTGTTGCCGGTGGAGTTGATCGCATCGACAGCGCAAAACCAATTGCTTGGAGTCACGAGTTTCGAAGGGTTCGAAATTCAGATTGCTGGTTCGATTCCAACGTTAACTCCCGATGATCTCTCGACACGACAACTGGCGTTGTTCGGCGACGGCTTGCCAGCCAAGGTCATTAATCTCGACGAATCATTGCGAGGCGGTAGCGTTCATATTGACTCGAAAAAGTCGCAGTTGCGGTCGAAAATTGTCCAGCAGATTACTTCGCTCGACAATACCTGGCAGAGTCGATATGACATCGAGTGCGAACCGGCACAAGGACCGATCGACCGCTGCGAAGTCTACTTTTCACGCCCGATTGATCCCGCGGCGCGGTGGTTCGATGCCGATTCCCAGTCGTCGCTGCGTGCCGAGGTAGTGGCCCCCGACGAATATGCCAAACGACAGTTGCCTAGCGACGGACAGTTGTGGCGAGTCCGTCTGGCGAAGCCAACCGAAACCGTTGCCCGGCTGGGCATCGTGTTGCCCGAAAGCGAGGTGGCCAAGTGGAGTGTGCCGTTGGCGGCGGTACTCGGTACCTCGGCCACGCAGGCGACGGTTGGTCTTGCAAGTGATGGTCTAAAGTCAATCGCCTATCTGCCTCAGGAGTTGAGTCGCGCGACCAACATGTTGCGTCGTGACCAACTAGCAGGCGGCGATGAGATCGCTCGCTGGACCTACGATCCACAGCTAATAGTCAGCAGCAACCAGCAACAATCGCCCAGTTTGCAACTGTCGCACGAGCGCCAGTCACCAGTCACGCCACCCGTCGTTGTGGCGGAGGCGCGGCTCGAGTCTCGCTACGCCCCTTATCGTCCGTCGTTGCACGCTTATTCGGCCACAATTCGGCATAGGTCGGCCGCGACGTTGACCTGCCAGCTCCCTGCCCAAGCGCAGTCAATCCGCTACCGAATCGGCGATCAGGCCATCGTGGTTGCCGATGGCACATCGACTCTCACGCTTCGGCTAAGTCCCGAGCAGCGCGAGTCGACGATCGTCGTGGAGCTCGAGCTCCCCGATTCGGGAGCACTATTGGGCAGCACACTCCTGGCCCCCTGGCCACAGATCGACGCACCGCTGCTCGATTCGGAGTGGATCATCGTATTGCCAACGACATTGTCGGTGCGCGGTCACACTCCGGGTTCATTCGTCGAATCGACGAAAATGTCGTTGCTGCCGACTTGGCCGCTGATTGCGACCGCAGCCGCGATTGATAGTGATGAAGTGGCCGATCAGCGGGCTTGGCACACCACTTCGTTGAGACGGCTCGGGGGACCGGTTGCGAGCGTTCGCATCGACGACAGCCGACATGAGTCGCTCATTGGGCTGATGGCCCTGGCGGGCGCGATGCTCGCTGGTTTTTATCTGTCGACTTCCATTCGCTGGTGGACGTGCGCACTTGGTTGCGTTCTGTTAATCACTTTCGTCGCACCGCGAGAACCGGCAACGATGGGTGCCTATGCTGCGATTGGTTTGTTACTTGGTGCCGGTTGGCGTTGGCGATCATGGGTGACCCCCGTCGCCCCCGTCGCCAGCATCGCTATCGTGCTGCTGGCCGTCGCGTCACCAGCGACCTCACTTGCTGAGCCGCCCGACATGGAAAAAGTGCTGATTCCCAGCGACGCCAGCGGGGCCGCTGCCGACAAGCGAGTCTTTGTCAGCCCCCGACTCTTGAAGATGATTGGGCAGAGCGAACAGCAGCGCAGCCAACAAGGCCCTGACTTTTTGGTCGAGTCACTGCGACTGAAGGTCGACCTGGCCGGAACGGGCGGCGTTGCCGTCATGACAAGCTGGACCATCGATCTGGCCTCCTACCGCAGCGATTGCCAAGTCGTGTTGCCGCTCGATCGTGGCCAAGCCAAGTGGCAGCCCACGGCGCGAGTGAGCGGCATTCCGGCACCGATCGCGTGGAATGCCGAAAATAACGAAATGAGCTTCGTGGTCCCCGAGCCGGGAAACTACCGGGTCGTGTTCCAAGCGTCGCAAGCGGTGGCGATCAACGATGGCCGAGCTTCGGTGACTTGTTCCTTGCCCCCCGTCCCTCGGGCGAGCGCGACGATTAACTCGCCCAGCACATTGCGCGAGCTGCGAGTGAATGGCGTCGCTACGGCCCAGAACGCTGTGGCTGGGGGTTATTCGGTCGAGTTGCCCCTGAAAACGGCAGGGCAAGTTGACTTCAGTTGGCAAGCCACCGATGCGCTGTCGCCCCCCACGTCGTCGGCACGCGCGACCGTCACCAGTCTGGTGCAAGTCACAGGCGATTCGACAACGATCGATATGCAGCTAAGCCTTACTGCCTATGACGCGACGCGCCCGCTCTTGATCCCGCTCGCGACTCCCGCCACGGCCGTATTGGTCGCCAACGCCGCTACAAACGTCATCGAGAAGCCTCTGGGAATCGATGCCGACGGAAACGTCGTGATCAACGCCGACGATGTCATCGCGGCCATGAAAGGCGAGAGACCACTGCGTGTGCGCCTCACCATCGAGCGCAACCAACCCGTGGGGCTGATTGTATTGCCGGTTCGTCAACTTCCGGTTGGTTGCCGGGGTAGCCACTTGATCGGAGTCATTTGCGAAGACTCGCTCGATGCTTCGTTGAAAAATGTTGCGACGAGCGTCGCGTTGATCGACGCCGACGATTTCTTAGAAACTCGCGGAGGTGATTTTGACCTTTCTCCGCGGCTGCGTTTTGCGGCTAATGTGAGCGATGTCACACAGCCTATTCAGTTGGCTGTGACGCCTCGCAGTGTGCTGTCGGGGACCGAAGAGACCATCCGGCTATTCTGCCAGCCGAGGAGTTGTAAGATTCGCTATCAAACCGATTTCAGCGAGCCTTCTTGGCCCCGGTTACGACAGGTGTTTCGCGTCTCGCCCGACACAATCATCGACCATGTGACAGCTAGTTCTAGCAGCGGAGCACTACCACTATCATTCCACCGTGTCAGTGAAACGCGGCTGGTCGTGCTGTTTGAGCGACCTGTCGAACAAGCTTATCGGTTGCGTATCGAGGCGACGGCAGAATTCGCCGATGGCAGCCATTTTTCGCTGCCACGGCTGGCAGCGTTGGGTAACGCTTCGATGTCGCAGCGAGTGGTGTTGTACTGCGACCCCAGCCTTCTGGTCGAAGTGCCCGACATCGAGGGCATCACGAAGCTTGGCGAGTCGACCCTAACGACGCCCGCCGAATGGGTCGCCTATCCCGTCGGCAGCTACCGCGTCGATGCAGCCGTCTCAATGTCGGTGCCGCTCAAACTGAGTTCGAATCAACTTCGCTACCGAGTGCAAAACTTACATCGCATCGAAGCGGGATCGACTCCGTGGCAAGTCGAAAATCTGGCGGTCGTTGACGTAATGAAAGGTCAACTCGTCGAACTCACCGTCGAGCTACCCGCGGACGTTGCCGGACCCTTCGACGTCGAGCCTCCCGCTTACGTCAATGTCGAACAACAGCCGGCCAGCGATACACAGCGGGTAAAGCTACGATTTCCACAAGCCATGGCACCAGAGTCCAGTCACTTGATTCGAATTCGCTATGCAGCACCGGCGAGCAGCACGGGGGGCGTCGATGTGCGGCTGCCACGCTATGTTGGCGCGCGAGGCACGTCGCACTGGCTCGCCACCCCGCACGAATCGACGCTCACCGGCAATTGGAACTTTCGCGGCACCCAAGCCGTCGAGTTGCCAACGACTCTAGCGGCGCGTTGCGATCCACAGTTGTGGGATATTGCCAAGATTGCTGCCCCTGGGCGATTCTCAGCACAATGGCGCAGCACATCGACCGTCGAAACGACCATTCGCCTCGCATCGGCTCACCACCGTGCGACGTTCGATGCGGTGGGCAGTGTCAAGTTGCAATCTCGGTTGCTGCTCTATCCGTCGATTCATGAAGAGTGCCAGATCGCTATCTCAAGCCGACAGGAACTGATTGCCTTGAGGGTCGACGGGCATCCGACGCTCGTCGAACAAACCACCGACGGCCCCTATCTTTTGTCGCTAGGTCCGGCCTCACTACCACATGTCATCGACATCGAAACGCTCGAATCGGTCGACAAGCTGAATTCGAAGGTGACCAACATCGAGGCTCCGCAATTGGTCGGCGACCATACGAATTCCACGATGGCCGCCAGCTTGTGGTCGATCGAGAACGGCTCGACCGAAGCTCGCTGGCAACCGGTCGACGCCACTCGCGTTTCACCGCGCGATCGCGCGACGGTTTTGCTCAGCCGCTGGGTCGATGCGTCGAACGAAATCGCCAGCGGCACGGCGCGGCAGCCAAGTCGTTCGACCACCGCCTGGAAGGATTGGTGGGCCGAACAGACCTTCAGACTGCAACAACAATTGCAATCGACAACGCGGGTCGCCGACGACAAGGCCGCGTTAGTTTCGCAGCTCGACGACCAAAACGACTCGAATTCGCTGGTCGCAGCGGCCGAAAAACTCGAGACCCAACTGACGAGCGAAGAGCTGCTGGCCACTCTTCGCGGCACTGAAATGGCCAACGAAGACTACACAACCTATAGCGTCGCGGGCGCGCAACTGCGAGTCGCGCATTCAGTGCCACGCGAGCTCCAAAAAGTCGAAAACGCGAAGTGGTCTGGGGTGCTGGTCGTCGTTTTCGTCGTCGGTCTGGTCATGTGCAAGCCGGTCGCGGCATGGCTTACCGACCGCCCTTACTTACTGCTCGCATTCGTTGGCGTCGGGCTGTGGGCGTTGCTCTCGCCTGTGTGGTTAGGTATCGCCATCGTGGTCGCCGCTTTAATCGCCTGGGGTCGTACCGCCCGTGGCCAAGTGGGCAACCCCCGCGCTTCGGCAGCGTTATAGTAGCTCTGGCCAAATGGCGTCGCTGACCATCAGTCCGCGATGCGTCAGTCGGAGACGCTCGCCCTCGCGCAACAGCAAGTCGAGCCGACAAAACTTGTCGATCGATGATTTCGCCAATTGATCGATCGTGAATCCTGTCGCTTGGTGAAACACATTGGTGTCGATACCGACCAGTTGCCTCAGCCCCAATACGAGCCGCTCGCGCGCCAATTGTTCGTCAGTCAATGTTTCCGTGAACGCAATGGGTGACTCGTTCCGAGAAATACGATGCAGCCACGTTGTCGTGCTGCGATGATTCGTGGCCCGTGTGGGCGAAACAAACCACGATGCGCCCGGTCCATAAGCCCAGTACCCGTTGCCCGACCAATAAACCTGATTGTGACGGCTTCGCTTGCCGGGTCGGGCAAAGTTCGAGACTTCGTAATGCTCGAATCCCGCGCTACCGAGCCGGTCGATCGCCATCTCGTACATCGCTAACTCTAGCGACTCATCGATGGACACCAACTCGCCACGTTGCTGGCGATTCCAAAATTGTGTCCCTTTCTCGAAGGTCAGGCCGTAGGTGGAAACATGCCCCACATCCAGCTCTATCGCGGCGTCGAGGTCGCGCTGCCAGCCTTCGATTGTTTCGCCCGGCGCGGCAAAGATCAAATCGAGCGCGACAGCGAGGCCCGCGGTGTGGGCTGATCGCACAACTCGTGTGATATCACCCGCGCGATGATCGCGCTCCAGCAGACGCAACTTTGCTTCGTCGATCGATTGGCCACCAAGACTCAACCGAGTGACACCCAACTCGGCGAGTCGTTCGATGTAGTCGCTACTCAAATCGGCTGGGTTGGCTTCGACGGTCCATTCGTAGTCGTCCGCGAATGGATGCCGCGCGAGAACGAACTGGCTTAACTCCCTAAATTCGCCCGGCGACAACTGTGTCGGGGTGCCACCGCCGAAATAGAGCGTATCGACCGGCTGAGGCTCGCCCCCCAATTCCTTGGCAATCGCTTCAAGATAGGCTGGCTTCAGATCGTCGCGCCCGGCTACCAGCGTGAAATTACAATAACCGCACCGGTGCCGACAAAATGGCACATGCACGTAGGCGGATCGCGGCGTATTCCGTGTTGTAACCACTACGGCCAACCATCCAGCCGCCCCCGCGCGGCGACGAACATCACCAAGTCACGCAGTTCACTCGCCGTCAACACATCGGCCATCCCGCTCGGCATCGGCGACGACTTCAATTCGCTGGGGGGCTCTTCGAGATCGAGACGATCGATCTTGATTGGCACGCAGTCACCCAGCGGGTCGGTGACGATCACCACGTAATCGTCGGTCCGCTCGATCAGCGAACCGGTCAAAACACGTCCGCCCGCAATCAGCAGATGCTCACGGTACGCGCCCACGACTTCGGCATCGGGATCGGCGATCGCCGCGAAAACCACTTTCGGGTCGGTGCGAAAACTCGCCTCGGCGAGACTGGGCCCCAGCGGACTGGCGGGCCCGGTAATGTTGTGGCACTTGTGACACGACAGTTCGTGAAACAGCCGCCGCCCACGCGGTAACGAAACCCGCGAGTCATCGCTCAGCACAGTGTTGGCATCGTTCGAGTGATAATCTTTCGTAAAGTTGCGAATGAAAACGTCGCGTGACTCGGTGAGTTGCGCCCGCACATCAGCCACCACTTGCGAGAACTGCGAATCATCGGCCATCGCTTCACACAACCGCTCGACTTCGTCGTCGCGTGCCGGCACGAGTGCCATCGCCTGCAGCGCTGCGGCGCGAACGGCCGACCAATCGTCAATTTCGCCATTCACATCAATTGGCGGCGCCTCGCTGGCCGCCATTGGCAGCAAGTAGTGGTAGAGCTCAATTCGCATCGCGGCGTCGGGCAGGTGCTGCATCGACTCGGCGAGCGCGATGAGACTCACTTGGCTCTGGCGGGCGAGTTGCCACGCTGATTCGACGTGTCCGTCGCAAGTGATAATTCCGGCCAGTGCGACTTCGGGACGCAAGTCGGATTTGGGTTTTTCAATCGCGCCCACCAGTTGGGGCTTCGCAAGCCAAAGCCATTCAACGAGTCCAGCATCGGATATTGATCCATCGACCGCTTCGAGAACCCGCTCGTTATTGACAAGCCGCGCGTGCGGCTGTGATGTCACGGCGGGAAGAAATAGAGCAATAAGCATGGCAAGGATCGCGCACCCAACGCACCACTCAATCAGAGTTTTGCGATTGGAGTTTCGCGATTGGCTTTCGCTTGTCATCGGCGTGTAGGGGCGGTTCTCTCAGTTCATCATATACACTGAAACCTCGTCAATCACGCCCTTGTCTGTCGTTGCCGAGCACGACGCCCCATCGCCTTGGCTACCGAACGGCTTCGAAAGCAAGCCGATGCGGTTACCGAGGAGATGGAGTCGAAGAGCACTTGACGTTTCGGGTGACGTGGGTGCGAGCCGGCGACTTATGTCGCCGGCTCGCCGAAATATACTAATAGGGCGTCTCTTCGGGTTCTCCGTGGGGGACAGCTTTGTAGCCTCCTTTGGCCTTAAAACCCAGAATCATCAGCAGGTAGCAGATGGCCATGGTGGCCGGAACGAGTGCTGTGAGGCGAATCGCCATGCGACTGCCGTAGAGGCCGGCTTCTTTTACCGCGTCCTTATCGGCATTGGCGTGCGGCTTCTCAGTTGCTTCCCACCACTCGTCTAGTTCGCGCAGCTTCTCGTATTTTTCCGTATCCCATTCGTCCGCTTCTTGCGCGAGTTTCTTATCGGTTTCAAGCTTCTCGCCATCGTCTTCGATAACGCCTACCTTTGCCCCGTTGAGTCCCTTCGTCGTAAAGGACAAGAAGCTGTTCTCTCTATCGGCCTTAAAACGGTCGTATGTCTCGGGTGACATTTTGACGAGTTTTTCGGACGCGAAACGGTCTTGTTTGAAACCAATACCGGTAGTGGCAAGCATGCCGGCCGAGATCATGCCGGCAGCACCTAGCAGGGCCATTGCCACCGTTGCACTGCGGGGGAACTGGTCGCCGACCACGCCAAGCATCGTGGGCCAAAGGAACGTTTTTCCAAATGCGTAAATGGTGACTGCGAGCAGCATCAACGCAAGACCACCGGCGACACTAATGAAATATAGACCGATGGCACCGATGCAGGCGCTGACGAATAGGAGCCCAAGTGGTGAAATCCTATGCACAATCGGTCCGGCAAAGAATCGCAAGCCGAACATAAATGCTGAAGTGTAAATGAACAGTAACTTTCCGTATGTTTCATTTTCGAGGATACTGCCCGTGACCTTGGTAATCCAACTGTCGGTGCCGAGTTCCACGTACCCGACCATCGCATGCACGATTAGCAAAAATAGAAAGAAAGGCACCAAGCAATCCTTCAACATGCCGCCGTAAGAAATCGCGCCCTTCTGCGCGTCGGTCTGTGGAAACTTTTCGCTTAGCGTAAAGTAGCCGTAGATGGCCGAGGGAATGAGATAGGTTGCGAGCAAGATTTCCCAACGAATGCCTTGTCCGACTAACAGCGCGATTGCACCACCAAGTACCAATCCTCCAGGCCAACCGGCGTGCAGGATGTTGAGGTAGTGTGTCTTTTGTTCGGGGTAGATCGCCGCCGTAAGCGGGTTGATAACTCCTTCGCAGATGCCGTTCGCAACGGCGAAAATGAACGTCGACCAAAATAGAACTTGGTAAGTGGCGTCTTGGCCAAACTGCTCGTATACCGGAACGGCGAAGAAGAGCATCACCGCCGAAACAATATGGCATGCCAACGCGATGAACAGCAAGACCCGATAGCCCAATAGGTCGAGCAAGAATCCCGTAAACAGGATCACGACACCGAAGCCTAACAAACCACCGCCAGTAATCTGCCCCAACTCAGTAAAGGTGAAGCCGAAATCCTCTGACCAGGGTTTGAGCAGCGCGGCTCGCACGGCGAAGCCCATGCCCGCCGCAATCAGCGCCAAAAAACCCGCCATTAAAAGCCTGAATCGATTCTCGACCATTGTGCTCCCCGATTTCGCCAGAAAAAGAATTTGCCAAAAATTGGCGACGCTGTGCCCCAGCGTCGCAACCTAAGTTTGGTCGGATTATAAGCAGAACCGCTCGGTTACGCGCCAGCAATTTGCGGTTATCGGAAGGATTTATCGGTAATTGTTGCTAACGGCAAGGTTTGCCTAACCGACAATGGCTTGGCTCGCAGTTCAAGTGGAATCGTCGGGGCTCGTTTTGTGAGAGACTTTGTCACGTGTGGGTCCGGTCGCCGTTGCTTTTACCTGCTTTTCCAAGCCGCTGTCCGATAACAGACCTTCCACCGAATTGAACTCCTCTGGGGGACTTTTTCTAGCACTCATACTCAATCACACTGGCATCAGTGATTCGACGACGATTCTGACGACGATTCTTGAGACGACAATTCTTGACCAGTGGATAACGGCGTGTTCGAGATTTCTTGCCGACGAACCGATGCTCCTGCGCTGGGGGTCATCGAGAACGATCGGGTGGCGTGGAGCACTTGGCGTGATCTGGCCGAGTTGGCCGGCCGGCGAGCGAGTGAGCTGGCCGGGCTGGGCGTCCGTGCCGGTGATCGCGTCGTCGTTCAGTGTGGACCGAATTCGCGTAGCTGGATTGTGAATGACCTTGCCATTGCATCGCTCGGAGGGGTGCATGTGCCGTTGCACGCGGCCAATACCCCCGCGATGAACGATCGGCTCATCGAACATGCCGATGCGCGGCTGGTGATCGGTCGCGATGGCGAACCAGTTCGCGATTCGCTTCGCGAACCATCGATCGCGTCCCCCCCCGAGTTGGCCACGCTGCTTTACACATCGGGCACGACGGGCGACCCGCTTGGTGTGATGCTCTCGCGGGCGAATCTCGCCGCGAACGCCGAAGCAGTCAGTCGCGCTGCTGGTGGCGATGGCGATGAGACGCGACTGGCGATTCTTCCCTTCAGTCACGCCTATGCCCGCACGTGCGACTTAAACGTCTGGCTGTTGCGTGGATCGCGGATGGTACTCTCCCGCGGTCGTGAGCACCTGCTTGAAGATTTGCGAATTGCCCAACCGACGGCCATTGTTGGAGTCCCTTACTTGTTTGAGAAACTCGCCGGCATTGAAAATGGCGAGCCATTGACGGCGATCATGGGAGGAGCGATTCGGCGGTGCTATTCCGGCGGCGCACCGCTGTCCGATCGCGTCGTCGAGACGTTTGCCGCGGCCGGTGTGCCAGTGGCCGATGGCTATGGTCTCACAGAAGCCGCGCCGGTGGTCTCGATGTCGCGGACCGATGATTTCGAACTAGGCACGGTCGGTCGTCCGCTGCCGAACGTCGAAATCCGAATTGCTGACGATGGTGAATTGCAGGTACGGGGGACGAGTGTGATGATGGGCTACTGGCGCAACTCGGCAGCGACCGCAGCGGCATTGCAAAATGGTTGGCTGCGGACTGGCGATCTGGCCGAATTGACCCCGAGTGGAAATTTACGAATTGTCGGCCGCCGTAAGGAGCTTATCGTGTTGTCGACCGGCAAGAAGGTTGCCCCAGCGATTGTCGAAGCCCGCCTCGCCGCCTCGCCGCTGGTCGAACAGGCCTTTGTCTGCGGCGATTCACAGAGCCACTTGGCGGCGCTGATTGTGCCGAATCCAACACGGCTTCGCGAAGAAATTCGCCGACGACGGTTATGGGTATGGTCGAAACGCCGGGCCGTGTCGCACCCGGCGGTACGCGAGTTGTTCCGCGAAGCGATTGCCGACTGCGTCGCCGATTTGGCCCCCCACCAGCGGCCGCGCGAGTTTGCTATTTTGACGCGAGGATTTTCGATCGACGCGGGCGAAATGACAGCGAAGCTGAGCCTTCGCCGCTCGGCGATTGCGGAGAGTTTTGCGAAGGAGATTGCGAAAATGTACTCGCGAAAGCAGAACGTCATTTCCGCGCAAGCGGAAATCTAGAGGCAACGGTTGTTCTCTGGATTCCCGCCTGCGCGGGAATGACGGTGTTTGTGCTTGCGCGCTAGACTGACAATGGACAACCGACTACAGGAACCACCACGTGCCTAAGTTCAAAGCACTCTATACCGATTTTCCTTGGTCTGACCTCGGGGTCGAGCAGTCGATTCTCGCTGCCGTCGACTGCGAATTGATCGCTTCGCCCACGGGCGACGAAGCGACACTCGCCGAGTTGGCGGCCGGGGTCGATGCGATCATCACTTGCTGGGCTCCCGTCACGGCGCGCGTGATCGATGCGGCTGGCGAAGATTGCCAGATTATCGCTCGCACCGGAATCGGGCTCGATAACATTGACGTGTCTCACGCGACCGCTCGCGGCATCATGGTGACCAATGTGCCCGATTATTGCACTGCCGAGGTTGTCGAGCATACGCTTGCCTTGATGTTCGCGCTGGCCCGGAAGATTCACGTCTACGACCGGGCCACACAGCGCGGCGAATACAATATTCAACTCGGTGTGCCGCTCGAAAGAATGAGCGACCAAACGGTTGGTGTCGTCGGGCTCGGCAAGATCGGCAGCGAGTTCGCCAAGTGTGCGAGCGCATTCGGAATGCGCGTCGTTGGCCACAATCGCTCGCGCACTGTTCCGATGGAAGTCACCTGGTTGCCGTTCGAAGAACTGCTGTCGGAGAGCGACTTTGTGGTGTTGCTCTGTCCGTTGACCGACCAGACCAAGCATCTAATCGATGCCGTGGCGCTTGGCAAAATGAAGCCGACGGCTTTTCTCATCAACACCGCACGGGGCGGCCTTGTTGATCACGCCGCGTTGACCACGGCATTGGCCGAGGGCAACGTTGCCGGTGCGGCGCTCGATGTACAGGAGGTCGAACCGGCCGATCTGACACAGCTTCCGTACAGCCACCCGCACGTGATTGTGACCCCCCACGCGGCCTTCTATTCGACACGCGCGGTGCGCGAATTGCGCTCGCGGGTGGCCCGCCAGGTGGTGGCGAGGCTAAACGGCGAAACTCCTGAGAACATTGTCAACGGAATCGCTTCGTAACGAATGCGCGGCATGCGCGGTAGGAGTTGCGACGGCCGTCCGGACTTCGCGGGCCCTTTTTGCAATCGTGATATAAGTGTTTTGACCCCCGACGTAGCGCGGCCTATAAAACGTAGGGGCAGTACGTGTTTGCGTGGCTCGCGCCCCACGATTTCACTTGGTTCTGCAACGCCCGAAAATCGGGCCACGATCTATCAACGGTATGGAAACCTCACATCCCAGTCTGGCCGCACCACCCGCCTCGCTTGGTGCTGCGCGCGACAACGCGCGGCGGCTAATCGAAGCTGGGTCGCAACAGCGTTCGCGTTGGGAGACCAGCTTTTCCGAGCGACTCGACGAGATTGCTAAGCAACTGTCCGAGGATCTCGAATCCGAGGCGTCCAACGCCGAAGTCGCCGTACAGCAGGCACGCGAGCAAATTGCGCAGGAATCGGCCGTCCGCGAACAGTCGCTGATCACCCAATACGAAGAAGCACGCGCTCAGCTTGAATCGCGCGACGCCCAACTCGCCGAATTGGGCAATCGCGTCAATTCGCTTGAAGGTGATATTGTTGAGCGCGACAATCAACTATCTGGGTTGCAGCAAGAGCTCAGCGAGCGTGACGCACGGATTGCCGAACTCAATCAGCAGCAGAGTGCCTCGCAAGACGACTTGCTCGCTCAGCTTGGTAGCGCGACTGCCGAACGCGACGAGGTCAGAAACGAGCGCGATCGGCTGTCAACCGAGGCAGCCGAGCTACGGTCGCAAGCCGAGGCCACCGCGGCCGAATTGGCCGAGCGTGACAACGCGATCGCCGAACTGAAGCTCCAACATCAAACGGAACTCCAGCAACTGGCCGAAGTCAACGAGTCGCGAGCGAAAGAATACGAAGCAAGGCACTCCGCCGAACAATCGGCTGCCGCCGACGCCACAGCGGCACTCGCCCAGCGCGAGCGCGAACTTGCCGACGCGAGTGCGAAGCTCGAAGCGCTCAACACCGCCCTCGAAGAAATGGCGCAGCAGAACAACGAGCTCTCGGCCAAGTGGGCTGCCGCGAGCGATGCCGAGAATTCGGCGGCTCGCACAGCCGACGAGTTGATACAGCTTCAGCAGCGGCTCGATGCACTAAGCGAGCGCAACGTCGAGTTAGAATCGTTGCAAGCCGCCGCAAACAATCAATTGCAACAAGCAACAAGCGAAGTCGACGCCTTCGCCACCGAGCGGCAACAGCTTCATGACCAGATTGCGACGCTCGAATGCGAAATCGCCAGTCGCAATGAGTCTGCCCTGAACGGGGCTCCCGATGACCAGCGCGTGGCTGAGTTAGAGCAACGGCTCGCGATGACAATCGACGACCTCCGCACGCTCCGCAGCGAAAACGAACAATTAAAGGAAAAGCTAAGCGAGCGAGCGCCGGCACCTGTCGACCTAGGTGATGGCCTCGACTGGGAGTCGCAAAAACGGCGAATGCTGGCCAGCCTCGAAGGCGAAACCGACGTCGATGCCGCACGCGAACAGCAGCGTCTCGAAATCCAATCGGTCGTCAAGCAGACCGATCAAATAGTGGCCGCACTGAAAGCCGAGCTCGAACGCACCGCTGCCAAAGTACGCGAAGCAGCCGATTCGCGCGAGACTGCGATCAATGATAGCCGCGACGACCGAAAAGACGACGAACGACTTGCGGCCGCCGTCGATGCCGACGAGCACATCCAGCAACAACGGCAACGCTTAGCGGCGCTCGAAGCCGAGTTGCACGACAAACTTCGCGAAGGCGAACTAGAACTTAGTATGGCACGCGCCAAGATCGCCCGCGAACAAACGGAACTGGCGAACTGGCGAATCGAACTCGAATCGCTTCGCGAACAACTCGCACTAGGCAATGGCGACAAGCCGCGTCGGCGGTGGCTCGACCAGTTGGGGCTGGGCAAGTCGGACGAGTAGTGACTTTGACGCAAAGACGCCAAGTCGCAAAGCAGCGCACAGAAAAAGAAACAGGCCGGCACACGATCGTCAACGCACGGCCCAACGATGCGACTGAATTGTTGCAACGACCAACGCGAAAAACGCGGTAGTGTTTTGCGTCGTTACGTCTCCGCGTAGAAAAACAACCAGCTACTCGACCTTTGTGGCTGCCATGTAATAGATGGCCCAGTGCTTGTCGTCGGGGCCGATAAACGGGCGGATGTCGAACTTACCAGTGATGGCGACTGGCTTGGTGGTGTATTCGGCCGACGCGCCGTCAACCATTTCGATCTGTACACAGTGATAAATGGCGGCCCCCGGTCCAAAGCAGCATTTTTGGTCGTCGCGGATGAAGATGAAATTCTGGATGCCCTTGCGCTGAAGCGTCGGCAGCATGAAGCCGCGTAGGACGACTGTTTGACCGACGAGTTCTTCGATTTCTTCGGTGAGCAGGTGGCGCTCGAATGGTTCACCCGGTTCGAGGTCGAACTCAACATCTTCCCACTTGATGTTGCGAATCGCCGTTGACTTCTCGGGCTGCGACGACTCTGGCTCGACTGTCTCGTTCAGTGGCTCGCTCGCAGTGTCGTCAGGTGAAGTGGCTGACGGAAACGTCGCGGTACTACGAATTTCGCAACCACACGCGAGCAGCACGAGGACGCTGAACACAACAAGTGTCGGAGCGGAGGGGCGGGCTAGGTTAGTCCTGTACATAGGTTCCCAATAGCGAGAAAACAGGATAGCCAGGACCGCGATTGAGGTTTTCGGGATGAATTACTAACCGGCCACCGAGCCGATAGAGTCGCCCCTCGTGCATTTTGGTCGTGAGTCCATCGATTAACTTGACATCGATCTGATCGAAATACATGACCTTCGAAAGATCACCGAAGCAGCAGGCATTGCTGTCTCGAACGAACAGAAACTCGCTGATGTTTTCGCGCGAGCTGACCGTATCGGGGCGGATGTAGCCTTTGATAAAGACCGGCTGGCCCGTTTGCCAAAGTTCGACAATTGGATTCGGCACGGCACGGCCGGCCCGTTTATCCAGTTGGTCGGGCTTGAGTTCGAGAAACGAAATCCGCTCGTAACCATCGGGAACTTCGGTGGCGTAGATGTAACCGGCGAAGGCGGTGCCGCCAATGGCGAACAGGGCCGAGAGCGCGATGCCGATGACTGCCGGTGGCTTGCCAACATATTGATCGGGCTCTCGGCGAATGGTCCGCAGCGCGAGCAGCGAAACGGCAATGCCGGCGACCGGAATCGGCAGCAACATCAGGGCCGTGGCGAGGCTCGCCTCGCCCGCAAATACGATCGCGACCGAGACGATGCCCAGCAACAGGCCGATCAGCGCGCCGGTGTGGATAGTGCGATACTGAAGAACGTCGCCGCCGTCGCCGGCGTCGTCGTTGGTGGCGGGTGTCGTGTTTTGGGGTTCGGCGAGTGTCGTTGACATGCTTGGAAGTGAGTAGTTAGAGGGCTTCGAAGTAGCGAGGGGCATTTTCGATCATTACCCTAGTTTAGCTAAATGCCGCCCCTGAGTATGAAATAAAATAAGACCACCAATGCCGCCGCGCCGAGCAACGGCACGCCAACGAGGGTTGTGTTCGAGGGCAATTCCACTGGGTCGATCTCGGCCACTTGTGTGGGTGCCGGCGTCGCGACTGGTGCAGCCTCGTCTCTGTCGGTGGTCACATCGCCTGACATATCGTCGCTCGTAATATCTTCATCGACAGCAATCGCTTCGATTGGGGGCTCGTCGGTCGGATCCACACCATTCGAGCTTTCCGCTTCAGGGTTTGGTGGCAAATCGTCGGATATTGCAATTGGCAGAATATCGTCGTCAGCGGCTATTTCGGCGTCTGTTTCGGCATCGGGCGACTCGCTGTCGGCCGTTGGCCGCATCGCATTGGGCGGAATCGAGTCTCCAGTGTCGCGCGAGCCACCGGCGAGAAAACCGAATGACGCCAGCGTTCTCGCATTCTTTACGGCTTTTGGGTCGAGTTGTTCAAACTCCTTGACCGCCGCGGTGGCCGTTTCACCCACTTCGCCCGGTTGCTGGGCGGCCAGATCGAGGTAGGCCACAATCGCTTGGCGGGACCAGGCGTTTTGCGACGGCTCGCGAAACATGGCGATCAACCGATCAGTGACGCTCCAGTCTTCCCACCGTGCGAGGTCGGTGATCGCTTGATCGGCAAAATCGGGATGCCCCAGCGCGAGCCGCATTGACTCGGTGATGCGGGGCAACGGCACACTCTTGGTTTCCTCGGCGGCGGTGCGGAGAGCCATCAGCGCCGAGTGCATTTCGGTTGTGTCGATCACAGGATCGCGAAACACATGTTCGTCAACGAGCTCGAGTCCCTCGGGTCCACGCAGTTTCAAGTAACAACCAATCATCGCCCGAAAGCCGTTCTTGAGGCGATTGAGTTCCATCGAAACCGCCTCGCCAGATACCACGAGCGCCGGTCCGCCGCCGACAGCCATCGCCGTCGCGGCGCCAACTTCCGTGCCAACCGTTAGTCGGCGACGGTCGGAGACAATCATCTCTTCGAGCCACTCGATATCGCTCTCTTGCCCACAGATGCCGAGCAATACGAAATAGAGGCTCCGTCTGTTGCTGGTGATGAGCGGGTCACGAATCCACTTGCGTAGTTTTTCGCGATCGAGGTCGTCCTTGAGCAGCAGGACCTCTTCGTAGGGCGCGCGGGCAAACTCTTCGTAGGCATCGAGCGCCAGCAGCGTATCTTCGTGCTGAAGATATTTAAGAAAGAACCGCAGCCGTTCGATCCCGGCGACGGGCAACAGATCGAGCTGGCGAATGTAGTCGGCGGCCGTTTGCGAAATGGGAATCGGAATTGCCCAGTCGAGCGGGTCGGCAATGGCGGTTACCAGATACAGTTCCTCGTCTTTCGGCTCGCCAAAGAAGACGGCCGCGAACTCATCGACGCCCACGAGAATATCGTCGCCGCGCAGAATGTCGACCACAGCGAAAGTCGCCTTGCCCGCATCGGGGTCGGGGGCGGCGAATTCACCTAACTCGTTCGGGCCATAATCGAACGGCGGCGCGGCTTTTACTAGCCTGGCGATTACGGCTGCGTCAGCCGCTTCAATCTCCTCGGCCAATGTCGCTCGTTCAGAAATACAGTCGGGGCAAACAGCCAAGGCCTTCGTCGCCGACAGAGAAATTGCGACTGCAGACCAGAAAAGGATGTTTTTCATAGATCGTTCGCTCAGGTGATAGCGTTTGTGACAAACCCATTGTAGGACTTAGAATCTTGCAAAGCGAGTTCGAATACCAGCGGAGTTTTGCGTGCCAATTGTTGAGCTCACGATGCTCGCAGCTTGGCGGAAAACATGCAGAGGCCCGTAAAACCGGCTGTTTTTTGTGGCTCGTCGAAAAAATTTCGAGATTTCTTGGGCCGTCTCATTCTGCAACACTTCGGTGTGCAATTTCAAACACTTAGGCTATTTCGCCCCTGCCAACAGGCGCACGATGGGGCACAACTTTCTCGCTTCGAGATTCGTACGACTGCGGAGGGCAACTCGACACGGAGAATCCATTGATTACCGACCGCCTAGCGAATACTATGCAACCAACAACGAGATAGTTACGCAGTCGACGCCAATTATGTTGAATCTGCCGTCTCGTTTTGAGCGTAATCAATTTCGACGACGTCCCCTACCAAGGCAAGCGGCGCTTGCGGCATTTCAGCGATTTGCCGAAGAGCGCCGGGTAGAGACCAAACGACTTGATGGAGCGCACACAACGTTTGTGCGCCGCCGTTGATGATTTGGACGCGAAGTGAGAGTACATAACGGCGTATTGGGTTCGTTGAGGCCGGGCCCAATCCGTGTTGTGTTGTGTTCTTTTCTGTACTTGTCATTGATTTTATTCCGGAACGGGGAAGGAAGGCTCAGATGAGCGTAGCCGACGATTTCAGCGCTGCTCGCATCGAAAGCGGCACGGCGACTTGGCATTTGCGGGCGACCGAAAAGCGACCCTACCATCGGGTTGCCGAGGTCCGACGCCAGCAGGGCGTCTCGATACGCAGCGTGTGCCGAAAACTAAAACTCACCGCCGAAGAAGCTCGGCGTCAGGAGGATCCAACGACCGATCTGACGCTATCGCAGCTCGGTGCTTGGCAGCTAGCACTCGACGTCCCGTTGCAGGATCTGCTCGTCGACCTCGACGCGCCGCTCTCGGCCCCGGTAGCGTCGCGGGCTAAATTGCTGAGGGTGATGAAGACCGTGCGGGCCATCAGCGAGGGTAGCAACGAACTGAGCACGCAACGGTTGTCGGTTGTGCTCGAAGAACTGTTGATTCAGGCGATGCCTGAGCTTAAAGACGTGACCGCTTGGCACAGTGTCGGGCAGCGTCGCACGCACGACGAATTGGGCCGCATTGCCGAACAACCGATTTCGGACAATTTCGCCAGTGACGGTTTGAGATAGCGGATATTTAGCTTACGCAAGGCGGTCGGTTGCCGAATCGACATCTTTTGGGGGAAACATACCACCCCAACTGACCGCCTTGCCCTTTTCTACTCAACGGCGCGACTACCGTCGCGAAGCGGCTTGCGATTCACTCGCGACGCTCTTCTCGATGATCTGTACTGAGTCGACAATCGCCCGGTCGCCCCCGCCAAGCCGCTTCGCTGCGGAGGCTTCGAGCGTGAATGATAGCGACACGCGGCGACCTTTGTCGTCGGCTAACAAATAGCTGTGCCACTCGACCGGCACGCCAGTCACTTCGCCGATCGCATTGAGGCCCAGCGTCCGATAGCCTTCGGGCGTGATCCACTGGGTTTCGCCAGTGAATTGCTTGAAGCCCGCACCGATCGATGAGCGAACATCGGCTTGCATCGTTTTGATTGTCGAGTCGGCTTCGATGCGGCCCGGCTTTGCTCGGGCGATGTTGCAATTCGCGACAAGCCCCTCGGCGTCGATGTGCCGCAATGTGAGCGTGTTGCCCGTATCGGCCGTCACGAACCAGTCACGCGAATGAGTAAAGCGAACACCAAGTTTGGTGTTTTCAGTGGTGAGTTGTAGTAGCTCAGGCTTGGGTAATTCGGGTATTTTGGCGACAATTTCATCACTCAACTCGCTCGCGACGGTGCGCGGCTCAATGCGGATATTCAGTTTGGCGACGCCGTCGAAACCGGGGCTGACGGGTCCGATCTTCCGCGACTCCTTGATAGCAAGGTTGAGCTGCGTGATTCGCCCCCGCTTTGTGTCGAACAGATAAATACCGTTGATTGTTTGACTTGTTTCCGCGCCATCGACAGTGCCGGCGATGTCGGCGGTGAGTTCGATGCGGGCGTAGCGCTCGTTGGCTTCTTTGAGTGTGCTGCTGGCGATGCAGGAAGTGACATTGTCGAGTCCGACAAGCGTCATGATGTCGCCGGCGGAGTGTTTCCAAGTGCCACCGATTTCCACTCCATCGACTGGCAATAGTTGTTCGCAAAACAGCGTGTTGCCGGCGATATCGATGAGGTTAGCTTCGCTCGTGAGTAGCGAACCACGCGGGCTCCACATTCGCACGCCGTCGTCGTTGTGGTCGCAGACAATAAGGCGATGCTCGTCGGTCAATTCGGGGCGAGTTCGTTGCGCACCGGTCGTGATTGCGACATTCGCGTTGTCGTAGTAGCGCGCCGAGCGCAGTGGGGACTCTTTTGTGCCGGGCAGCAATCGTTGTTCGTAGGCCAACTCGCCCACCACACGCAACGGCGAATCGGTCATCGCAACCGTGTCGGCTTTGGCTTCGGCACCGGGAACGATTCGGGGTGCGGTCAGTTTGCCGCCGACCTCGATTTCGATCTCCACGCGGTCAACAGCCCCCGGCTCGATCTGTGGGGCGAGCATAATCGGCGAAGTCGCTTCGCAGCATGTCGCCTGACAGAGCGAGAGCGAAAACGCTGCCAAGAATCCGAACCTGGCGGCGAATAAATAGACGGGCGAGCGACGAAGATAGGTCATCTTTAACTCCCAGACGATTGGCTGTAGCCGAAGTGGCAACACTTCGAGATTGGCACGTTGGCTCCGAATTCTCGCGAATCCGGCCACGAATGTTGGGACAGATACCGAATTCTTGCGAATCCGGCTACGGTGGTTTTTCGACTTCGGAGTCGACACTTCCCACGATTTGCCGCAACTCGTTGGCCCGACAAGGTTTATTTTTCCCGCACAATACCCCCGGTCGAGCGAAATTCGGCAAAATCGCTCGCCCCGCGCGAACTTTCTCTCGACCTTTTTCCTCTAACTTTCGTACAACTACTACCTGCCCACCAGCTAGCAGCCGTCACGTTTCGACCGATGGCAGTTAGCAGCGACCGAAATTTGCGGTGAGGTAAGTGGGTGACTCGGCGTCGAGTCACCCAGCGTGGTTGCCCCGAACGAACATTCGGCGGTAACCGATCGCAAGGACAACAAAACAGCAAAACCCGCAGGAGACGCATTCGAGGCGGAACAGATTCAGAGGTGACCAAAATGCATCGTAACTATGAAAATGACGTAATCCGGCGACTTCGCGACCAACAGGTGCGGTACGCGCCGCGTGAGAAAAAGCTGCAACAAGTGGCAGCCGCCGAACAATTGGTTGCCGAACTGCATCCGGAGAAGGATTACCCGTTCGAGTACATTTGTTTCCGCATCACGACCTATCGTGCCGAGACCGACGCCCGCGAGCAACTCAGCGGCGATTCGCTGGTTCGCGACCTGCGACTCTTCATCGAAGACCTTAGCGACTCGGCCAGCGTGCCGGTCGAAGCTGTCGGCGAACAAGTGCTCACGGTCGAAGACCTCGCTACCCAGTTTAACGTCTCGACCAAAACCATCGCCCGCTGGCGCGAACAAGGGCTCGTAAGCCGACGGTTCGTGTTCGACGGCCGCAAGCGAGTCGGCTTCCTCCGCAGCAGCGTTGACCGATTCGTCAAGCGAAACCCCGAGCGGGTCGCTCGCGGGGCCAAGTTCAGCCAACTCACCGACAGCGAACGGTTCGAGATCGTCGACAGCGCTCGCAAACTCTCGACCAGCGGCAGTTGCCCGTCGGAAGTCGCTCGCCGACTGGCCGAACGATCGGGGCGTAGCGTCGAGACCATCCGTACCGCGCTTCGCCAGTTCGACCAAGAGAACCCTGCACTGGCGGTGTTCCCAAGCTCTGACAGCCCGCTCACCGAGGCTCAGCGGCAACGGATCTTCGAGGAGTACAAGCGGGGCACGTCGGTCGAAAAGCTGATGCGGCAGTACGATCGTACGAAAACAACCATCTATCGCGTGATCGGCGAAGTTCGCTATCAGCGGATTATGGAACTGCCACTCGACTTCATCCCCAACGATCGTTTCGGTCGCAAAGGTGCCGACAAGGCTTGCCTGGGCGAAATGCCCGAAGCCGACAAGGCCACCCGCAAAACGAAACGGCCGAGCGGCTTGCCGCCTTACCTCGCCAGCTTGTACGAAATGCAATTGCTGACCCGCGAGCAAGAAGGGCATTTGTTCCGCAAGTACAATTACCTCAAGTATAAAGCGAACAAACTTCGCGAGTCGCTCGACGCCCGGCAGCCGAAAAGCTCGGTGATGGACGAAATCGAAGCTTTGTACGAACAAATCGTCGATACGAAGAACGAGATCGCCCGTTGCAACTTGCGGCTAGTGGTGTCGATCGCCAAGCGACACGTCACGCCCGATCAAAACTTCTTCGAACTCGTGAGCGACGGAAACGTTTCCTTGCTTCGTGCTGTCGAAAAGTTCGACTTCGCCCGCGGAAATAAGTTTAGCACCTATGCCACATGGGCGATCATGAAGAACTTCGCCCGCACGATTCCGGGCGAGTTCAAGCACCGCGATCGCTTCCGTACGTCGCACGAAGAACTGTTCGACGCCACCGAAGAACGTCGCGCTAATCCGATGATTATGGAATCGGCCCAGCGTCAACGGATGCAGCAAGTCGCAAAACTGCTGCACAACCTCGACGAGCGCGAACAAAAGATCATCATCGGCCGCTTCGGCCTCGACCACGACCAAGAGCCTCAAACGCTCAAGGAAGTCGGAGCCGAGCTCGGCGTGACCAAAGAACGCATCCGTCAAATTGAAGTGCGAGCCCTCAACAAGCTCCGCCAGGTCGCGAAGCAAGAGAACATCGTCCTCGATTTGATCTAACGTCGAAACATCCTCTGCCCCCCCGCAACGGCAGGATCGGCTTGGCCCTTTGGGTCGGCTGAGCCTGCCGTTGTTTTTTATTATTGCGACGGTTTGTTTTTCGACGCGGGGACGCCAAGCCGCTGAGAATCGCAGAGAAAAATCATGGAGTAGCAGCCCTAAGGAATGACTCAAAAATAACTTCGGGATTTGATTAACTGCAGAGGCCGCAGAGAACTCGGAGAACTTTGCAGGAACACCGATCGACGTTGATGATCACCACCGCGTAGAGGTATGTCAGAGTTGTCGATGGGTTGGAACAGCGCCAGTTCGCGGTGCAACCGATTCCAGGGAACGCCGATGGATTTTGATGAAAAATGCGATGAATGGCGACAGTCGCACCTTCTTGGGTTTGAGCGCTTAGCACACTAGCCGTCAACATACGATGCACGAACGCTGACTATCTGCGATAGTCGGCGTTTATCTGGGCTGCCTCGATCAACGACTTGGCGCTGTCCAGCTAACGCTTGTGTTTGCTGCGGTTCAGCGATGACTCATGTTGCATTCTCCGCGTTCTCGGTGCTCTCTGCGGTTAAATCTTGATGCCGGTCATCGCGGGATTGGCCATGCTATTCTTGCCCCGTTCCTCAGTGCACTGCGCCTCTCTGCGACTGCGCGCCGTTGCAACAATGCAAATGAGTCGAAAGCTGGCCCATGAAGGCCGTGGCTGAAGTTCTTTCGAGACTCGAACAACAGCCGTTTCTGCGCTACAATCGGAAAATTCTCCGCTCCGACTCAACCCCGATTCAACAGCATGGCCACCAAGAAACTCCCCCTCCGCAGCAAAGTTAAAACCGAAGATACTTGGGATCTGTCGAGCTTGTTTAGCAGCGACGACGACTGGTCGACTGCTCTCGAAAAGTATCGCAAACAGGCCAAAGGTTACGAAAAGTTTCGCGGCACACTGGGCGAGGGGCCGACCCAGCTTGCCAAGCTGTTTGACTTCGACATCAAACTCGACCGTCTCGCCGAGCGGGTTGGCACCTACGCCTACTTGCGGTTGTCGGAAGATTCCGGCAGTGGCGATGCTCAACGGATGGTCGGGCTTTACCAGAATGTCATTACCCAAGCGGCGGAGGTGGCCAGCTACATTCGGCCCGAGATACTTGGCTTGCCTGCGGCGAAGCTCAAAACCTATCTGGCCGATAAATCGCTGGCCAAATATCAACTTAAGTTGGAACGGTTGGTCCGTTATAAGCCCCACACACTTACCGCGGGTGAAGAGAAGCTGCTTGCTATGCAAGGCGAAATGGCGGCTGCTGCGCAGACGTCATTTCGCCAACTGACCGACGCTGATATGAAGTTTGGCGAGATCGAAAACGAAAAGGGCCAAAAAATCGAACTCGGCCACTCATCATTTTCGGCTTTCCTCAACTCTCCCAAACGGGGCGTCCGCAAACAGGCGTTCGAGCAGTTTTACGAGCAGTTCGCGGGACATAAGAATACGCTGGCCGCCACCCTCAACGGCTCGGTGCAGCGCGATGTCTACTACGCTCGCGTCCGCAATTACGCCAGCGCTCGCGAGTCGTCGCTGTTCGCCGACAATGTGCCGACGAGTGTCTACGACAATCTGATTTCGGCGGTACATAAAAAGCTGCCGGCCCTCTATCGCTACTTCGAAATCCGTCGACGGCGAATGAAGCTCAAGACGATTCATCACTACGATACCTACGTACCGATCCTGAGTGATCTCGACGTGAAACATACTTGGAATCAGGCGGTTGACGTGGTCGTCCGTTCGCTGGCTCCGCTGGGCGACGAATACTGCGGCGTACTGCACGAGGGACTCACAACAGCGCGATGGTGCGATCGCTATCCCAATCAAGGCAAGCGAAGCGGTGCGTTCAGCAGTGGCTCGTTCGACGGCAAACCCTACATCTTGATGAACTACCAACCCGATGTGCTGAACCATGTGTTCACGCTCGCCCACGAGGCGGGCCATTCGATGCAC
>JBGSWC010000086.1:0-14891 GCA_041752635.1 Pirellulales bacterium | reverse complement strand
GACCCGTCATTCCCGCGCAGGCGGGAAACTAGAGTTTAAGCGTTGCGTCTGGATTCCCGCCTGCGCGGGAATGACGGACGTTAAATCTAACAGCGACAAGACCAAGGAGTGGACCGCCGATGGCACGAAAAGTTGTGCTCGACATGGACCCCGGAATCGACGACGCGGTCGCGCTGTGCGTTGCCCTCAGTGCTCCGGAACTGGAAGTGCTCGCGGTCACGGCCACCGGCGGAAATGTTGGCCCCAAGCAGTCGACGACCAACGTGCAAGGGCTGATTGAACACGTCGATCCGACGCGGCATCCCCGCATCGGCGCGGCCGCCGACGAACAGGCGCTGCGTACCGACGGGCGATTCCTGCATGGACCCGACGGGCTGTGTGGAGCGAATCTGCAAGTCGCCGAACTGGTGAACCGCCATCTGTCGCTGAAAGTGTTGTGCGAAGAAATCCGCCAATCGCCCGGCGAGGTGACCATTATTGCGACCGGACCCCTCACCAACATTGCCGACATGCTACGGGCCGACCCGCTGCTGGCCGATCAAGTCGGCCATCTCATTATTCTGGGCGGCACGTTGGGTGGTCCGGGCAACATCACCGCCGCCGCCGAGTTCAATATCTACTGCGATGCCGAGTCGGCCAAACAGGTGTTTCGCTCGAAGATGACGAAGACGCTGGTGCCGCTCGATGTCACCTCGCAACTGATGATGGGCTTCGAGCTCCTTGATACACTCAAAGGAAAAGAAACCCGCACCGCCGCGCTGCTCGACCTCATTCTGCCCAACGCTTATCGCACCTACCGCCAAAAATTGGGTATCGAAGGCATCTATCTCCACGACGTTGTAGCCATCGTGCTCGCTCTGCGTCCCGAGTGGTTTGAAACGACTCCGCTGCATGGCAATGTCGAAACCAGCGGCGAATTGACCCACGGCATGACCATCTTCGACCGTCGCACCCGTACCGACGAGCAACCGAACATGGATGTAGTCGTCAGCATGGAAGTCGAAGAAGTTCACGCCGAGATACTCAATCGGCTGGAGCGAGCGGGGTAGTGAGTCGAGCTGACCTACTAGTACGTGGTACAATTTTAAGTTAGCAGTTCCCACGTGTTACAATCTAAATTGCAGACCACGAATGCTTGAAAGAGTTGTTTGCAATGAGCCACTCCGACTGACAAGGAATCAAAACATGCGTTTAACGACATCCATTGCAACAATCCTGTTGGCCTTCATCCTTCTCCCGGCAACATGGGCCGCCGAAGATGACACCTTAGTGGTCAAGGCCGGCGATAAGATCGCTTTCCTGGGCGACTCGATCACGGCTGACGGCGTCCGCAAGAATGGCTACGTCACCTTCGTCATCGATGCCCTCAATAAGGAGGGGCTCAACGTTACCGCCGTTCCGGCGGGAATCAGTGGCCAAAGGTCGAAAGACATGCTGGCGCGTTTAGAAAAAGACGTGATCAGCAAGCAGCCGCAATGGATGACGTTGAGTAGCGGTGTCAACGATGTGTGGCACTTCACGCTTCGTTTGGGGAATCGGACTTTTGAAGGTGTGCCCCTGGAAGAGTACAAGCAAAACATCCGCAAGATCATCGAACAGGCGGAAGCAGCCAACATCAAGGTGATGATCTTGACGTCGACGATGATTGGCGAAGATCCCGAAAAAGAAACCAACCAGAAGCTGATTCCCTACAACGACTTTCTCCGGGAGATCGCCGCAGAAAAAAACCTGCTCTTGGCCGACTTGAGCAACGACATGCAGGAGGAACTCAAGAAAATCCCCGACGTCGAGGGGAAGGCCACCATGTTTGGTGAGCCCAATTATCAGCGCAACATCAAAAACAAGCTGACCACCGACGGCTGCCACATGAACACGCTCGGCAACGTCATGATGGCAAAAGGCATCCTGCGCGCCTTCGGCCTCAGCGAAGAAAAAATCGCCGCCGCGGAGAAGTCCTGGATCGGCAATTGAGTGCTGCGGGTTGGTCATTAGCTTGGGGCTGCTCCAGCAGAAAGATGCCGAATTACCCACAACAAGTTAGTCGCGATACTCATCTGTATCACATGACTCTTTGCGATTGCGTTCTCACGAGGGGACACTTGTTGGTTGAGAACGGCGTATCACGGCGAAGCATTGGTCTGGCCCGACGATGCGAGAATATGGTCTCGCAGTTGTTCGATCTCGTCGAGTTCCGCAGTGCGCATGCCCATTAAACCAGCCTGCTCCAAGAGCCGGCCGTAGACTAAATCAACGTCGACCAGAGCTGCCTCCCAGTCTCCCTGCGCCAAATAAACTTTTGCGCGGGCGCGAAGTTGCTCGGTGGCAAGCTGTTCGCGAGGCAGCGATGTATTCGCTGCAGGTGCGTGGGTAAAAGCGAGACGCTTCGCTTCGTTCAGGTCCCCCTTCGACAACGCATCGGCAACGGCCGCTTCATCCTGCTGAAGGAAAAACGTGGAAGTCAAATTGCCATATCTTTCGATCCCTTGTTGCGATAGCGCCGACGCCGCCAGCGCGACGAAGCCGTCTGGGCGAAGAATTACAATTGCTGGCCGCCCCCCATCGTGCAACATGCCGAACTTGCGGTCGAGTGAGTTGCGCACATCGTCGGAAATGCAGAGTATCGGGTAGTAAGGCGGAGCATTGCGCTTAGCCAGCTCAGCGTGAATCACCTCGGTGTCATCACTCAGCACGACTTCAAAGACACTGATCTCCTGCAGCGGTCGCGAGGCGACAAATGGATCAGGGCTATCGCTTAACCGGGCGATCTGTGTTGGCTGGATGAATCGCAGCAGGACCCAGTTGTTCTTGTTCTTATCGAACAATTCAGCCGTCTCGCCATCAGGTGTTTTGAGAGGCGACTCGAAGCGGCGAATGGATTGTTCTGCACCAAAGCCGCCGAGGCCTCGTGCCTCACGCTGTGCATAGATCCATCCAGAAACAAAAGGGATCTGATTGAGCCAATAACGGTGGTAGGGATCGAGCATGAACGAAGTTAGCGGCCACAACGGTGGTTCGTCGCCATACTGCTTGAGTATCGCCTGACGCAGCTCTGAGTAAGTGTCACGGTCCCCGACTTCCATCGCGAGCAAAGCCGCCACGGCAAGCGCGGGCGCCGTAGGTGACACGCCTTCTTGTGGTTGGGCAAGAGCATCGATCACATTCTTGGCGTCCGCTGCGGGGTTACGGATTGCTTGCCTTGCCAGACAGAGGCGGGCAATCGCGTCGGCGCCCGCTGGGCAGTCGGCCGCCAGAGTCGCCTGCGCTTCGGCCGCTGCTTCTTCGATGTATTGATTGTCGAGCTTGACCTTCCACAAACCCATCAGCGCAACCATGCGGCGGTTGCGGATCATCCAAAGGTCTGGTGCGTCGGGGTGTGCTTTGATTGCTTGAGCGCAGAGCTTGTCGGCCTTCTGATAGCCGGCGATCACTTCTTCGTAAGAAGTGTGATATCGAGTGGGCGGAGCAATAAAGCATGCTTGGATCGCCCGGATCGTCGCCTCGGGCACGAACTTATCATTTCGCTTGAGTTGTAGTTGGTTCGCGGTCACATCCCCTGACAACGCCTTGAGTTCCGGCGGCACTGCAGGATCGAATTTGCCATCGGAGTCGAGAATCAAAAACTCCGCACAGGCCAAAGATTGAAGTTTGCTGCAGTAGTAGGGGTCGACCCAAGCCCGCGCGGTCGAAGAACCAAACCAGCGCTCAAAACCTTTGCCGTCCATATTCCCACCGGTCTCGAACAACGAGGCGATCCCCGTTGGACTCACCGTAACCAACTTTGGATCGACCCGAGAATAGGCTTTGTAGATGAGGCTGCTGCGTCCACCGGGCAGGTGCAGTGCGGTCAAGTTGAGGCCGTGCTCACGGAGGATGGATTCGCCGGCGTCCGGCAACTCGTCGAGATTGACACTGAAAATTTCGAGTCGCCGCTGACTATTCGGCTCCTGTTTGCCGAGAACCTCGGAGATCTCCTTGAGATTGGCTCGCCCGTTTTCATCGTCCGACCAGAACAGAAACGCCGTCGTCGTGCCGAATTGGTTCATCGGAAACTTGAGGATATTGCCACTGGTATCTCTCAGGTCGGCGAAGAATGTCACTCCGAACACCCTACTCGGAAGTGTATCGCGCTTGAACGCGATCATTGCCAGATCATCGCCAAAGCGTTCGCAGATCACACTGTCCAGATACTCGACGAGTCTCAAATCGCCCGCTTCCACAGCCATCACCAGGACGACGCGAATTACCTTTTTCTCGCCGGAAGTTCCCAAGTAACGATCTACCAAATTGCGCATTCCCTCAGCGCGTTTCCGGGCATTACCCCCCTGCTTTGCGATCTGTGTCTGCGACAGCAGTAGATCTGCATCCCATCGGATGTCGGCGTATTCGTCAGGGGCGTGGGCAAGCAACCGGCAGGTATCGAGAATTGCCTCGCGGTTGGCTTCGCTGCTCTGCTCTTTAAAGATTTTCTGATGCGTACGGAAGAGGACGTGCAAAACCTCGAAGCGGTTTGGGGCGTCTCGATACGCTGCGAGAACCGATTCTGCTTCGCGCACGACGCGGCGAAGGGCAAGCTTTTGTCGAGCCGCCGAAGCAATTTCCATCGCTTCAGAAAGTTGCGACTGCACCGCCTTGATTTTGCCGTCAGGAATAGGGGCTGGTTGCTGAGCCGACGCCGGGGTAGCCAGACTGATCGAGACCAGAAAGACTACTGCGCGGCAACAGTTGACGGTATAGTGCTGCATATCCGTTACGTCTCTTGAGTGAATCGGCGACTGAGTATTCTCGCTGGCCAGCAACAAAATGACAACATGTTGGTTCGCGATCAGCGATGATTCTCAATCGTTGATCGGAGAGCCATAGTTTTCTTGCCGTTGAATTGACGAATGAGGCTTTCTGTTGGAACGCAATAAAATGTAGAAATCGCCCGCCCCGACCAACAGCCGAACATGGATGTGGTCGTCAGCATGGAAGTCGAAGAAATTCACGCCGAGATACTCAATCGCCTGGAGCGCGCCGTCTGAGGCGCCCGGCACAATCCGGGCGCGGGTGACCCTGAATCGTGCCGAACAGTCTTGTCATGAAGGCGTTTTTCGACTGACTTGTCATGCCGAGGCAACCAGACGAGCTGGCAATTATGGCCACGATCTCATTCACTCTCGGTTGCCACGATCGGCGAACCATCGAGCACGTGACGACCGCTGCCCCACGAATAAAGGACGTGAAAGACACCGTTAATGGCCAGCACGCCAGCCACCGCGGCCGCCAGCGGCCAGCCCGTCACTCGTTCGTCAACGATCGTCCAGACAAACTGCACGATACAGAGCACCGACACGACCACCAACGTCGGCGTTCGCGATATCAGATTCACGACAATCGCACCGAAAGGAGCGCCCAACGCAACCACAGGAGCGGCCGCCAACCAGTTCGCGAACACTTCGGGATCGACCCGATAGAGGCTGGGGTTCACACGTTCGAGCAATACGTTCGAAGCGATTCCCACCACCGAAGCAAACGCCATCAGAATGACAGAGGTGGGAATCGAAATTTTCAGATCGGCGCGATACAGCAACACCAGCGTCGCGTAAATGATCATGTCGATACCAACGCCCGTAATCGACGCCACCACGCCACCCAGCAGACCAATGCCCCAACCGAATGTGCGGTCCCAACTCGGTGATCGATCGATCACCCCCTCAAAACTCACCAGCTCGCGCAGCTTCACCAGATGCATAATCCCAAAACTGCACCACACAACGGCGAACAATAGCTTGACCCACAGATCGGGCACGAACGGTGCCACGAATGCCGCGCCGAGCGGAGTGCCCACGAGCGCGCCTAACATGGCAGGCCAGAGCAATCCCCAGTGCACCGGCCGCCGCGCCGACAGAATGTAGATACTGGCCGAGACCATGCCAATCGATTGCACCGCGAGCCCAAAATTTCGGCCCAACGAGCCGGGCAGATCGAAGAACAAGACCAGCACCGGAAATCCGACCGTGCCGCCCCCCATGGGCGTCGACCCGGCAACATACGAGCCCAACGCCATCGCCACAGCAATCGGCCAGTGCGACTTCACTGTCGGCCAATAGCCACCCCCCACGACGATCAACAGCCAGACGCAATAAAAGGCAACGAGCCAGAGCAAGAAGGGCCAAACTCTGCGAACAGCCGTTAGCATAGACGTCAACTCAGGCGGTCAAATGATTACCGTATTTACCGCGGCATCGCGTCAAGGGGCGGGATCACACATCGTAGCGGCTCGATATTCATCGCGACAAGCAGGCTTGCGGTTATCTGCCGACTCGCCTTGCCCCCTGTCGGACCCGGGACGATACTTTGCCACCAGGGTGCCACTGCTGGTATCATCCAGCAGTGCGGGCCGGGTACAAACTTCACACTGCTGGACAAGCCAGCAGTGGCACCCAGCGCGATCAATTGCAGCAGTAACTGATGGGACGATTACCGAAAACGGAGCAACGCACTTGCCAGTTCAGATTCTATGTACTTCCGTTGTAATTCGTAACGATGCGCTGGATCGTGTGCTGGAGGGAGGGGCCGCAGAATTCGGGTCAATTGCGCCAAATGCGATGAGCTACTCGGATAACTGTCTGTCGCAAGCAAGTTTCATGTCGCCGGTCGACGCGGAAGAGTTTGCGAAGAGTCTCGAAATGCGAGGCTTAGAACGAAACAAATTACAGCCAGATTTCGTCATCGTACAGGCACACGACAACTCAATTGCTCCATCCTGCGATTGGCTGATTTTGTTTGAGTTCGAGCAACGTCTAGTAGCCACCATGCGCGGAAACGAGTCTCGAAAACTGATTGCTCCTGCGGGACACGACGTCTACGACTCGAGTTCTATACAGCATTATTCGGCAGAAGAAGTCGAACGGCGATTCGAGTTCGTCGAGCGGAAAGATAGTATCGACACCTATCGTGACAAGGAGAGTGGCCAATTCGTCTATCACACGCGAAAGACGGAAACTTTCGATGAAATCTTTCGGCGGACGTTCGACACTGTTTGGAAACTTCACCGAGAACCAGGCACGGCGGCTCTGGACGACGTAACAGCCAAGGCCCTCAGTCAGCCAATCGCTGAGCTGCAGTCATTGATTGCTAAACACCCTGATGCCGCGAATGTGCACTTGGCGCTAGGAATGGCGTGGTTTTCAATCGGTGAACTCGTTGCTGCGCGGCGACATTGCAAACGGGCGAGCCAACTAGATCCAACCAATACCGTAATCTTGAAAGAACTGGGTGGCGTCTGTATTGAGCAAGGCGACTTCGCTGGCGCTGTCGCTGCGGGAACGAAAGCAGTCGCCGTGTCGCCAGATAATCCTGAGTTATTAGGAAACCTTTCCGTAGGTCAACTGCTTGCCGGCGACGCGCAGAAGGCAAAGCAAACGATTGTCCACGCGCTTTCTTTGGAACCGAGCGACCCAATAAATCGCAATATTCAATACATCATTGAAGAAGTGATTCGGGGACGACGGAAGATTCCTTCTACACTCATTGAAATGATGACGCCGCCGCCCAAGAAGTCGTTGCTATCGAAGTTGTTGCGGCGTAAGTAATAAATCAGTTGGTAGATCGCGTGAAAATGCAGATCCAAGGCAACACCCCGAAACACATTGCTGCCATGTGGTATGCAACAAATCACAGCTATAAAGGTTTCGACGCAAGTACTCGAAGCCTCTTGCCAAATTCATACCCGGCAACAAACCGGTAGGGTTGCGACGGATCACTGTTGTCGTAGACGATTACGTGCAGTCGCCGCTCGTCGAGCCACGCGAATTGGCTCACGGCTTCGCTTTCCGTGACGACTTTCGTGCTTGCTTGGGCTTCGACGCCGGCACAAATTCGCGGTTCACAAATCGACCCAACGTGCGACGGCCATCCGACGCAATTTGCACAATCAACTCGGGGTCCGTTTCGCATGACTCGTAGTGAGGAAACGGCTGCTTGGACAAATAATCGGTGACGCGCGCGCGACCTTCTAAGGACTCAACCGACTCGATAAGTGACGAGAGTGGCTGAGCGTCGCCACTTCGGCGCAGCGCGAGACTCACGGCACCGTTGACTAAAGGTTCGATCGCGCGGCCAAGTCGTGCCCAGAACTCAATCTGCCCAGCAATCGATCGCTGGGCGACATCGCCAACCAGGCGAGCGTCGAGAACGAGATCGTCGGATAGTTTGACTGGCTGGCTCATAATTCAAGAGTAGCATAGTGCTACCGACCGGGCAACTTGGTTTGGTGGGCATTCTCCGAAGGTGACGCCGGCTCCGAGCGTGTGCCTTTGCTCGGCGGCGAATAAGTATGCATGCGCTCCTATTTCTGGTAATAGGCTTGGTGGAGAAAATCTTGGTTTGTTGGGTGTCGCTGTTTGGGCCCGGAGCGCGACAAAATTCAGGGCTCGGAAACCGTTGGCTAGAACGATGCCGAATGGGTCTCGCTGAAGGAACCAGAAACGAGAGCCTGCTGAACTACTCCTGCGCCGGTTCGTCGCCAATGACCACGACGACCTGTCGGTCGTGTCGGTCGCGGCGAACGACCACTGGTATCTGGCGGCCCACTTCGGTGAGTTGCACCAGGCTGATAAGGTGGTCGTCGTCTTCGACCACGGTGCCGCCGAACATGTAGATGATGTCTTCGGCGCGAAGCTGAGCGTTTTCAGCCGGCGAGCCGGCATAAATCGCTTTCACGCGGGCGCCCATTTGCCTTGGTAGTCCAGCCGCTTTCGCGCGGCGTTCGTCGAACAGCCCGTCGAGCGTCACGCCCAAGTAGCCGCGGCGAACTTCGCCGCGCTCGACCAGATCGCCGGCGATGCGAACGGCGATGTCGATCGGAATCGAAAAGCCGATGCCTTCGTTTCCACCGCTGTTGCTGGCGATCGCGGTGTTGAGGCCGACGACTTGGGCGCGGAGGTTGATGAGCGGTCCGCCACTGTTGCCAGGGTTGATGGCCGCGTCGGTTTGCAAGAAGTTTTGCAGGGTGACTTCGCCGCTCCCCAGTTCAAGGTTGTAGCGACCTTTGGCCGAAATGATGCCTCGCGTGACACTTTGGCTCAATCCAAAAGGGCTACCCACGGCAAGCACATGTTCGCCAATCTCGACTCCGCTGCTGTCGCCCAGTCGCGCCGTGGCGTAGTTGCCCGGCGGCAACGACATCACGGCGACGTCGGTTTCGGGATCGCTCCAAATGCGCTGCGGATTAGTGGCATTTCCGTCGGAAAAACGAATGCGAATATTGGGTGCCGAAGAGTGCTTGATGACATGCCGGTTGGTCAGCACATACGTTTGACCGCGAAGCTTGACGAGCACACCCGAGCCGGCTTCTTGAACGTCGCCGCGGATGAGACTCTCGCGACGGACGGGGCTCGCCTCGATATGCACCACCGCGGGAGTGATGACTTTCACCACTCGCTTGATGAGTCCCAGCTCACGGCTCAGTGCCTCGTACTCGCGATCAATCTCGTTGTATTCGAGTTCGCGTTGCTGATCGGTCGCCCCCTTATCGCCTGCTTGTTGGGCCAGGGCCAACGAAGGGAAAACGAAGCCAATCAACAGCGCTGCCAACACCACGGCAACGGCTCGATTTAACTCAAACCGAAATATCTCGCGGTAAGTGCAGGCCACAATGGTTCCCAGTTCGTTAGATTTCGAGGTCCGACATCGACAAGTCGGATTCGTGATACCCGGCATCCATCACTCGGCTCCAGTTGGCTTCGCGGCGTGCGTCAAGTTCGCCCAGCTCTTCGGATCGTTGGCAACCAATACACATGGTGGCGTAAGGAAGCGCCTGCAATCGAGCGAGGGGAATCTTGGCGTTGCAAATTTCGCATTCGCCGTAGGTATTCTCGCGCATTTTTTCGAGCGCACGCTCGATATGCGACAGTTCGCGGCTCTCGACTTCGGCCAATTGCGAACAGATTTCTTCGTGCGACGAGTCGAGCGCCGCATCGGCTACGTCGCTGCCCGTCTTGTCGCGAATTTGCCGAAGCAGGCTTAAATCGCCAGTCAGCGCCTTGCGAAGTGAATCGCGGCGAGTGACGAGAACGTCGTGAATCTTTTTAAGTGCATCTTTGCGTGCCATGGTGTTACCTCGCCTGCTGTTGGGACGAGTGGCTAGCGATGCAACGCGCTACTCGTCCTCGTTTTCCTTTTCGCTACCTTTGCGCGAAATCTTCAACGGCTCGCGCGGGCCAAGAACCCGCAAGTCGTTGCGTTTGACCAACTTAGGCCGGCCTTATCGCGGGCACTTCTGGTTGGCGTCTTAACTATAGTACGCATCGGCGGGTAATTCGGTTGTCGTTTTGCTGGTAGTTTATGCGACATCGCCCCCCCGTCAGGCGGAGTTTCGTAAGTCGTTGCCGAATAACGACTTACAGCGATTCGCAAATCTTGTGATTTTTGTCGCGTTCCTACCCCAAACGACCGGACATTTCTGGCGATCGTGGGTGTGTGCGGCCACGGCTCATGAAAAATCGGCGTAATCGTGTCAATGAATTCAATTGATCCGCTCCACTGAAGCAGTTTTTCGTTGCCTATCGACAACATGCAGGCACAGGGCGTCATTGTGGCCTAACTGTTATTAGTCACTCTAGGTAGTCTGCGTCAACTAGCGCAGCCACTGCCATTCGAAGTTTCCATTCGCGTTGCTAATTGACAGAACATCATGCCAACACTCTTTGCCACGCCCTCGTCCGCCGGTCTTCAATCTTTGGCACTCCGTTGCGTTGCGAGCGACGAACTGATGCCGATTGCTAGCAAGCGATTCACGATCGGAGCCGGGGCTCGTTGTTCGCTTCGCATCGATAACGAGGGGAGCGAAGATAGCGAAGGGTTGAGTCCGCTCCAGTGCCTCATCAGCGAGCACGCGGGGCGCTTCACAATTAGCCGCTGGAATGGCCACGCGAGGCTCAATGGCGATGACTTCAGTATCGCGCCACTTAGCGTGGGAGATCGTCTCGAGGTTGCCGGTCGCGAATTCGAAGTATCGCCTTACCAATTTACCGACGTTCTGTCGGCTCCGCCGTCGGCTACAGACACCTTACACTTGGGGGGCGACCTTGCGATGGCGAAAGCCGTCCGTGCGGAACTTCGTCGCCATTTAGCGCTGCGCTGCCGCAACCTGATTAGTTCGTTGCGTCGCAATCGCGAACAGTGCCGAGTGCTCGAAGAGAGTCTCGCCGGCGCGGCCGACAGCCTCGCCGAGTTGCGCAGTCGGCGCGAGCCGACCGATGCCGATCCGCTTCATACTGAGTCGACTGCGGTCGTGTCTGACGACCACGCCGAGCCCGATGTATCGGTTGAGGCCCAAGAATCGGCAGCCAAACTCGAGGGGTCGGCGGAGTGGGAAGCACCAACTGACGACATCACGCAAACTCGTGTTGAAGAACTCGATGCAATAATCGAAGCGGAAGAAGCGGAAGTCGAAGTCGCGGCCGAAGCGACCGAACACGAATTGAGTTGGTTGTTTGACGCCAAAATTTCAAGGGCAAGCGACGTGGCGACCCTATCCGACGCGACGCCACAACCGGCGACGTATTCCCCTACCTCGGAATTGGACAACGACAACGACAACGACGAACCAGAATCGAGCCAAGTCGAACCGTCGGCTGTTGCGGAAAACTCAAATGCAATCGACGCGCTGAAGCGCGACTCGGACAATTGGGTCGAAGACGCCCCAATCGACGAAGTCGACGCGTCCGATGGGGAATCGAGCGGCAACCCAATCAATGATGATAAGCCAGTGGCCGAACAGGCCGAACAGGCCAAACAAGCTGAAACGAGCGATAAGGGGTGGACTTGGGACATCGAGACGGCCGCAACCAACGGCAAGATGAATGATTTGTGGGGAACTCCGTCGGCAGACGAGTCCCCAGCCTCCGTCGCGGCTGCCGATGATTCCAGCAGCGACAACGCGGAGGTGGAGCTTTCGGATGACGATGTTGGCGATGACGTTTCCAGCAGCGAGGCTCCAGGCCACGCACTGGCGACCATCGAACACGAATCGTCGCCGGCTGATTCCAACGATTGGCGAGTTGCGGAGTCGGCATGGCCAACCGGTGAGCTGAAAACCGCCGATGTCGAACAAGTCGAAGACGATGCGGACGCGGGAGCGACGCAATCCGACGACGCGGAACTTGACGACGCACAATCCGATCACTTCGTCAGCGTGCCAGTCAACCAGGCGGATGTTGCGGAAACCGTTGTAAGTCCCGTTGTGGATGTCGACGTCGTGCAACCGGAAGTCGACGTGGCTGTCGATGCCGATGCGCTGATTGCACAAAACGAGCTGCGAGCACTCGATCGCGTGGCTTCGTTATTCGCCGCCAAAGGCAAAGAAGAGTCGAATGAAGGAGATCAGCCAGAGTCTTTCATCGCTCGATATGCACACGTGTTAGAGCAAGATGTCGATGAACCCGAACAGAGTGCCGTTGCGACCGAAATGACAAAACTGGCCGAGCCGAATGTTGAACCATCAGCGGCCGAAGACGATGACGAAGCGCTCGACAACTACATGCAAAAAATGATGCAGCGGCTGCGTGGGTCGAGCGAGGCCGAAGTCGGTCCGAGAGCTGCAACGCCGCGACGAACACCGACCGATCAATCAAAGCCAGCAGAACCAATCTCCACGACGCCGGCAACTCCGCAGCCAGTGTTGGTTCCGTTTGCCAGTCTCGACGAACTCAAGAAGTCGGCAGCGGCCGAGAATGCCCACGATTTGAGTGTGTTCCGCGAGTTGGCGAACAGCTCCGCACGCGTCGCGATTGGCACCTCCGAACTTCGTCGGTTGCGTGACTGGGCGGGCATCAACTTGTCGCTCAGCGGAATCGTGCTCGCCGCCGGTGGCTACATGCTCGCCACCGCCACCATGGAATTGAGCCCAGCGACGATTGGCGGTGGCTTGTTGGTGGTTGTGGGAACGTGGTGGGGCGGCCTGACCACCAGCCAGTTGTTGAAAGCGCTGAAGGGTTTGTAGATTGCCGCAACGCTAACTGGACCGCGTCAAGTCGTTGATCGACGCAGTGCCGATGGACGCCGATGCACACCGATTTTCGCAGATCGCAGATAGTCGTCGCTGGCGTGTAGTTCGTTAACGGCATCAGTGCAACAGAGGTGCGGCTGTCGCAATTCATCGCATTTTCGCTCAAAAGTTATCTGCGTTTATCGGCGTCTATCTGCGCTGCGAGGAATGAGCTCTGTCGAGACCTGGTGGTCTCGAGCTAAGTAGTCAATGGAAATGTACCGAAACGCACGAGCCCCCCTGCTCTCGTATGCGTGCTTTGGTGATAATCGCAGGCGAGATGTTCTGCCTCGCACCTTAGCTTTTAATCATGGATGATGTCGCGAACGACGGTGAGCCACACGCGCTAAGTGTCGCGCAGCTCACCGCCCGCATTAAAGACTTGCTCGAAACGAACTTGCCGCCAACGTGGGTGGCAGGCGAAGTCTCGAATCTTTCGCGGCCCAGCAGCGGGCACTGCTATTTCACGCTGAAGGACGAAACGGCCCAGATTCGAGCCGTGATGTGGCGCGGAACCGCAACCAAGCTGCGGTTCGATCTTACCGACGGCATGGAGTTGCTTTGCTATGGCCGGCTCGACGTCTATCCGCCGCGCGGCAGTTACCAACTTGTCGTTTCGCAAGCCGAGCTGCGAGGCGTCGGTGCCTTGGAGCTCGCGTTCCGGCAACTTCGCGACAAGCTGTCGGCCGAGGGTTTGTTCGCTTCCGAGCGGAAGCGCCCGCTCCCTCGTTTCGCGCGACGCGTGGCATTTGTCACTAGTCCTACCGGGGCTGCCATTCGTGATTTTCTCGAGGTGCTACGGCGGCGTTGGGCGGGGGTCGATGTGCTGATTGTGCCCGCTCGTGTGCAAGGCGATGGTGCGGCGAGCGAGATCGCGGCTGGCATTCGCGCGGCCAATCAATTGGCCGATCCGCCGCAGATAATTGTCGTCGGTCGCGGCGGTGGCAGCCTCGAAGACCTGTGGTGCTTTAACGAAGAATCTGTGGTGCGAGCAATCGCTGCTTCGAAAATTCCCGTCATCTCGGCGGTTGGACACGAAATCGATGTGACGCTCGCCGACTTGGTCGCCGACCGTCGCGCGCTCACTCCAAGCGAAGCGGCTGAGTTTGTTGCACCGTCGGCTGCCGAGCTGCAACAGGGGCTCGAACAGTGGCGATCGAGAATGCAGACAAACGTGCGGAATCGGATCACCCACAGCCGTCAGCTTTTGGAGAATTTGGCAGGCCACGGCATTTTCAAAAGGCCTCAGGTGTTGATTGAAGATCGACAACGAGGCGTCGACGAACTTGAGTTACGAGCCGGCCGAGCGATAAAACGTTGTCATAGTTCGGCCCAGCAAAAATTCGCGGAAGTCGCCGCCAAGCTCGAAGCGCTCAGCCCGCTGTCGGTTTTGAGCCGAGGCTATTCGGTCACAACGCGCAGCGACGGGCGCGTCGTTCGCGACCAGGTCGACGTTCGTGTCGGCGATCGACTGACTACGAGAATAGCTCGTGGCCAATTCGCGAGTGAAGTTATCGAAATCGACGAAGCGTGATTCCCTGCGGTAGTCGTCTGAGACTGGAGAGCAAAACATGGTGAAGAAAAAAGTGAAGAAAAAAGTGCAATCCGAGTCCGATCCGCCGTTCGAGCAGGCGCTTAGCGATCTCGCCGATGTTGTCGGTAAGCTTGAATCAGGCGAGTTGTCGCTCGACGATGCGCTGGGCGAATACGAACGGGGCATTGTGTTGCTCAAGACGTGTCACGCGCAGCTCAGCCGCGCCGAGCGGCGGATCGAGGTTCTCAGTCGCATTGACGAAGACGGGCGTGCCATCACCGAAGATTACGACGATAGCCAAGATGACTCGCTCGAAGCGAAGCAGCA
>JBGSWC010000085.1:0-11896 GCA_041752635.1 Pirellulales bacterium | reverse complement strand
CTCAACCGACACGCCTTGCTAGTTAAATATGGCCTTCGGCCAAACGAATCAATGCCTTCCTGATTCCTAGGGCGTTGCCCTAGGCTACGGTGTCGCAAGGCCTTCGGCCAAAACTCATTTGTGGATAAACGTCAGGATACGCTCTGCGCGGGAACGAGGTTACGCGGGCGGGAATGTCTTTGCGTGTACGGTAGCATCGTCGCGTCGATCGTGCGTCGTGTCGCTGTGGTTACCTTACCCGCAGCTAGCGCTGTCGGCTCAAAACGGCCAATAATTGTTGTCGAAATTGGCCGCGCGGTGTGGTAGAAAGGGGGCATGAAACTCTGTTCGACAAACACTGCTATGCAAGCCAGCGGGTGGCACCCGACGCCTCAACCCTTTCCTCTCGACTCTAGACTCTCCACACTCGACTCTCCACTCGACTCTCGACTCTCAAAAATGGGTTTTGTCCAAAATGTCGCCAACTGGTCAGTCAAAACCCAGGTACGAAATTCGCCCGCGATGTGCGAAATCGACTGGAAAACAAGGCGTTTTGTCGATTTGGGCGAGAGACAAAATTCGGGGTTTTGTCCCCTCCAATCGTGTTTGCCATTTTGGGGTCAAAACGGTCAGAACCAAACAGCGTTCGGCTACACCGAAACTACGTGCTCAGAAAGTGAAATGACAACCTAAAGCTTTAATTCGAACTTTCCCAAACCGGATCGCCGAGCACGTCGAACTTGGGGCGGATGCCGAGGCCTGGTTCGGTCGATGCCGACATCCGGCCGTCGACTCGTTGGGGTGCGCCGTCGGCAATTGAGGTGGTGACATAGCTATTGAAGTCGGTCGAAGTGAACTGCAGGTCGGGGGGCGTCCCCTGCGACAGATGGGCAATCGCGGCGGTAACGATGTCGCCTCCCCAACTGTCTTCGAGCGTCATCGCAATGCCCAGCGATGCACACAGATCGCGTGCCTGTTTCGCCTTGGTGAGACCACCAAATTTGCTGATCTTCAGATTGACGACATCCATCGCCCCGTCGGCCGCCCCGCGGAGGATGGCGGCCATCGAGTCGATGACTTCATCGAGCACAAAGGGAAGCGTCGTATTGCGGCGGATGCTCAAACACTCCTCATAGCTCTTGCAAGGCTGCTCGATATAGACATCAACATCGCGAACTGCGTTGACAACTCGCATCGCCTCGTGCATCAGCCAGCCGGTGTTGGCATCGGCGACCAGTTTGTCGCCCGGCTCGAGCACGGCGGCGACGGCGCGGATGCGGTCGATGTCGTCGTTGGCTTGTCCGCCCACTTTGAGTTGAAATCGTCGGTAGCCCTGGGCCCGATAGTCGGCCACGTTGGCGGCCATTTCGTCGGCGGGACGCTGAGAAATCGCCCGGTACAACGTCACGCTGTCGCCGAACCGGCCACCAAGCAGCTCGCAAACCGGCAGCCCGGCGTGCTTGCCGAGGATGTCCCAACAGGCAATGTCGATGGCCGACTTGACGTAGGGATGGAGCTTGAGTTCGCGATCCATTTTATTGTTCAGCACGAGCAACTTGGTCGGGTCGTCGCCGATGAGCGCCGGCCCGAGCTCGGCGATTCCCGCCCGCACGCCACTGGCATAAGCGGGCAAATAGGCCGGCCCAAGCGGACAGGCTTCGCCATAGCCGCTGATGCCAGCATCGGTTTCGATTTCGACGACCGTCGAATCGAACACGTCGACCCGCTTGCCTTCCGACCAACTGTAGCTTCCCTCGTAGAGAGGCAGATCGACTTGATAAACGCGGATTTTTGTGATTTTCACGGTAACGATTTACCAAGGTGACAGGAAGCGAAAATGGCGATGCCTTATAATCTCGGATGGGATAACGAAACGCAAGTCGGGGTCGTGGTCGCTGATCGATCCACGACATCTGCAACAATGGCGACGATTTTTCTCAAAACAACTCTTGCACAATCTGGTCCCGCTGCCGATACTAAGGTTTATGAGTACCGCGACTTGGCGATATTTCTGGTTTAGCTTTACCTACCCGCGGGTAGGGGCCAGAGGTCGTATGTAGTCGCCACCTCAACACTGCTGAACACAGCAAGCCCCACAACCCGCCGCTGGTTGTGGGGCTTTTTTCGTTTCCCCTTTTTGTTTTCCGAGCGGACGAAACCAGGGCACAACCAGAGACAGAAACATGATTATCGTAATGAAACGCAACGCAAGCGAAGACGAGGTGAATCACATGATCGCACAAGTCGAATCGTTGAAACTCAAACCGACGGTGCTGCGAGGTACCGAGCGGACCGTCATTGCCGCAATTGGCGACGAGCGAAACGCCAGTGGCATTGGCTCGCTAGAGAGCAGCCCGGGGGTCGATAGCGTGATGCCGGTGCTGGCCCCCTATAAGCTGGCATCGATCGAAACCAAGGCCGAGCGGACGGTCGTCAAAAAGGGCTCGCTGTCGGTCGGGGGTACCCAGATTGGGGTGATGGCTGGCCCCTGCTCCGTCGAAAGCGAAGACCAGATTGTCGAAACGGCCCGCCGCGTGAAGGCGGCCGGAGCGACGGCGCTGCGCGGCGGAGCGTTCAAGCCGCGAACGAGTCCCTACAGTTTTCAAGGACTCAAGGAAGCCGGGCTGCGGATTCTGGCTGCCGCGCGCGACGAAACGGGGCTCGCTGTCGTGACCGAGGTGGTGTCGCCCGAAGATGTGGCGCTGGTGAGCGAGTATGCCGACGTGCTGCAAATCGGTGCACGTAATATGCAGAATTATCGATTGCTCGAAGCATGTGGCGATAGCAGCTGTGCTGTGTTGCTCAAGCGAGGTCCGAGTGCGACGATCGACGAGCTGCTATTGGCGGCCGAGTACATTCTCGACGCCGGCAATCAGCAGGTGATGCTCTGCGAACGGGGCATTCGCACTTACGAGGCCCACACGCGATTCACGCTGCCGCTGGCGACGGTTCCCTACCTGCAGCAAAAGACTCACCTGCCTGTGGTCATCGACCCCAGCCACGGCACCGGCCACACGAGCCTTGTGCCGGCCATGGCCAAAGCAGCGATCGCCGCCGGAGCCGATGGGCTGATCATCGAAGTTCACCCCGACCCCGAACATGCGATGAGCGACGGCTACCAAACGCTCGACTGCAAGGCCTTCGAGACACTGATGAAAGAGTGCAGTCGTATCGCGTCAGCGGTCGATCGTTCGCTATAAAAACTGAACCGCTGAGGACGCGAAGAGCGCGGAGATCGCCAAGAAAACAATGTACCAATCTCTCTGTTCCGACCTCTGCTGTGTTGGCGATCTTTACGGTTTTTAATTAGTCTGCCAAGTATTGTGAGATTAATCGATGCACACTCGCATCACCACGCACAACCACGCAACCGCTGGCCGAATCATCAGCGAAGGCGGCGCGCGACATGACTTCGTTTGGCAACTTTTCGGCCAGGCGGTCACTGAGCGCGACGGTATCGGTTAGCTTCTTGGCGGGATAAAACTCAACCCACGCGTAGTCGCTGGCTGCGTCTTGTGTCGTCAACCAAAGCGTCGTTCCATCGAGCGGCATCCACGTTAATCCGAGCGGCTCACATAGTGAGTCGAGCGCGTCGCTGAGTGGTACATCGGCCGCCGAACCGGCGACGAGCGTCTCGACGGTCAACTCAGCATCGGCGAGCCGCTGCCAGTCGACAAGAATTAATCGCCCACTCGATTGCGAGAGGAAATCGAGGGCTTCGGGTAGCGCAATGTAGTCGACGAAAGTGACGGTGGTGTTGTGTTGAAGCGCACTATTCGCGGCGGCGAATCGTGGCTCGATCGTCAGCAACTCAGCCGGGTAGCGACTCCTTGGCAAGCCACCTCGCGCGAGGCGGAGTCGCTCGAGGCAGCGAAGCACTTGATACTGTACCGCCAGTGATTGGCGGACTGTGATTGTCTTCTGGTTTACTACGCAACTGCCCGACGGCCATTCTTCGCCCACCATTTGCTGTAAGAGTTTGGCGAGGCCGTCGGCCGATTCATCGGCGGCAAGCAGATCGGCCACGTCGTAATCGACGGTCCGTGATTTGTCGGCACCCGCCTTGGCGAGCGCGACCCCCTGCCCTGTGTTAACCAATTCGAGTTTCAGACCGCCGGCAATCCGCTGCAACATGCCGCCGACGGTGGTGTTCTGCACTTCGAGCGAAATCGGGTGTGTCGGCCTGAAAGCGGCCATCTCGAGTGTCTGTGGTCGCAATGTGACACCCAACTCGGCGAGCTTTGCTAACTGGTTGCAAGCCACGCCAAGCGCGACATTCTGTAGCTTCAGTTCGGCAAGCGGGAAAGCGAGCCGGGCTGCGAGTGGCTGGTCGTTGTGTTGCTCAAGCGACGTCGGTCCACGCACGAAGGTACCAGGCGCGAAGCGAATCTCGTCGCGTTCTGACTCAGGCACAGGCTGCGACTCGACATCTTCGATCTCTGCCGGCTGGGCTTCGGCAATCACCGGCGTCGCCTGTGCCACGCGGGGGGTGAGCAACAGGTCGAGATCAACCGGATCAAGAGCCAGCGGATCGAGCACTCGAGGCTCGTTTTTCGGCACATTATTCGCCACGGGTTCGGCGGAATCCGAATCAGCCACAACGGGTGGCTCGACCGGGAGCGTCGGCAATTCGGGCAGTGCCCGCGATTCGTCGTCTTGAGAGATTGGCTCGTCGTCGACGGTCGATTCGAGGTCCGACTCCACAACTGGTTTCGCCGCTTCAACGCGCTCGACCGTTGAGTTTTCGGAATCGGCGCGAGAATCGTTTGGGGGTGTCGGTTCGCCATCGTCCGCCGATGGCAAGCTTGCCACCTGTGTGGTCGTCGGCGAATCGCCGAGTTGCATCGCCCACAATACGCCTAGCCCAGCGACAGCTAGCAGACTCGCGGCGATAGCGGTCGTCCAGACGTACTGTGAAACGCCTGCCGATGGTGGTGGCGCATCGACTCCGGCGGCTTCGGTAACGGGCTCGACCGACTCTGAGTCGACGATCGGAGCGGCTGGTGTGGTGAGGCTCGCGATCGTGTCGTCGAGTCCTTCGAAGCTATCGCTGGCATCGGTCCAGTTGCTGGCGGGCTGACGTTCAGCCGCAATCAGCGTGGCCGTTTCGAGCGTGGTCGGGCTGTCGAGGGGGGCGGGCAGCGCAATCATCACCATGCCGCCGCACTTGGGGCAGCCGTGAATCTCGCCAACGAGCGCCGGGTCACGGACCTTGAGCTTCGCGCGGCACGTTTCACAAGTGACGAAAAAGGGCTCCATGTACCGACTATCGATGCGGGGGCAAAATCGAGGGGGCGTGGCGTCTCTACAACAAGTAGATTACGAACGGGGGGCTCGCCATTATTCCAGTTTAACAAATGAGTCAGCGGCGTGCGCGACCCATGCAAGTCGCACAAACGGAACTTTCGCCTGAAATCCGTGACCGGAAGAGCCGCTAAAGTACATGGGTACTTAACGTCGTGCGAGCGTCCGCAGTTCGCGCGGGAGCGGAAAAGTCACGTCTTCTTGGCGTATCGATCGCACTTCGACCGTCGCGGAATGATGATCGCGAAGCCAATCGAGGCACTCTTCGACGACGACTTCGGGCGCACTCGCGCCGGCGGTGACCAGCACGGTTTCACAGCCGTCGAGCCAGCGAGGATCGATGTCGGCCGCGCCGTCGATCAAATAGGCTGGCCGGCCGCTTTGCCGACCCAACTCGGCAAGCCGTTGGCTGTTCGAGCTGTTTTGGCTCCCCAACACCAGCACCATGTCGGCTTCGCCAGCGAGTTTGGCGACCGCCTCTTGGCGATTTTGAGTGGCGTAGCAAATATCGTCTTTCGGCGGCGCGTGAATACCGGGGAACTTCTCGCGGAGTCGGCGAATAATCGTGCCCGCGTCGTCGACGCTGAGCGTCCTTTGCGATAAGTAAGCAAGCATCGTTTCGTCGGCGACCACGAGCGAGTCGACGGCCGCCTCGTATTCGACGAGCACAATCGCTTCGGGTGCCTCGCCCATCGTGCCAATCACCTCGTCGTGGCCATCGTGGCCGATGAGGAAAATCGTGTAGCCGAGTTTGGCGTACTTGATCGCTTCGAGGTGAACCTTGGTCACCAGCGGGCAAGTGGCATCGATCGCTTGCAGCTTGCGATCGCGCGCTGCTGTGCGAACTTCGGGCGAAATGCCATGTGCGGAAAAGAGCAGCGTCGCTCCCTCGGGCACTTCGTCGACCTCGTCGATAAACACGACGCCCCGTTCACGAAACGAATCGACGACGTATTTGTTGTGTACGATTTCGTGAAACACGTAAATCGGTGGCGGGCAAGATTCGAGCGCTAATTCTAGCGCTTCGATGGCCATGTTCACACCGGCACAAAATCCGCGAGGGTTGGCGAGGAGGACTTTCATTGCCTTGCGAATATCTTTCGATTGCAGGTGAAGGAGGAATGAATGACGAATGACGAAATCCGAAATTCGAATGACGAATCTAGTATCGTGTTCGTCATTCGTCATTCGGGTTTCATCATTCTCGTTAAATAATACCCGCAAGTTTCGTTGCCCGCGCAACTCGTTCGATGCCAATCATAAACGCGGCTGTTCTGAGGCTCACATTTTGAGATTTGCTACGATCCCATACTGTCTCAAAAGCATTCGTCAGCATGCGGTCGAGTTCTTGTCGCACGCGGTCGAGGTTCCACTGGTAAAACTGGCGGTTTTGTGCCCATTCGAAATAGCTGGCCGTTACGCCGCCGGCGTTGGCGAGCACATCGGGGAGCACGAGTAAGCCCTTTGCATCGAGCACTTCATCGGCATCGGGAGTGACAGGGGCGTTGGCCGCTTCGATGATAATGGGAGCCTTTACCAGTGCCGCGTTCTCTTTCGTAATCACTCCGCCGATGGCGGCGGGGATCAGTACGTCGACATCGAGTTCCAGCAGTTCTTCGTTGGTTATCGCTTCGCCACCGGCGAAGCCTTCAAGCAGGTTGCGATTCTTGCGAGCGTAGCGAACCGCCTGCATCACATCGATGCCCTCTTTCTTGTAGAATGCGCCGCCAACGCCACTGATGGCGACGATCTTGCAGTCGGCTTCCGAGAGAAATTTGGCAGCATGTGAACCGACGTTTCCGAAACCTTGAATTGCGACCCGCGTTCCAACAATTTTGCGGCCAACACGGTTGAGTGTCTTGAGCGTGAGGATTCCGACTCCGCGGCCCGTCGCTTCTTCGCGTCCAGGCAGCCCATACAGCTCGACTGGTTTGCCGGTCACCACCGCCGGATTGAAACCGTGGTACTTGCTGTATTGGTTCATAATCCACGCCATTTCGATGTGGCTGGTTGCCATGTCGGGGGCGGGGATGTCAATGTCTGGCCCAATCACCATGTGAATTTCGTCGATAAACTTGCGTGTGATGCGTTCGCGTTCGCGATCCGAAAGTTTGCTGGCATCGACGGTGACGCCCCCTTTGGCTCCGCCGTAGGGAATATTGACGATAGCGGTCTTCCAGGTCATCAGCGAAGCGAGGCTGCGGACTTCGTCGATGTCGACTTCGTGGTGGTATCGCAGTCCTCCTTTCATCGGTCCGCGAGCGCTGTTGTGCTGAACGCGATAGCCGCGCAAGACCTCGATGCGGCCATCATCCATTTCTACGGGAATCTGCACCGAGACTTCACGTTCGGAATGCATTAGCAACTCTCGTAGCGAGGGATCGAGATCAAGCTTGTCAGCCGCTCGGCCAAAATAGAGTTGTACTGCCTCGGATGCCTTCATAGGTTGCTCGCCAACTGAGGATTGCCACGCTCTCGGAATCGCGCTGGCAAATCGATAGAATGAGTCTCTGCGAGTATCGTAGTCGATCGCCGGGTAAACCGGCTACCGTGAAACAACCGTGAAACAATAACAGCGTCATGGCAGACATCCGTATCAGCACCGACCCCGACCGGCTGGCCGAGCGCCGGGCCGAGCGACGCAAGAAGCAGCAACTGACCTATATCATCGGCGGTGTGGTAACGTCCGTGGTGGTCTTCGTTGGGCTGGTCGTCGCCACAAATTTGAGCAAGGATGAGCCGCCCGAAGTGCCGCCACAGCCAGCGAATCGTGCCGCGCCCACGGCTTCGACGAAGAACGATAAACCGGCCGAGTCGCCGCCTACCGGGCCCTAGCAGATAGCCGACGATGGCAAAACATTGTGGGCTTCGCCCACCCAAGGTTCGCCCATTTCGCTCGCCTGGCTTCCGACCGGCACTCAGTTGGTGTTGCACATTCGCCCCCACGCGCTCGACATCGCAGGTGAACTCGACAAGGTGGTTGCGGCGCTCGGACCGGCTGCTGCCGATGGCACGCGGTGGCTCAAGCAAACGGCCGGTGTCGAATTACGCGACCTCGAATCAATCACTCTGGGGCTCCGCCCCGCAAGCAAATTTGTACCCGAGTGGTCGGTTGTTTTGCGGCCCAGGGCGTCGTTTGCCGGTGAGGTACCACCGCCGTTCAAGAGCGATGCCCAGCAGTCATCGGGGGGGGTGACGACCTACATGGCCGACAAATCGACCTGGGTGATCGCATCTTCGGGATTGTTTGCCGAACTAACGGACCTCGATGGGAGTCCCCCGTTATTGCGTCGCGAGCTCGATTCGTTGCTCGCTGCCAGCGACGATCAGCGACAGATCACGTTGCTCACCGCCCCCAGCTTTCTGTTTGGCGAAGGCCGCGAGTTGCTCGCTGGCCAGCGCAAGCCACTCGGCGAACGGCTTGTTCCGATGTTGCCCGACGAAGTGAAAGGGTTGTGCTTGAGCATGAACTGGGACGACAACTACTTTGTCGAACTTCTCGTGGCACCAACCGGCGGCACCAAATCGCGCGAGATCGCCGAGTCGTATGCCGAGCAAGTTGCTAACTGGCCTAGCGACGCCGAGGAAGCGATCATCGGACTCTCGGCCGGCGAATATGGCCGCCGCGTCGTGGCCCGTTTGCCGGCAATGCTCCGCTTGCTGTCTCGCTACACGCGAACCGACTTCGAGCGAACTCATGCGGTGCTAAGGTGTTATTTGCCTAAACCAGCGGGACACAGTTTGTTGATGGCCGCCGAACTGATGATGGCCTACAAGAGCTCCGGTCCCGGCACCGTGGTAGCCGCTACGACGCCGGCTGAGACTCCGACGACCCTTGCCGAGCGACTTGCGAAGTCGACGTCGCTGTCGTTCGATCGTGACACGCTCGAAATGGCGATCAAATTCTTGAGCGATGATTCGGGCATTCCGATCACCATCAACGGAGGCGACTTGCAACTCGACGGAATCACCAAGAATCAGAGCTTCGGCATTCAAGTCGAAAACAAGCCGGTGCGCGAAATTCTTGTCGAAATCCTCAGGCTCGCCAATCCCGACAAAACCGCCACGGCCGCGAACGACCCAAAGCAAAAACTGGTCTATATCGTTGGCGACAATGACACGCTGATGGTCACCACGCGAGCTGCCGCTGCGAAACGAGGCGATAAATTGCCCGACGTATTCGTAGCCGAATGAAGCGGGTCACCGAGTTGGCGCCAGCAGCCCATTTTCCATGTCGCGAAGCTGCTGGTATCGTTCGATTATTTCGCTCGTCGCCACTTTATCGAGATTGGCCTCCAAGACAATATTCTCACAAGTTCTGAGCAACCGCTTCGCTTTGGCGTCGAGGTGATCGAACTTGCGGTAGGCCTCGTAGGTTTCGTCGTTGCGATCACGGGCTCGCTCGTAGGCGGCATAGTCGGGTAGCGACTCGATCTTGGCCATGAAATCGCGCGATCGCTCGCTACAGAGGGCCATCGCGGTGGGTGAATAGGTGCTTTCGAGCTCGGGCCACTCGGTCTCGAGTTCGTCGACGATGTTATTGGCCAATCGCGAGTAGCTCGACTGCGCCGCACTGTATTTGGCTCGCGCTTGCGTTTCTTCGGCTTTGACTTGCTTCATGCGAGCCTTGATTGCTTCCACCGTTGGAGTGCCTTGCAAATTTAGTGCGCGAGACAGATTCAGCAATACCGCTCGTTGCTCGGGACGAGCCCGCTTGGCAAACACTTCAAGCGAACCGGTGACTTCCATCAGGTCGGAACTCTCGACCTTTGACTCTTGCCGATTGAGCACACTGTAGTGGCGCAGGAACTCGCCGCTGGTGCAAATGGGAATGTCGATCGTATCGCTCTCGATCACGGCATAGGCGTGGGCTTCGGCGAACGAGACAGCGCCGTCGCCGTCGTAATCGGCAGTGGTAATCGGCGCTCCGCCGCGAGTTTGTCCTCCGAGGGCGGCCCAGAAAAAGCTGCTATATTCCTGGTAATCGTTTTCGTCGACGTCGGGTGTGCAGCCGGCCGCCGGCAAGTTGTGGACCTGTGAATAGAAGCCACATCGCCGATGCGGGCTTAACCCTTTGTCGGCATTGGCGTTGTCGAAAATGGTGTGCGAAAAGCCGCCCGAGTAACACTGCACCATGACCATCACGACCTCGACATCGTATGGCAGGCGATCGAGCCAGCTTTCGAAGACGCTCGCCTTCACGCTCCCGCCACTCCACATGTAGAGCGACGTGTCGTATTCGTTCTGATTGGCGTTGCCGCTCAGTTCGCCTCGTCGGCGACGTGAGTTGGTCTGACGTTCGGCTCCACCACCGTGGGCAGTCGCGTAGATAAACAGCCGATCGCCCGACTTTAGCTGACCGCCAAGCTGACTGAGTCGGCGTTCGAGCAGTCGGCGATCGGCGGGCCCCGTTTCGCCCTCAATCTTGTGATTGCGATAGACGAGGTCCATCGTCGATTCGTCGCCGAGCAGTTCGGCCATCAGTCGGCGGGCGGGTGGACAAGTTTCGAAGAACTGAGGATCGCGGTACTGTAGATCGCGCGACTTGTCATCGCCGTCGGCAAAGTAGATTTCGTGCTTGGGCTTGTCGGGCCGCTGACGGTCGAGCACCGACTGCTGGAATACAACGTTGCGCTCGAGCGAAACTTGGTTGCCGGTCGCGTCGTAGCCGCCACCGATGGTGAGAAAGAAGTCTTCGGCCGAAACAGCCTTTGGACCGACGATTGCAGAAAACAAAACCACGACTCCCCAATGAATTCGCATCTCACGAAGCTCCTAGAAAAACGCACACGCCTGCCTAATCGATGATAGGCCGCTAACGATAGTTTATTGTGCCGCTGCAATCCGCTGTTGTGCTAGCACAAAAATTTTCGGAATTTTGTCCAACATCGCAGCGCACAAATCGCCAACTACGCTATACTCGCCGCTTGCGCAACGCTCGATGTGAGTGTGCCATTCCGAGTTTTTGTTTTTGGGAGGGAACCCCCACATGACTCGCATTCCCATCAATCAGGCCTACATGCAGAGCGAGAACCTAAAGCAGCGGCTCGAAATGAGTACCGCTGAAATTGGCCTCGCCGTTCGCACGACCAATTGCCTCGAAGAAAAAGGCATCTTTACGGTCGACGATCTGCTGCACGCCAAGCCCGACGATTTGCTCAGCATTTCGAACTTCGGCGGCAAGACGCTCGAAGAGGTCTACAAGGCGCTCGAAAACATTGGTTTTCCTCGCCCGCCACATCTGCAACGGCCGCGATAATCCGGTCGCAGCAAAGGCTCCTAGCCTGCGCGAATCGCGAACGCCACCCATAAGTCACACAGGCTAGGAGCCGGTGGTACGGTCGTTGTTACTCGCCAATTACCGTCACCACCACCGTGCGGCGACGCGCCTTGGTGTCGCACTCGAGGTGCGCCAGTTGCTGCCAGGTGCCCAGCAGCGGGCGGCCTTCGCTGACGGGTACGGTGACTTCGGGGCCAAGCAGGGTCGCTTGAAGGTGCGAGTGGCCGTTGCCGTCATGCCAGGCTTGTTCGTGCTGGTAGTTGCTGTCGGGGGGCAACAACCGGTCGAGGTTGTTGGGAAGGTCTTGCGCGAGTCCATGCTCGTATTCGATTG
>JBGSWC010000084.1:0-9565 GCA_041752635.1 Pirellulales bacterium | reverse complement strand
GCCTCGCAAATCGCGATCGTCGAGTTTCACGCGGATTGGTGCGCCGTCGTACACTTGCATTTGCAAGTCGCTCTTGAGTGCTTCGCAATAGGGGAGCACCTGCGATTTTTCGTCGTCGTTGCGATAGATGGGCATGATGACGACTTGCGCCGGTGCAAGCTTCGGCGGCAGCACGAGTCCATCGTCGTCGCTGTGAGTCATGATCAGCCCACCGATGAGCCGCGTCGAGACGCCCCAGCTTGTCGTCCAAGCGTATTCAAGTTCGCCCGCTTCGCTTTGGAAGCGAATCTCTTGAGCCTTGGCAAAGTTCTGTCCCAGAAAGTGACTGGTGCCGGCTTGCAGTGCTTTGCGGTCTTGCATCAGCGCTTCGATGCTCACGGTATCGACCGCACCGGGGAACCGCTCGCCGACCGTCTTGCGCCCCTTGATGACGGGCATCGCCATCGCACTTTCGGCGAAGTCGGCATAGAGGTCGAGAATCATCATCGTCTCGCGCTGCGCTTCGTCGGCTGTGGCATGCACCGTGTGACCTTCTTGCCACAGAAACTCAGCCGTGCGGAGAAACATCCGCGTCCGCAACTCCCACCTGACGACGTTGGCCCATTGGTTGATGAGAATCGGAAGATCGCGATAGCTTTGCACCCAGCGCGCGAACGTCGCGCCGATGATGGTCTCGCTGGTCGGTCGGACGATGAGCGGCTCTTCGAGCTTCGCACTCGGTGCGGGCTGCAGGCCACCCTTGCCATCGGGCTCCAAACGATGATGCGTCACCACCGCGCACTCCTTGGCGAACCCCTCGACATGCTCGGCTTCTTTTTCCAGGAAGCTCATCGGAATGAACAGCGGGAAATAAGCGTTCTCGTGCCCGGTTGCCTTAAACGCATCGTCGAGCCTGCGCTGGATGTTCTCCCAAATCGCATAGCCCCACGGCTTGATGACCATGCACCCACGCACGTCGGAGTTCTCGGCCAGATCGGCCCCTTTAATGACCTGCTGATACCACTCGGGATAGTCCTCGGCTCGGGTGGGACTGATGGCGGATTTGGGGGCTTTGGCCATGATTGTATTTGCTGTGGGGCTGTGGATGTTGCCCGGCATTTTAGGCGATGGCGGGGGAAACTGTCAGCGGGTGGCTTTCGATGTGCTGGAATCCGGCGATGGGGCTGCTAGAATCAACAGTTGGCTCATTACCTAGTTCTTCCAAGGCAGACAGCTATGACACTTCACGGAACCGTTTGCGATGGGCGAATCGTCTTGCCGTCGGATGTCGTTCTGCCCGAAGGAAGTACCGTCGCCGTCACGGTTGTTTTGCCAGTCGATTTAACAGAGAAAGGCGATAGCAAGTTACCACTCGTGAATGGCATCCCAGTGTTCGCGGCCGTGGAGGGTGGCGTGCGTCCCGATATGGAGTTGGTCAACCGATTGCGCGACGAATTACCGTGACCTACTTGCTCGACGTAAATTTGCTGATAGCGCTCTTCGATGCGAACCACGTGCATCATTCAGCAGCACAAGATTGGTTTGCCAATCGCGGTCGTACTGGTTGGGCAACCTGCCCCATCACCGAGAACGGGCTCATTCGCATCTTGAGTAGTCCATCGTATCCAAACCTCCGCGCGACACCAGCGGAAGTCGCCGCACGGCTTGCGACTGCTTGCCAAGACCCTGGGCACGAATTCTGGCCCGACGAAGTTTCTCTAGCAACAGATAACAAAATTGAACTTCGGCAATTGCAGGGGTGTCGACAAGTCACCGATGCATACCTGTTGCTGTTGTGTGCGAGGCGAAACGGAACGCTCGCGACTTTCGATTCAGGAATATTGAGTCTTTGGATCTCGGCCCCACTCGAAGCGCGTGTCGAACTGATCGCGGTAACATCGCGCTGAACATTTGGGTCGGCTTATGGCGTGGCAAAGCCGGCTACGACTCTCGCAGCGTGCCGCACTTGGCACAATTTTCGCCAACGTTCGGGGCGCTGTTGCCGCACTGGCCGCATTGTCCCGCGGCTACGCGTGCCAGAAACTGTTGGTTGAGCTGCCGCAACTGTTTGACGATATCCTGAACTTGCTGGTGTCCCGTTTCGCTGTTGGCAACGCGTATCGCACGCAAATCACGATCGGGCTGGATGCTGCAGAGGCTCGGCAATGCATCGGAAACGACTGTCGTAGCAAGCAAATCGACCAGTGACTGTAGTCGGCATGCTGGTACGTACTGTCACCCACAGGACGTACCAAGTCGCCAACGTAGTACGTATCGACTTACACCGCACGCTGCAGATGAAATTGTTCTTCGCCTCGTCGCTCGCCGATCCGCCGGCCACCGAAGTACCCGGCAATCATACTCATCGCAGTCAGCAGCGAGCCAATCAAGAATTGCATCCAACGGCGGCTGAGCGGCATGGAAGGTCTCCAGTTAAATCCAGAATCTGTCATGAGAGATACTACGGTAGTCAGACAGTTCGTAGCAACCTCAGTTTGCGATTTGCTAGCTTGCCCCACGTGCACCAGCAAAGCTTGACCGGCCGCCACCGGCGATGTATCTTTATTGTAGATACACAGCCGGCAGTCGAGTCAAACACGGAGTCAAAAGATGTCGACCATCCAGAAATGGGGCAACAGCCTCGCCATTCGCATCCCCTCGGCCATCGCCGGGCAAATGCACATCGAGCATGGTTCGCCGGTGCAATTGGTACTGCGCGACGATGAACTGATCGTGCGGCGGGCCGAGCCCAGACGTTTGAGTTTGACCGAGCTACTAAAAGACTGTCGCCCTAGTCAGTTGCACGCCGAAACCGACTTTGGCGACGATCTTGGTCGCGAGGTCGTTGAATGAGCAAGCGGGCGTTCATCCCCGATCGGGGCGATCTGATCTGGATTACGCTTAACCCCGTTGCGGGACACGAACAGGCGGGCCGCAGGCCGGCGCTGGTTGTCAGCCCGAAGTCGTACAATAAGAAAACGGGGCTGTGCGTGATCTGTCCGGCGACTCGGCAACAAAAGGGCTACGCTTTTGAAGTCGATGTGTCGCAACCAAGCGAACCGGCAAGCGTCGTGTTGGCCGATCACTTGCGGAACGTCGATTGGCGGGCACGCAAGGCCGAGAAAATCCGCCGCGTCAGCGACGCGCAATTGGCAGCGGTCGTCATGCGAATCGAGGCGCTGCTAGTTTCGCCCGATTAGCCGGCTAGTCCTCACTCAATTTCATCCGCCTCGCCCAACACCCGCGAAAGCAAATCCGACAGCCCTAACTCGCCCGTCAATCTATGCAACTCGCAAAGCTGCTGCTCGTCGAATTTGCGAACAATCGCCCTCAAGTCGCGGCGGCTCTTGTGGCTTCCTTTGTCGATCCAAATAAGCTTCGACGTGGCTGCGTCGACTAGCGAAACAAGCGGCACCGCGAGTCCGTCGAACATGTCGTAATAATGCGAGCGGTCGAGTTCCCCCGGCACCATTTCGCGGGGGTAGACATCGAGTTTCAAAACTTCGACCTCGTCAAGCAACTGAAACATCCCGCCCGAAGCGATGGCCGATCGGGTCGTCGCCTCGTCGAACAGGAACTCTGATGCGTTAAGGCTTGCTACAAGTGAATCGACAACTCGCTTGCATTGCTCAGGATCGACCACAATATCAATATCCTGCGTCAACCGGGGCTCGCCGTAGGCGGTACCGGTCGCGCCGCCGGTCAGGTGAAAGCGGATTTGGTGGCGCTCGAAGATGTCGACGAATTTGCGAACGGTTTCGCGAAACGCTTCAATCGGATACATGCTTGAGCCTCCGCTCAATCCACTGGCAAACCAGCGGATCCGATGCATACATCCGCAGCCCAACCATTAGCTTTAGCGCATGGGGACCGAGTTCAGTCGTCTCGCCATTCCTTTTGCGCTCGGCGATGATTTGCCGCGCGATCTGCTCGCGAGTCCACTCAAACATCGCGGCCGATCGCCCAAATCGCTCAGCAGGCGTCATCGCATCGATCGCTTCGTTGTAAAGCTCTTCGATCGATCGTGTGGTGGCTGGCATGACAGGGGCCGTGGCGGATTTGATTAGTTGCACGTCTGTCCGATTGTAGGCCTCGATCGCCATCGGTGTATATGGCACGCGAAACGGCCGAGCGTTATGCTGCTATGCATAACAGTGAGCCTTCCCTTCCAGCTAGCCTGGACCTCCCCGAGCCCGGAACTTTCGCATGAGCCAGACGAGTTCGCCCCGATTGTTGTCTCCTTTCATGCTGGGCGATTTGCCCGTGAAGAACCGCGTTGTGATGGCTCCCATGACGCGGGCCCGTGCCGGTACCGAGCGCATGCCCAACGCGCTGATGGCCGAGTACTACGCGCAGCGAGCCGGGGCGGGGCTAATTATTACCGAAGCGACTGTCGTCTCGCAGCAAGGGAATGGCTGGAACCAGTCGCCGGGCATTTATTCTGACGAGCAAGCGACCGCCTGGCGACAGGTCGTTGACGCAGTCCATGCGAAGGGAACCCCCATCTTCCTGCAGCTTTGGCATTGTGGCCGCGCATCGCACAGCAGTTTTCAGCCCGACGGCGGTCTGCCGGTCTCGGCATCGGCGATTAAGCATGGTGGCGAATACGTGCATACTCCCGAAGGCAAGCAAGAATACGAAACCCCCCGGGCTCTCTCCACCGACGAGATTCCCGGCATCGTTGAAGACTACCGACAAGCCGCCAAACGAGCCCGCGCGGCCGGATTCGATGGTGTCGAAATCCATGGCGCGAATGGCTAGTTGATCGACCAATTCTTGCAGTCGAAAACTAACAAGCGGACCGACATCTACGGTGGCGACATCGCCGGGCGATATCGATTCTTGGGCGAAGTTGCCAAAGCAGTCTGCGAAGAGTGGCCCGCGCAGCGGGTCGGCGTAAGGCTTTCGCCCAACGGCAACTTCAACGACATGGGAAGCACAGACTATCACAATACATTTCTCTACGCAGCCGAGAAGCTCGACGAACTGCCGCTTGCGTACCTGCACATCGTCGATGGTCTGGCGTTTGGGTTCCACGAACTAGGCGACCCGATGACGCTAGCCGAGTTCCGCGAGGTGTTCCAAAAGCCACTGATGGCAAACTGTGGCTACACCCAAGAGTCGGCCGAAGCAGCGATCGCGAGCGGCGATGCCGATCTGGTGGCGTTTGGCCGGCCCTATATTTCGAATCCTGACCTCGCCGAAAGGTTCGCGAACGATTGGCCTTTGGCCGCGCCAGCCGACATGAGCGTGTGGTATAGCTTCGACGAAGAAGGGTACGCGGACTGGCCGCGCTATGGCGGTTAAGCCATATCCAAGAGCATGGTGGACGCTATTGCCGGAGTAGGTCGGCGAGTCGATTTCGCAGCGACTTGAGCAAGCCGGGAGAGGTTTTTCCGATGCGACCGCAAAACCGATTGGGCGATATCGCAGACACGAAACTGAGACGGATGACGGAATCTTGTTTCAATCCCGATCCAACGAAATCAACATGCTGGAAATCGACGACTTCGTCGAATCCGGGAAGCAATTTGAGTTTGCGTGCTGATACCCGCGGTGAGGAAGTCGCCAAAAGGTGGAAGTTTCGCATGCAGGACCACCGGTCGTTGCTTGACCTTGCCGTCTGCTTGCGGCAGCGATGCCACAATGACGTCACCTTCATTCATGGCAAGAAATCAGACTCTGTATATTCCGGTTCGCCGTCGCCGTAAGCTCGCGCGAGTTCGCTAGCGGCCAAAAGATCCCAGTCGTCGAGAGTCGTGTCGTTGTCAGTTGCGGGCAATACAGTCACTATCACTCTGGTATTAGGAGCGATGCTCGCCTGTTCGTCGAGTTGCACACTTTTGCCATCGTAATGACCGAAAAAACTTGTGGTCGGCGCGATGAAACTCCTGGAGATTCTGATTGGGCCACGAAGCTGCTTTCTACACATCCTGCGCGACTGCGGCCAACACTTCCGTTTTAGCAGGCCGATTGTGATGCTACTTCGGCTTCTTCTTCGTCAGCTTCTTGCTGGCAGTCTTCGCCTTTTTCTTCACCGCGTTGGTCGCGGCTGGTTTCTTCTTGGTTGGCTTGGCGGATGCTTTCTTTTTAGTCGGTGGCGTTTTTGGGGCCGGTGGCGATTTCTCCTTGGCAGGGGGCTTCGTTGCGGCCTGCGTCGGTTCGGCGGGCGACTTTGTCTTTTCGGCCGCCTTACCATTGGCTACTTTTGGCTTCGGCACGTCAGCTGGCTTTGCCACCTCGGGCTCAGGCTTGGCTTCCGGCCGCACAGGTTTCTTGGGCAGGTTGTCTTTGCAGCTCGGGTCGAGTGCAAGCAGAATCTTCTTGGCCGTACTGCCGTAGGGATTTTTGCCGATTTCGACACCGAGTTGATGAAGTATCGAGGCAATCTCGGGGCCTTTGTTTTTCGGAACGGTACGCTCGAGACCGGGGACTTGATGCTTGGCGGCTTCCGCCGGCGTTACGACTTCAAGGGTTTGCAGGGCGATCATGGTGCCGGTGTTGATCGGTATCGAATGGCCACCAAGTGAGTGCTGAATCACATAGGAAATCATGTAGGGCGTCGTGCCGACATAACTCTCGAGTTGTTTGACCGATTGACCCAAATTTTGCTTCTTCAAAAATTCAAGATCGAACTCATACACCGTTTCAAAGACGTTGTGCAGAGTTCGCTTGAGTCGCTCGGCCGATGCGTCGGGATCGACCAGCGGCTTCATCGCTTCGGCCAACTCGCGGCGCGTGCTGACGCGCACTTCATTCCAGCCGCAATAGCTGTTTTGCAAATCGGCGAAAACCTTGTCGGCCACTTCGTGAGGCGAGTTTTCGAGCACTGCCGCATAGAGCAAATGTTCGAGCAGATTCCTCGGTGGCGGGCTCGCGACCGGTTTGTATTGTTTTTTGACCTGCGTTAGCAGTTTGGTAATGCGTTGTCCGCGATTTTGTGTGGCCATGCTGTCTGTCAGATATGTCGCGATTATTGGCTGGGGAATCGAGGCAGGGCGAGGGCCGTGCCGAGGATGCTCTGACCATTATTATGATTCGAGCTCTGTCTCTTTGCTTGGGGGAATTTCGTCTATTTCTTCCACAAAATCGTCGCTGTCGTCACCATCGGTATCGACGTCCGCGTGATCGTTGCTTTCATCGGGCAATACTTGCCGGAGCATCCGAGCAATTTCGATCGACTGCTTCACGCCTTGGTCGAGCTCAAAGCGAATTCGCGGCGTGTAGCGAGTATCGATCCGCTGCGAAATCTTCGACTGCAGAAAACCGGCCGAGTTCTGCAGTCCCTGCAGGGCCAGCTTCTGGTGGGTCTCATCGGCCATGACCGACACATAGACCTTGGCGGTCCGCATGTCGCCCGACACCTCGACTCGCGTGACCGTGACATGCTCAATTCGCGGATCGCGAAGATCGGTCAAGATGGCCATGCTGACAACTTCGCGGATCGCCTCGGCGGCTTTGAGAACTCGGCGGCTGCTCATCGAAAATGACTTAAGTTAGCTCGGGGCCAGGCGGAGATTGGTTGCAGAAACGGGTCGACCAGATGCGCCACATCAGCCGTCAAATTTGCGAGCGACTTCTTCCATCTTATAGACTTCGAGCAGGTCGCCTTCTTTGATATCGTTGTAGCCCGAGAGCTTGATACCGCACTCATAGCCCTCGCGTACTTCCTTCACGTCGTCTTTCTCTCGACGGAGTGTGTCGATCGGGTAGTCGCCGATGATGGTGCTTTCGCGAATGATGCGCGACCGGGCATTCCGTTCGATCGTACCACTCACAACGCGGCAACCAGCGACCGAGCCGAGCCGGCTGATCTTATAGACCTGTTGAATCAACGCGCGGCCAAGTTCGACCTCGCGCTGCTCGGGTCGGAGCATCCCCTCCATCGCTGCCTTTAAGTCATCACCGATCTTGTAGATGACATCGTAGCGGCGAATTTCGATGCCGAGTTTCTCTGCTAAGCTCCGCGCGCGATCTTCGGGTACCACATTGAACGCGATAATGACCGCGTCGGAAGCGTGGGCCAAGTGAACGTCTCCTTCGGTCACACCGCCAACCGTTGCGAGCAGCATTCGCAGCTTGACTTCCGGATGATCGAGCTTGGTGAGTTCCTTCTGAATCGCCTCAATCGAACCACGCACGTCGGCACGCAAAATGAGATTCAGCGTTTGTACATCATCGACCATCTCGAGACTCTCGAAGAGATTGTCGAGCGTCACGTGAATCGGAGTGCGGGCATTGAGCATTTGTGAACGCGCCGCATCGCGACGCAACTCGGCAATCTCTCGCGCTTCGGAGATTTCGTCGATTACATAGAACAATTCGCCGGCCCCAGGGGCCGACTCAAAACCAATGACATTGACGGGAGTGCTCGGCCCCGCTTGTCCTAAGCGGTCGTTCATGTTGAGTGGATTGCTGAGCGCTTTGACGCGGCCGAACGACTCGCCACAAACGATCACATCCCCCACCCTGAGCGTTCCGTTTTGCACTATCAGCTTCGTAACGACACCTTGATCGGTGTCTTGTTGCGATTCGAGTGCGGTGCCGTAGGCGGGGCGATTGGGGTTGGCGCGGTACTCGCGCAACTCGGCAACGGTGAGCAACGTCTCGAGCAACTCGTCGATGCCCTCGCCCGTGGTGGCGCTGGTCTTTACCACTTCGACATCGCCACCCCAAGCAGTCGGCAACAAGTCGTTAGCAGCCAGGCTTTGCATGGCGCGGTTTTCGTCGGCACCGGGCAAGTCCATCTTATTGAGCGCCACAACAATCGGCACTCCAGCCGCGCGAGCGTGGCCAATCGCCTCCTCAGTTTGTGGCATCACGCCGTCGTCGGCGGCTACCACCAATACAGCGATATCGGTCACGTTCGCACCGCGCGCTCGCATTTGAGTGAACGCCTCGTGGCCCGGCGTGTCGACGAAGGCGATTTCGCGGCCATCCTTTTCGATCTTGTAGGCGCGAATGTGTTGGGTGATGCCGCCGCTTTCACCGCTCACGACGTCACTACCAATGATGCGGTCGATGAGCGAAGTTTTGCCGTGGTCGACATGACCGAGGAAGGTGATGACGGGGGCTCGTTCGACCAAATCGGCCGGATCATCTTCGCGCTGGCGAATTTCGGTGAGCAGTTTGTCTTCGAGTGTTTGGGGTTCGACGAACTCGACGTCCGCCTCCAGTTCCGCAGCGACGAACTCAGTTAGCTCGAGGTCCATCACGGCGTTGATTTGCGCCATGACACCCTCTTCCATCAGAATCCGCAGAATGGCGGCCGCTGGCACACCGACCGCTTCCGAAAATTCTTTGACCGTGCAGGGCAATTCGAGTTGCACCCGATCTTTTCGTGGCGCGGCGGTGTTTGTGCCGCTGCGTTTTTGGCGACGCACCGATCGACGATAGCCACCACCACCCTCTTCGTCGCCACGACGCGGGCGACGATTGCGGCTCAGTTGCCGTTGCTCGCGGCCGCCGAGCATCGGACGACCGTCGCCTTCCTTTGTTTCTTTGACATCCGGGCGAGCCTTGCGACCCCGCGCTCGCGTGCCGGGCTTGTCGTCTTTCTCTTTATCTTTATCTTCGGCCAACTTAC
>JBGSWC010000083.1:0-13860 GCA_041752635.1 Pirellulales bacterium | reverse complement strand
TGCGCGGACGATGGCCGTTCCTTCGCTGGCTGCTTTGACGCGCCAATCGACCCGCTGCTGTCCATCGGCGGGGATCGTGATGTCGACCTCGAGCGTGGTGTCTTCCATCGGCGAAAGGCAGTCACCCTCTAACTCGAGTTTTACCCGGACTTGTTTTTCGGTCTTGAGATAGTTGTGCACGTTGGCGCTCAGCACCACTTCGTCGCGGTCGACAAGGAAGCGAGGCGTTTGCAGGCGAACCATCAGATCTTTGCGTGTCACGGCACTGGCCGATGCGTCGCCGACGCGTGCGCCGTGGCCCATGCCCCACAGTTTGAACGACCAGTCGGTGGTGTTCTCGGGCATCGTGAAAGTAACCTCGCCCAAACCATCGGCACCGGTCTCGATGCTCGAGCCCCAGAATGCCGTGTCGGCGAAGTTCTGTCGCACGGTTGGTTCGACAAGCGTGGACTCATTGACACTGCCTGATTGACTAACTGAGTTAGTCATGCGGCTTGCCACCCCGCCATCGGCTGCATCCATTTCCATCGCAGCAGCCGGAACGGCCTCCGCCAATGGCATAGCCATAGCCATCCCCATGCGGGCTTCTCGCAACGAGTTGTCCTTGCGTTCTGCCCGGTCTTTGTTGCGAGAATCGTCTGCGACCAAATAACCAAACCGCCCAAGCCACTCCATGGCGGTCTGTCCCTTTGGGGTGAGGTTGCCGCTGCCACGGGCGAGGTTGTGTTCGGTCGTCGGGTTGTGGTTGCGTTTCCATCCCCAAAAGACTTCGCGGATGTCGCCAACATTCGACCCGCCGCTGATGTACTCGAGAGCGCGGTCGTAGACGGTGAGCACCGTGTCACCAACGATGGGTGAGCCATCGCCACCGGTCAGTTTGACGGTGACCTTGGCCTCTTGGCCCGGGCGATAGACGTCGCTCGATGGCTGGACCTCGACGTTGACGATGCGCTTCGCCGGGGGCACCGCAATTTGCTTGGCCACGACGTGAACTTTGCCGACGGAGACCGTCACCGCTTCGACGAAAAAGTTGGGGCTATCGGCGGCGTCGATGGGAATCTCGACGATGGTGCTCTTGCCCTTGAGCGTTACAAACTGAGGTTTCGGATAGACGCCGTCTTGAGCACGCACGAACAACAGCACTCGGCTGCCGACGCGGTTGGTGTTGATTTGCAGCTTGAGCGTTTCGCCCGGCTCGTAGTTGCGGGCGTCGGGGACGAGCTCGAGGTCGTTGAACTCGAAATTGCTGCCATCGAATCCCTCGCCAACGATCGTCAACAGTTGGGCTCCCTCGATCGTGTGCTTCGCATCGTCGGTCACAGTGAAACTAAGGCGATAACGCCCCGGCTCGCTCGCTTTGATTTGTATCTCGGCGCGGCCATCGGCGTCGGTGGCGAGTTGCCAATCGCGGACTTCGGTCTCTTCGGGCTCGCCGTCGAGTGTTTCGGGGTAGCTAATTCGATAGAGCTTGAGAGTTCCTTTGCCGGCCACCGGCTCACCATCGGCACGCCGGGCCGCGAAGTTGGCCGTGATGGTGTCGCCCGTCTTGTAGAATCCACGATTGGTCCAGACGAAGACCTGAAACGGCTCGCGGGCGACGATTACTTCGCCACTGCCGACAATCGTCCGCCTCGATGGATCGACCACTTCGGCTTCGACCCGATAGGCGTGGTCGCTGTCCGGATGGAGCGCTTTGGCGATAGCCGTGTCGATTTCAATCGAGTAGGTTCCGTCGGCGGCGAGTTCGGTCGTTCCTTCGGCGACAATCTCAGGTTCGGGGGTCGGTTGCCAGAACCACCAAGGCGAAGGGCCTCGACATCCCCAGCGGGCGAAACCGGGATACCATTCGCTATCGGTCGCAAACCACCAATAGCCTTCGCCGTAAAGCCAGTCCCAGGGCGTGGGCGGAAACCACGTCGAGTTGCGCGGCGTTCGCGTCACTTTGTATTTCAGTGTGCCACTCTCGACGGGGCTGCCAAAGTAGTAACGGGCCGAGACTTTGGCGGTGAACTTGTCGCCCAGTGCGACCGGGTCGCTCGGCGCGTCGACGGTCACTTCGAACTCGGGCTTTTTGTACTCCTCGACACGAAACGAACCGCCACCGTAGTTGGCGAGGCTGAAGGAATAGACGCCAAGCGTTGCACCAGTGGGCAACTCGTAGTCGGCAGCGACGCCACCAAAAGCATTAGCGGTGACTTGCTTGTTAACGATGACATCGCCCTTGGGATCGCGGATTTCGAGCTGGAACTGCTGGTGGGCAAACGCCGACGTGTCGAGAGGCGAGTCGTAGGCGGTCCGCTCGACCCACACTTTCATGTTGACCTTGTCGCCGGGGCGATAGACGGGGCGGTCGGTAATCGCGAACGCCGCGTTGCGAGTGGGCCGCGAGCGGTCGCGAACCGAACGCCACACGCCATGGAAACCGAGATGGGCGAGTCGACCGTTGTCGGTGCGAGCGATGGCGAGCCAGTTGTAGTTCGAGGCTTCTTGCTTTTCATCGATCGAGACAATGACCTGGCCACTTTCGTCAGATTTCTCCGCGAAGTTTCGCGTATCGATCGTGGGGCGATTCCCCCCTTTCCAGTCGACACGATAGCCAAACATTTCAACATTCGCCCCACCGACCGGTTTGCCCGTTACGGCATCGGCGATGTAATAGAGCGTTGCCCCTTCCAATGGTTTCTTGACAATCGCTGTGTCGGCGACCCAGAGCACGATCTTGGCTGTATTGCCGTCGGCTACTTTCGCGGCAACGAGGTAAGCCCCGGCGTTTTGCAGCGGACTGGTGATTGTGATTTCGCGGTCAAAATGATTCTCCGGCGAGTCGAGATCGACACCCCAGTTGGCGACTTCGTCGCCCACGTACTTTTCCTGCTGCTGGTCGACGAGTCGGTAGCCGATTTGGTCGATTTGTGTTTGCTGCCAATCGAGCTGCTTGGGATTTGACTTGAGATAGGCTTTGATGTCGGCGAGTAACGTATCGATTTTGATTTTGTGGGCGGTAAATTCGACTCGCCCCGCGTTACGAAAGCGAAAACGAAATTCGGCTCCTTGCCGCGCGGGTTGGCTCGTCGTGAAGCCAAACTGGCCCCAGGGGTCTTCGATCTGGGCGATCTGGGCGATCGCCCGATCGTGCATTGGTCCTTTGGGCTGGAACTCGGCCACTTGCCGCCAAAACTCGGCGGCACGACTGAATTGCCGGCGATCGGTGTGGATGTCGGCCAAGGCGACCGCTGCGGTGGCAGCGTTGTTGGCCAGGTCGGTGCCAGCGGCAAACTCGAGTGCTTGCTGATAGAGCAGAATCGGATGGAATTCGGCCGACAGCTCAAACCGCCGGACGCCCGTCGCGAGCCGCGCGAGACACTCGTTGTCCTTGAGCGTGTGCAGCAGAAACAACTTCGCTTCGGGATCGTTGTTATCTTGGGCGTCGACCAGCGCCTGCATCCCTTCGAGTGTCACAACGCCAAACTGTGAGATGGCAAATGCGGCTCGTTCAGTGAGCTCGCGGAATTCGTCACTGGCGTTCGCTTCGGTCATCTGGGCCAAGGCCCACCGCCAACGCTCGCCATCGCTGGTGGCCGCTGCCCACGACTCGGGCAAATTGTAGAGCACGATTTCGCCCTCGGCATCGACCGGCGCGGCACTGCGACTGGTGTTGGTTTGCTCTTGGTAGTCGGGCAATTCGCTGATGTTCGTCAGCGATTGCAACTGCCATGCAAATTGGCCCGTGCGACCTTGGCTCACCGCTTGGGCGAGCGAGTAGGCAACCTCCGCGCGTTCGGCATTTTTGGCCTTCCCCTCGGCAATTTCGAGCGCCTTTAGCAGTAGCTGAATCGCCCGCACTCGATCGCGATCGATGCTCCAAGCCCGGCGACCGCCACCGCGATGATAGCCCCGCTCAAACTCGCCCGAAATCATGAATCCAAAGTGGGTGGCGCGCTGATACTGTTCGGCGGCCGCCTGCAGGACTTGCCACTTATCGCCATGCGTGTCGATTGCGTTCTCGACCAAGTTATCGAATTCGGCTTGTTGGTTGAGCCGATTGAGGCACTCGACAGCGCTCGCCAAGCTGCTGGCGACAACGCGCGGGTCGCTGGCGCGATTGTCGATCACCTGCCGAAAGCCGACGAGCGCATCTTTGAAATTGCCCTGTTTCATCAGTTCTTCATTCGACGGTCCCTCTTTCACAGGTGAACCCACTTCAGCACCCACTCCAATAACAATCACGGGCAAGAGCAACAGCAAGTAGATAAAACGCCCGGGGTGGCGGAAGGCTGACACCGACATTTCTGAATCCAATCGTGCAGGGGAGGCCGTAAATAACGCCGTAAATGACGAGGTGAAGAGTGGCCCGCCATGAACGTGCAGGCCATGCACCTAAAACATACAACGTTACGACGCTCTGACACAGGCGAAAGTTCCGCCCGTGTCGTAATTTCCGCACAAATTGTTCGGTCAGATAACTCCCCCACCGAGATCGCTCAGTTGCGATAGACGGCTGAGCCTTTGTCGCCCGCCGATAGCAGATAAGCGACCAAATCGCGAAGCTCCTGTTCGTTCAACTCGTCGAGCAACTTCGTCGGCATTTGCGACACTTTTGACGGGATCATTTCATCGACATCGGCCAATTTCACGATGATTGCCGGCGCATTGACGTCCTCGGTATAAACCCGAATCTCGTCTCCTGTTTCGACCACTCGTCCGATCAGGTTGCGGCCATCAAGGGTGATGACCTGATGCGAACCATATTGGTCGCTAATCGTCTTGCTTGGCTCAACTAGCGACTCAATCAGGTCTTTTTTCGAGAATTTGTTTGCGACGGTCGACAGGTCGGGGCCAATGGCGTCTCCCTCGCCATTGAAGCGATGGCATTTGATGCAGCTCGTTGCGTGAAACAAATTCCGGCCATTCTCAAAACTGCTGTCCTTCAGTTGGGCGACCACATCGAGCGCCTCGGCCGACGTCCACTCGCGTCCTGGGCCTTTTGGCTTGGTCACGTTAATCGGCTGGGGCATGAGCGGCACGGCGATAATTTCGCCCAGGCCAGCCTTCGCCTTGACCGGAATATTGCGAATGGCATCTTCGCGGATGTTGATCAGGTGCTGGGCATAGCTATTGCCACCCGAGCGTTCGACCGCGGCCGGGAAGAAACTAAAGTACTGGCGGGCCAGCTCTTCGTCCCACCCTGCTTGGGCGTTACGCAGAATGAACGCCACCTGAAGCGCCGCAATCGGCGGCATGTTTTCCAGCAATTTGCCGACAGTGCCCCCGTACTGATCGCTCCGCTCGACGAGATATCCCCAATCGGGCTTCGCGGCCGCTTCCATCCGCTGCATGACCGCGACTCCCAACTCGACCGCCTCGGGCGCACCCAAATAAACCATCAGTTCGTACCACAGCGCAGCCTCCGGCGTCTGGTAATCGGCGAATTGATCTTTCACCGAACGCAGCGATTTGAGCCAGCTTTCCGTTTGTCGTTCTTCGAGCGGACCAAGCCGAATTGCCGCCAGCGCCATCGCCCGCATCACGGCCGATTGCGTTTGGGTGTCGGCACCGGCCAGATCGAGACTGGCCAGACGCCTGGCGACGAGTTGCAAGTCGGTCGGTTTTCCTTGGCGGGCCAGCGCTATCGACGCTTGAGCCACCGCCATCGCCGACTTTGACTCTTTGAGCACCTTGCGTATCGCCCTTGGAGATTGACGCTCGAGCGCAAGGCGGCTCGCATATCGGACAAATCGATCGGGACTCTCAAGCGCCAATGCAGAGGCACCATCAGCCGAAAAACTCTGCTGCCCCATCGACTGTAATTGGTGACGCTGTTTCGCTAACTGAGTCGGTTCGGTCTGCGCTTCGATCGGAGCCGTCGATTCGTCTCCCTCATACCGCACTCGATAAACACGCGACTCGGTATTGCGCCCCCCCGCGGTGAAATAGAACAGTCCGTCGTCGCCCACCGCACAGTCGGTCAGCGGCAGTGGTTTGCCCGAGAGAAATTCTTCGAGCTCGCCCGTGAAAGTCGATCCGTCGGGAGTGAGGGTCACCGTATAAATCGTTCCAAACGTCCAATCGAGAATGTACAACGCTTTTTGATACTTGGCCGGGAATTTCAGCCCATAGCCAAACTCGACTCCCACTGGCGAGCCGGGACCAATTTCGACCACCGCCGGCAACGAGTCTTCGTAGAATGTGGGCCACTTGCCCGAGCCGGTTCGCCAGCCGAACTCGCTCCCCGGAATCGCGTGGCAAACTCGTGTGGGGCGATACCAGGGGAGGCCCATGTCCCACTCCATATCGGCGTCGTAGGCGAACAACTCGCCATCGGCGTTAAAGTCCATGTCGTAGGCATTGCGGTAGCCGTGGCTCACCAACTCAATATGCTTACCGTCGAAATCGCACTTAAAGATATAGCCACCTGGCGCCGTGATGCCTGCCGCGTGGCCGCGCGGGTCAAGTCGCTGCGGCAACAAGTGGTCTTCGCCCCATGCATTCGTTCCCAGATAGCTTTCGATGCCTTCGGGCAGTTTGGTGTGGTTGCCACAGATCACGTACAGCCCGCTCTTGTCGGGCGCGATCCGCACGGCATGAGGTCCGTGTTCGCCGCCACCTTGCAGGGTGATGAGCTTCTCGACCGTATCAAATCGCCCGTCCCCTTTCGATGCAGTGAGCTTGTAGAGTCCTGACCCGCCACCGTTAACCACAGCAAAGCAGGTGTCGCCCATGACCGTGATGCCTTGCACACTGGTGAGTTCGACCGGCAACTTTTCGACCTCGGTTGGTTTGTCGCCGGTGCCAGGAGTGATTAGATACAGCCCTTGTCCCCCTTGGTCGCTCGCGATCAGCCGTCCTCGGCCATCGGCAGCGAGCGATACCCACGACCCCATCGTCTCGCGTGGCACCTTGAAGACTTGCTCGACAACAAAGCCATCGAGCGTATTGAGGTCGTCGACAGCCTCGATCGGTTGGGTGACCACGTCAGCCGCTGCGATGGAGCTCGCCAACGCCACCAGGAATGCCAGAAAGAATACGCGCATGCTTAACAACTCCAACGTGGAGAATACGGAGGGATCCGCAAGCGGAGCCCACTGCCCACGCCGCGACACCGCAGTATAGCCCAAATGCTTTGCGAAGTGCCACTATTTTCTCCGCACCGGGCGCTGGAACGCTGGGTTGAGTGCCGGCTTTTGGGGCGAGTCACACTCGGCCGGCTGGCAGCGCTTCAATTCGCGATCTCCGCATCGATTTCGCCCGGGTCGGTTTGAACTGTTGAGTTAGCCGCGACTCGTTGTTCTGACCTCTGCGCCGATTCAAAGGTACCAGCGCGGCGATAAACTGTGCGGCTGGGACCGCTGTGCGATAGAATGCTTTGTGTGGCTCTGTTTGCGGTTGACGATGTTGCGGAAGTTGGGTGTCCGGGACGACTGTCTGTATCATCAAAGGCCGCAGAATTCGCTCGATCTCGCAGGATAGTTGCCTACTTTGGTTGATTTTATGAAGAGCTATCTTTTGGTATTATTGCTGTTGATGACGACTTCTTGCTCACTGGCATTAGGTGCAGAACGTGCAGCACAACGCCTAGCACTCGAAAGGGAGTATGAAAATGCGGTTCAAGAGTTCCAAAATAACTGGCTCGATAAAAGCTACCTGGAGCGCAACGTCGAAGATCGGATTCACATTTTTGAAGATTGGCCAGCCTGGAAGTACATTCCTCGATTTCTGGAATTAGCGAGAGTAGAGCCAAGCGATGATACCGCTTTCGAGTGCTGCTTATGGATTATCGAGCAAACTGGCAATGTTGGAAATGACGATCAACAGATATTTTCCGCTGACCAGAGAGCATGGGCTATTTTATCGGCTCACCATACCCAACGACCAGATTTACCAAAGCTTTGCTTTATGGCTGCTAACTGCGACGGCCCTGCACAAGAACAGTTTCTTCGCGCACTGATACTTGATCCCGTTTCCTCACGAGAGAGCAAAGGGTTCGCCACGTTAGCGCTTGCCGAATTGCTAGCCCAAAGACATGAAAATTCCGTATTGCGGCAGAGAACGGCAAGATTCTTGGAGAAGCGGCCCGATGCGTACGCAAGTTACCTCATCAATCGCAAAGATGCTGCTTGGAAAAAGTATATCTCAAAGATTAATCCACAGGATTGCAAGGAGGAGAGCATTCGCTTGTTTCGTCAGGTCCTCAGAGAATACAACGATATCCCAGTCACGATTTCAGAGCCTTCTTTTCGAAATCTTGCGGATCTCGGCGAGAAGGCGAGCAAGAGCTTACATGCGCTCAAGAACCTGTCAGTAGGCTCTAAGGCACCCAATATTGCAGGTGTCGATTTGAACGGACAGCCGTTAGACCTGCAAGACTACCGTGGAAATGTTGTGGTGCTGTCGTTCTGGTTCCCTGAATGTGGTCCTTGTATCGCGTTGGTGCCCCAGGAAAAAAAACTCATCGAAAAGTATGAGGGAAAACGATTTACGCTTCTGGGAGTATGCAGACATGAAGATCGCGTAGTAGCGCTGAATGCCGCAAACGAACATCAAATGGACTGGCCATGTTGGTATGACGGCCCGAAAGGACCGATTGTCCGAGATTGGAACATACTTCGTTGGCCAACAGTTTGCATCCTAGACCAGAATGGTGTGATCGTGGCGAAAGACATCCAAGGAACAGAGCTTGATGGATTCTTAGAAGAGTTGATGCGTGAAGGTGGCTAAAAGGGCAGGTCTCTATTCGAACCCCAATCCGGGGACAGTCATGGATACCTGATTCCACAGGCGATGCGAATTCTTCTCTCGTCGGGGGGCGCGCCGCAGAATCGGGGACAGCCAACTCTAGCGGGCGGGTCGTTCGGGGCCAAGCGAGAGTCAGCCATCCACGGCTGCGTCGACCGGTCGACAATAACTCACTTCACAGCAACAAGTTGCGGCGACTCACGGAGTTCGATTAGGATGACCGTCCCCCAGGCAGTCCGCGATAGCCCAATGCAAGCCCAAGCGAGCATCGCGAGTTTGGTCGCCGCACTGGGTTGGCTACCCCCGTCGTTTTCGCAGCGCAGCGAAGCCGATCAGCAGCACCGCACCGATGCACACTGTGCTCGGTTCGGGGACGACAGACGGGTCGCGTGCTGCGAAGAGCCAGAGGCCGTCGTCGCCGGAGAGGAGCAGGTGGATTTGGCCTTCCGAGGAGGAGATGTCGGTGATGTAGTCGAAGTCGATTGTGGAGAGTTCGGGGAAGAGGTCGCCGAGCGGCACGGAGCGGTCAATGCCTGCTGGGTTGATGCCGGGGTAGTAGGCGAGGATATCTGCCAACGAGGCAGATTGGGGAAAGCTGCGAGTTTGTACGACAACGAAGTCGCTTTCAGACACGTGAATGAACTCATTCCCAAGTGGAAACCGATTCTGTGATTCGTCAATATTGAAAATCCGAGAGTCTGCATACTCCACAGTCAGATATTCCGCAGAATATGCGACGTTGATGCCCTCGATGTCAGACCGTTCTCTAATACTATTGGGGCCTCCGAACCCAGCTAAAAACTCAAATCCTCCATCTAGATCAAGCAACGCAGGTGCGGCACCAATCGTATTCGGAATTGCTCCAGTTCCGTACGCAACTCCATTCGGAGTGAGGTCATATGGGCGAAAGAAGTTCGAGTTTGCTCCAAAGAACTCGACTGATCCGTTTTCATTCAAGACGTATCCATCCAAATCAATCCCAACCGCTCGCAATCTTGAATCGATCGCGGAAACAGAACCGAAAAAGCTCCAAGCGAGGATCGGTGATTGCAAATCGTTAAGCGCCAATGCAACAGCACCCCCTGCAACACCCGGCTGACGGTCGAAAGTTGCCGCGACAATTAAGTCACCCGATACACTCTTCACGACGCGCGTAGTACCCGCTATTGCCCCAAAACCACTAGGACTTGGAACGAGAACAGACTGTACGCCTAATTCATCAATCGGATAAATACCAGCGTCAGTGCTGACGTAAGCGGTCCCATCGAATACAGCGAGACGCGCGCTGGGATCCTCTTCGATGTCAATCTGCGTCAATCCAAGCGGCGGAAGTGCCGAGGCCGAGAAACACGAGAAAAGTGCCAAAGCAACTGCGAATGTAATTGTTAGTAATCGAAGCGACATCAAGGTCATTCCTATGGCAGACAATATTTCAGCCTTTATCGTAGTTCCTCACCGGCCAATTAGCCAAACGAAAAGACCTTGTGCGGACTGAATGGGAACAGTCATCTAAGCCGCTGCGCGAGAGTTGTTCTTAAGCCACCCCACGAGGCGAGCGAGGCCCCTTACCTCGTTAACTCGAACGACGGCCGGCCAAATTTTGTTGTCGAAATTGGCCGCGCGGTGTGGTAGAAAGGGGGCATGAAACTCTGTTCGACAAACACTGCTATACAAGCCAGAGGGTGGCACCCGACGCCACAACCCTTTCCTCTAGACTCTCCACACTCGACTCTCAACTCTCAAAAATGGGTTTTGTCCAAAACGTCACCAACTGGTCAGTCAAAACCCAGGTACGAAATTCACTGGCGATGTGCAAAATCGACTGGAAAACAAGACGTTTTTGTGATTTCGGCAAAAGACAAAATTCGGGGTTTTGTCCCCTCCAATCGTGTTGGCTATTTCGTGGACAAAACCGACACAACTCCGGGGGCTGTCGCAATCGGCAATCAGCCAACCACAGCGACGCCGCGCGGGCGGGTGACGGGCTCTTCGTATTCGTCGTGTGAGTCCAAGTCGTCGCTCAACCCGGTGGTGCTCACCACCTGTTGCGTACGGACAAACAGTCCAAACAGTGTCGGTACCAAGATCAGCGTAAACGCTGTCGAGACAATGAGCCCACCCAGCACGACGCTCCCCAGACCTCGATAGAGCTCGCTGCCAGCTCCGGGAAAGAGCACCAAAGGCAACAACCCGAGCACAGTCGTCGCGGTCGTCATAAATATCGGTCGCACCCGCGAGCGGACACTTTCGAGTACCGCTTTTTGGGGCGAGTAGCCATCGTCGCGGATGTGTTGGAGTGCCTGATGAACGATCAAAATCGGATTGTTGACGACAGTACCAATGAGCACCACAAAGCCGAGCATCGTCAGCACATCGAGCGGTTGGAGCACGAACAAGTTGAGCGCGGCGAGCCCCAGAACTCCCCCCACGGCACCAAGGGGGACGGTGAGAATGATCACGAGCGGATAGAGCCAACTTTCAAACAGCGCGGCCATCAGCAGGTAAGTAATGACGAGCGCCAGCAAGATATTAAACCGCAGGGCTTCCCACGTTTGCTTCAACTTGTCGGCCGTGCCGGCCAGTTCGATACGATAGCCATCGCCCAGTTGCCCACTCTCGCGAAGCGGACCGACGATCTCGCTGGTGATTGTTTGCATCGCGTCTTCGAGAGCGACCCCGGGCGGCGGAGAGACTTGAATCGTAATGGCCCGCTCGCGCTCGCGGTGGGCAATCTGTTCGGGGCCACTCCGCAGCAGAATGTCGGCGAGCGAATTGAGTGGCACCGTTTGCCCCAGCGGTGTCGCCACCGGTACCGCACCAACGGCTTGAGTCGAGTTGGCGTAGCGATTCTCGCCAATGACGGTGAGGTCGATTTTATCGCCGTCGAGAAAGTAATCACCCACGAACGCCCCATCGACGAGCGCGTTGACTGCGAAGCCAATGTCGGCGGTCGACATTTGATTTTGAGCGGCCTGAACGAGTCGCGGATGGATATGCAACTCGGGGCTCGACAGATCGAGGCTTGGTTTAGGAAACGCTTGGCACCCGGGAATTTTTTCGCGAGCTTGCATAAAGATCATGCCACCCAGTTGCACAAGTCGCTCGATGTCGGGACCGGTGATTTCGATGTCGACACTACGCCCTTCGCCCAGCCCTCGCTCAAACAAACTCGACTGCTGTGCCCGGGCGATTGTGCCGGGAAGCTGTGACGCGACTTGATTGACAATCGGGACCAACTCGGCCGAGCGAAGCCCGTCGCGAGCGCGAACGCCGATAAAGACCGAGCGGCCGCGGGCGACGAAGAAAAAATCTTCGATCGCGGGACCATCGAGTGCGGCTTCGGCGGCGCTTCCGGGATCGACATCCCAGTAAGGCCTGAGACCCGTTTCAACCGTTTCACCGAGCGACATGAGCTCGTCGATATTGTAACCCGGGGGCGGTAGCAAAATGCCAAATACAAGATTGCGATTTCCGGTCGGCAGGTATTCGACCTTGGGGAACAGAGCCCACGCAACGACGGCTGCTCCACCAACCATGAGGGCAAGTACCGCCAACTGGCGAACGACGCCCCGCTGAATCCAGGCATTGAGTCCCACAATCATTTCGACGAACGCATGGCCAAACGACGAAACCGAGCGCTCGACCAGCGAAGTCCGCTGGGGACGGCGGTCAGCGCGGTTTTCGGCGCGATGGCCGTTTTGCTCGCCGCTCGGCTGGTGGGGCCGGCGCTGGGAACTGAGCAGCCTTGCTGCGGCGGTGGGAATGAGCGTCACCGAAACGACCAACGACAAAGCCACCGCGCCGCTAATGGCGAGGGCAATGTCGCGGAAAAGCTGGCCCGCTTCTTCCTGAATAAACACCACCGGCAGGAAGACGGCAATTGTGGTGAGTGTCGAGGCAACAACCGCCCCCCAAACTTCCTGAGTACCGACCACTGCTGCTTCGCGACGCGACAGCCCAAGCTGAAAGTGGCGATAGATGTTCTCGAGCACCACCACGGCGTTGTCGACCAACATACCGACAGCAAACGCCAACCCGGCAAGACTAATGACGTTCAGCGAACGTCCGAGCAATTGCAAAATCAAGAACGTGCCGATGATGCTGGTCGGAATGGCGAGCGCGACAACGAGTGCCCCACGAGCGAAGGCAAAGCCCGCCCCAATCAATATCGCCAAAGTCAAAATAAACCAGAGCGGCGACAGATAGGCAGCCGCCAGTGCCGAGGCGAGCACCAGCGGAGCGATCAGCAACGTTGGCAAACCCAAATGCAAGAACACCATCAACACAATCATCGTGAGCGCACCGCCGACGAAAATGTTTTGCTGTACCAGCGAAACCGAAGAATTGATGTAGTCGGTTTCGTCGTAAACCTGAGTGAGTTGCAGTCCGCGGTCGGCGAGTATTTCGGTATCGACTTTCTCGCGGACTTCGCGAAGACCGTCCATCACGTCGAGTACGTTGGCGCCGGTCTCGCGAATGCAGTTGACCGCGATGCTCGAAGTTCCAAAGCGACGGACCAATCCGGTTGGTTTCTTGTAACCAAGCTGCACTTTCGCCACATCGCGCACGAAGACCGGCGCGCCATTTTGCATCGCCAGCAGTTGATCTTCGACCATTTCGGGCGAAGTAAACTCACCCAACACACGCACCACGTTACGTCGTTTGCTTTCCCATACGTCGCCGGCCGAAATGTCGCGATTTTGTCTCACCAGCACGTCGCGAACTTCGGTGAGCGTCAGACCCCGTGCGGCCAACTTTTCGGGATCGACGATGACCTGCATTTCGTCTTCGAGGCCACCAATGACGTTCGACTGCGAGACTCCCGATACCCGCTCGAAACGGGCTTCAATCTCGTCTTCGGCAAATCGACGGAGCTTGGCGACATCGAGCCCCTCGGGGGGCAACAGCTCTTGGAATTCCGGGTGCTTGGCGGCCGCGAGGCGAAGCCTGAGCAGCTTGACGCCAATGTTGCCTGCCGCGCGAACTTCGTCGAGCTGCGGGGCAAACTGGGGAAATCGCTGCTCGAACTCGGCCAGCTTTGCTTCGCTTGGCGGTCGCGGGCTCAAGATGAACCACGCGATCGGCGAGTTGGCCGAGTTGGCGGTCGAAATCACCGGCTGGTCGGCG
>JBGSWC010000082.1:0-32759 GCA_041752635.1 Pirellulales bacterium | reverse complement strand
CATCTTCAAAAACAATTCGTAGCGGGCACGCATCTCGACGAGACTATCCCCTCCGAATTTATCGACCACTGCTGCCGCAATCTCGAACGCAACTACGTTCTCGACAATCACGCTAGCAGCCGAGACGGCACAGACGTCGCTTCTTTCATAACTAGCTTCCTGTGGCTCTTTGGTCGTCAAGTTGATCGACGCAAGTGGTTTGGCGAGCGTACTGATCGGCTTCATCGCCCCCCGCACCACTAGCGGCATGCCATTGGTCATGCCCCCCTCGAGGCCGCCGGCGTTGTTTGTCGGCCGCGTGAAACCCAGGTTGGGCGTGTCGCGTTGGGTCTCATCGAAATGAATCGGATCGTGAACTTGGGAGCCCGGCCGCTTCGCAGCTTCAAAGCCAAGCCCGATCTCGACCCCCTTGATTGCTTGCACCGCCATCACCGCGTGGGCGAGCCGGCCGTCGAGTTTGCGGTCCCACTGAGCGTGAGTACCGAGCCCGAACGGCAGGCCCTCGACGCGCACTTCGACAACACCGCCGAGCGTATCGCCTGCTTTGCCCGTTCTGTCGATGAGCGACTTAATGTCGGCGTCGCGATCGGTGTTAAGTCCATAGACTTCGCTCGCGTCGCGCACGGCGCGGAGTTCTTCGATCGTTCCCTCGACCGGCTCAATCACCTCGCCCCCCAACTCGGCAACGAAGCCAATCACTTCGATACCGAGCTCGCTGAGCAATTGCTTGGCAAGCGCGCCAGCGGCCACGCGAACAGCCGTCTCGCGAGCGCTGCTGCGCTCGAGCACACCGCGAATCGATCCGAGATACTTGATCGAACCGGTCAAGTCGGCATGGCCGGGTCGTGGTCGGGGCAGCTCTTCGAGTCGTTCGAGTTTATAGTCGCGATTGGCAACTTCGAGCGCGATGGGGCTGCCGAGCGTTGTCCCGTGCCAAATGCCGGTGCGGATGTGCACTTCGTCGGTCTCGATCCTCTGTCGACCACCGCGTCCATACCCGCCCTGACGCCTTCGTAACTCGATGTTGATCCGCTCGGGGTCGATCGTCACGCCAGCAGGAAACCCATCGACGAGCGCCAGCAGCGTTTGTCCGTGCGATTCACCGGCGGTCCAGTAGCGAAGCATGAGAGTTGGCAATCAGAGGCGTGGTTGATGTAAGCTAAACGTTCCCAGTTTAACCCTGATGTTGCCGTTCGCCTATCGGCCGCTCTTTGCAAGATGTCCAGCGAAATACCCAATATCAACCCGTTCGAGTCTTCGCAAGTCGTCGCGATCCCCGACGTTGAATCGACCAACGACACCGACCTGCACGTAGCGTGGCGCGACGACGAGCAAGTCGTGACGGCCGTTGGGGCCGAACTACCTCGTCGCTGCGTTGGTTGCAATCAGGCGGGTGCGACCTCTCGAGTCGTTGACAAATTGTGGATCGAATTTACTGGCGTGACGCGACTGCGCGTCACCTATTGGCTCTGCAAATATCACGCGAGGTGGCCTGTCATAAAGTACGTGGGGATACTACTAATTCTTTTTGGCAACACGTTCGCCATCTTGAAATTGGCATTTGGTTTTTCCGTTCCGGCCTCGATTATATTTCCTATTCTTCTCTCAATTGCGTGCCTCGCCATCATGATCACCGCGGTGCGCAAATGGCAAGGCATCCATGTCGATGTCTGCCTGCGTCGCGATCGTATGCAGGCCGTCACTGGTTGCGGCGCAAAGTTCGTCGCATCCCTGTCGCCGCTGGCGGGACGCGAGGCTGGTACGAACGGGACCACTAATGCAACGGGGTGACTATCATCGAGTCGCCCAACACAGCGACCCGGGGTAGCTTGTCGGCTATTGAAGAACGCACCCTTGCACTAAGCGTTCGTTAATACCGAACACTAGGCTGCCAACCACCCACATTCGTCGAGACTGGCGCAGCCACTGACGGGAGCGAAGCGGTCATCGGAACAGCGGAGCCAGCGGCACCGCTCGCTCCCTGTAGCGCGGCGACGCGGGCGGCGACCTGAGGCTGGAAGCGATTGAGTTCGAGCGACCGCTGATAATTGGCCATCGCTTGGGCGTAGTCGCCCGCTTGGTCGCGGATGCGACCAAGTGCCGTTAGCGCACGGGCGTTGTTGGGATCGATCGTCAGCGCGTCGACCAGCGTCGCCTTGGCTTCTTCGCCTCGGCCTGTCTCTTCGAGCAGGCGAGCCAGCTCGATGCGCGGTTCGGGCAATTGGGGATTCGCACCCGACCAATTCTGTAAAAGCGTGAACGCTTCGGCTTGGCGTTCGGTTTCGCTCAGCAGCACGGCCAAACCGCGATAGCATTCGGTGTGGTTCGGGTCGTGTTCGAGGCACTGGTTATAAAGTAACTCGGCTTGGCGAAGATCGTGGGTGCGGTTGTAGAGTGTGCCCCCCTTATGCAACGAGGCGGCAAGGTTGTAGTAACCATTGGCCGCGTCAGGGTCGTTGGCGATCGCTTCTTGGAACCGCACCGACGCCTGTTGATAGTTGCCCTGCTGATAGAGCCGGACACCTTCTGCATTGAGCGCCTGGCTGTTGAGATTGGTGCAACCGGTCACGCCGACAAGCAACAATGTGGTCGACAACACGAGCGTCGCAGTAGCGGGTCGAACGAGCGAAAAGTACACGGCACACACCTCAAAATCGCGGGAGTTGTAGCGCTTACTTACTACCTGCGCCGGGCAGACCGTAACAATCGGCATAAACTGCCGCAAGGCGAGTTCGGCGAGTCCGAAATTTGTGGGGCTCCCGCCTCCTAACCTTCCCATCTGGGCTAAATTGCCACAGACGCTAGTTGCGTCAACTTTGCGCAAATGTACTTTCTTCACCAATCGGTCTATTTCAACAGGTCAATCAGTCGATTTCCCCTGTGTCGAGAGAATCGTTGTCTATTTCTTAGTGTCACGTTTTAAGTATCACGGATGAGTGCGAACCGCCTTCCGCGCGAGCCGGCATTGGAACGAGCCGCCGCCCAGGCTAGCCCCCCCCGCCTAACGAGGAGCCTTCCCTTGGCCACCCGCAAAACATCTGCTGCTACCAAGAAGCCGAAGTCCGCTGCTACCAAAAAGTCAACCCAAAAAGCGAACACGAAAACTTTGGCAAAACGCCCAAAGGTGAGCGACGCCGAGGTCACCATCGATCGCCGCCGTAAGGTGGACCGCCGCGACGCATCGGCCGACGAAGCCACTGTCGAACCCGCGAAGCCAACGCCGTTGCCGCTGAAGCCGCGTGCCAAAGTGCAACGCCGACGACAGATCGACCCCACGACCTGCGAACGCGACTACAGCGATGCGGAGGTGCAATTCATGGGTGCACTCGACGACTACAAGCGCGCCAACGGTCGCATGTTTCCGACTTGTAGCGAAGTACTCGAAGTGATTCGTGACCTCGGGTATGTGCAACTTACACCGGCCGAACTCGCCGCCCGAGAAGGAATGGAAGCAGCCGCTCAAAATGCTGAGTCGTTGTCGAGCGAGCCCGACCCGCAAAAGGCATTCGCGACAGCCGCCGAAGCCCATTTGGTTCGGTAGAAGTTGCTCGTTCCACTTGCATGTTAGCGTGCCAATGGCTCGGCCCGTGCTGCGTAAGTGTAAGCGTTACAACGGCTTGCACCGGCCGAGGCAGTGGCACCTAACCCTAAATTTCATTCGGAACAAAACGTTGTTTGCTTGCCATCGGTGCAGCGGACCGTTATTCTTGTCGCCGCGGGAATGACGGCCGGCCAGAGAGCGACCGAATCTGGGCTCGCGCTTGTTCGTGGCTTGGCCGACAACTAGAATCGATCATAGGGGGCGTCGGTACGGCAGAATTCCGGGCCGAAGGGATCGGCCCGTTTGTTTGCTGTGCAATATCATCGTCTTGAAGGTCGTCCCCATGGGGCTGATGCGACTGTTCGTCGAGAACCAAGATCGTCTCAGCCAGATCGATCCGGCGCGTGTCTACATGGCCGGCATGGACGAACTCCCGTGGTTCGGCCACGTCATCATCAACGAGAATCAACTCGTCATCCAACGGGCCGAGAGCGACTCGGGCTATGTCTCACTCCCCTGGCCGGTAGCGGGGCGTGGTGATTTGTTGCTTTCGACGGCCACGCTCATGGAGCGTGAAGAAGCCTATTTCCTCGAAGTCGAACTCGCCCGCGGACTCGTTCAGCGTACCCGAAGCCAACTCGCCAGTTGGGAATTGATGGGGCTGGTGGTTCCAAGTGAGTTGCGCGACAAGTTGGCCGAGGCGACCACGAACTTTTGCCGAGCAGCGACTCGGCAAGCCGAGCCGAGCGAAGCCGCTCGGTTCGCCAATTTGGCCATCGACCAAGCGGCCGACGTAGCCGAGCGGCTCGCGGGCGAGTACGCCCGCCAAGCACTCACCGCCCGGCTCTCGGCCGCCTCACGGCTTGGCACGTTGAGCGGGGTGAAACTGACAGACGAAGCGCCGCCGGCGAAGCTTGGCAACCAAGTGAAGTCGGCCTTCAATCTGGTCGCGTTGCCCTGCTCTTGGCGAGCCATCGAGGCGAGCGAAGGGAAACGGCAATGGAAGATGATCGACGAACAAATCCAGTGGGCTCACAAGGCGGGCATGAAAGTCATGGCGGGGCCGCTCTTGGAATTCGACGAGCGTCACGTCCCCGACTGGACTTATCTATGGGAAGGCGATAGCCAAACGCTCGGCACGCTGATGATCGATCATGTGAAGAGCGTCGTGAATCGCTATAAGGGTAAGGTTCAAATTTGGCACGTAGCCTCGCGCATGAATCGCGATCATGTGCTCTCGTTGGGCGAAGAAGAACGACTGCAACTCGTGGCCCAAACGGTTCGCGCCGTCCGAGAAATCGATACACGTACCCCTGTGATTGTGAGCTTCGATCAACCGTGGGCCGAGTACATGGCCAATCGACAAACCGACCTCGCACCCTGGCACTACGCTGACGCGCTCGTGCGAGCCGACTTGGGAATTGCCGGGCTGGGACTCGAGCTCAATGTCGGCCCCCAACCTCACGCATCCGCCAACCGCACCCCACTTGCGTTTAGCCGACTTATTGACCAATGGAGTTTGTTCGAATTACCGCTACTTGTGTCGCTCACGCGTGGCAATCGCAACAGCGACGACACCGCCAATTGGCTCGACCATTACCTCCCACTGCTGATGGCGAAAAACTGTGTCCAGCTTCTTGTTTGGAATCAATTGACCGACGAACGAGCGGAGTTGCCGCACTCGGGGCTGTTCGACGAAAAAGGGGTGGCCAAGCCGACGCTGGGGATTTGGCAAAAATTGCGTGAGTCGTATTTGACGTAGCGATCGACAAACTTTTTCAGAAGGCATCAGGATATCGCGTTCACCCGAGATTCCGCTATACTTTGAAGCGTGACGCAAGGCCCACCCGGGTCTTGCTGGCGGCACAACACAGGATGATTTCATTGTGCATGGGTGGCCGACGCCCCGTCGGTCGCATTTCTCGATAAGACGAAGGATGAAAACACGATGAGCCAGGTCAAAGACCCCCAAGTGGTGGCCACCGAGCGTGCCAACTGGACCGAGGTCACCCCCAAGGCCCTCTACAGTAAGATGCAGGCGATTGCCAGTAACTTATGGTGGAGTTGGAATCCCGAGGTCGTGAGCCTGTTTCGCGACCTCGACCCGGTTCGCTGGCGACAGTGCGACCACAACGCCATCGCGCTCATTAAAGAAATGACTCCCGACGATATCGCGGCTCGCGCAGCCGAGATGGTTATGTACACCCGCATCAACCAGGCCCATCGTCGGCTCAAAGACTATCTCACCAACACCCACCAAACTTGGGGCGCTCGTAAGGCAGGCGTTTTGGGATCGGCTCCGGTCGCCTATTTCTCGGCCGAGTTTGGCATCCACGAGTCGGTGCCGATTTACTCGGGGGGGCTCGGCGTGCTGTCGGGCGACCATATCAAGGCTGCCAGCGGGCTGGGCGTGCCGCTGGTCGCACTCGGACTGTTCTATGACCAAGGCTATTTCAAACAACAACTCGACGCCGACGGCTACCAACAGCAAGAGTACCTCGACACGAAAGTCGAGTACCTGCCAATGGAACATGCCAAAGGTGCCGATGGCAAACCAATTACTATTGGCATCGATACACGCGAGGGACGACTGCACGCCCGCGTTTGGTTGATGCGCGTTGGTCGTGTGAATCTCTACCTGCTCGACTGCGACGTCGAGGGAAACAGCCCCGAAGATCGCGAGCTCACGTCGCGACTTTATGGTGGCGATGTCCGTACTCGCATTCGCCAAGAACTCGTGTTGGGCGTTGGCGGTGTCAAGGCGCTTCGCGCACTTGGCATCAAACCAGGCGTCTATCACCTGAACGAAGGCCACAGTGGCTTTGCCCCGCTCGAGGTCATACGCGAGCGGATGCACGACGACGGATTGACGTTTGACGACGCGCTCCGCGAAGTCGCACAAGCCACTTGTTTCACGACCCACACGCCGGTCCCGGCCGGGCACGATCGCTTTGACTCAGGCCTCATCGAAGAACACCTTGGCCCACTCCGCGACTCGCTCGCCATTTCGCACGACCAACTGATGGGACTCGGCCGGGTGGAACCGCAAAACAACCAAGAGTCGTTTTGCATGACCGTGATCGGCCTCAAACTATCGCGACGGGCCAACGCGGTTAGCTCGCTACACGGACGTGTGTCGCGGCGGATGTGGGCTCACTTGTGGCCCTGGCGCGTGGAAGAAGAGGTGCCGATTGGCCACATCACCAATGGCGTGCATATTCCATCGTGGCTCGCCCAGCCGATGCAACAACTCTACGACAAGCATATTGGCCTCGCTTGGCACGAGCGGATGGGCGATCCCGACGTGTGGCAAGGCATTTATGACATTGAGCCGGGCGAGTTGTGGGAAACACACCACGCGCTTAAGAGCCGGCTGCTGGAGTTTGTTCGTCGCCGCCTGAGCCGCCAAGGGCGTCGCCGCGAAGAAGATAGCACAGCCATTGAGGCTGCCCGCACGGCACTCGACCCGAGCGCGCTGACGATTGGCTTCGCCCGTCGCTTTGCGACTTACAAGCGGGCCGACCTGTTCATGCGAAAAGTCGACGAAATCGCCGAGTTGATCAACGACATCAATCGCCCAGTGCAGTTCATTTTCGCAGGCAAGGCTCACCCGGCCGACGAAGGAGGCAAGAAGCTCATCAAAAACATCGCCAATCTAAGGCACGACCCCCGCTTCGCGGGTCGGGTGATCTTCATCGAAGATTACGATATCAACGTCACTCGCCACATGGTGCAAGGCGTTGATGTGTGGCTCAACAATCCCCGTCGCCCGCTCGAAGCATCGGGCACCAGCGGCATGAAGGTCGTGCTCAACGGCGGGCTCAATTGTTCGATTCTCGACGGCTGGTGGGCCGAAGCCTACAACGGCCACAACGGCTTCGCCATCGGCAATGGCACCCAACACCTCGACGACGCCATCACCGACGAGCGCGATGCCGACAACTTGTTCCGCGTACTTCAAGACGAAGTCATTCCTGCCTTTTATGACCGCGACTCCGATGGTTTACCACACCGTTGGATTCCGATGATGATCGAGTCAATCGCCACGCTAGCGGCACGGTTTAGTGCTCATCGCCAAGTGATCGACTACGTGAAGCACTGTTACCTACCCTGTGCGGGCGGGCTCAGTAGCGACATGAATATCCGTTAGCCACAGGCGAGGGGGTCGGTACAGAATTTACGCCGCCGAGGCATGCGCTTTTGCGTTTTGACACGGCGCGGTTTTTGCGCAGCAACAGCATGGCTGAATTGGCCCATTCTTGCGAGGCAATTGAGGTTTTGACAGGACTTAGCGCGCGAGAACCGACAAAGTTTGGCGTCTAGCCAGCGACGCGCTCTAGCGGTTGCGCCGTGATGGTGCGATGTGATGCATAGCCTCAAGTTTGGTAGAACGCTAATCCACGCTAATCGTCGCTCCTCTTTATCATTGTTGATTGGCGGGACAGCGCCAGGTCGCGATGCAGCCGATTCCAGGTAACGCTGAAAAACGCGGATGAACTTTGACGGAAAATGCGATAAATGGCGACAGCCGCACCTCGAGGGGTTGGAGCCGCTAACGAACCACGCGCCAGCGACGACTAACTGCGAAAATCGGTGTGCCGCAACGGAGCGACTACTAAACCACGGACCTCCATGAACATCCTCGACATTGAAACTGCCCGTCGACAAATCTGCGAAATCGGCGACCGCCTCTACAAACGAGGATTCGCAGCCGCCAACGATGGCAACATGACCTATCGGCTGTCGGACGACGAAGTCCTGTGCACACCAACCATGTGCTGCAAGGGGTTCTTGAAGCCCGAGGAATTAGCGGTGATCGACTTCACCGGCAAACAGATTTCGGGGCCACGGCCGCGTTCGAGCGAGGCGCTGTTGCATTTGGAGATCATGAAAGCACGGCCCGACGTGAGGTGCGTGTTGCATTGTCATCCGCCCCATGCGACGGCGTTTGCCATCGCACGCGAGCCAATCCCCCAGGGGGTGCTGCCGGAGATTGAATTCTTTTTGGGCGAAACGCCAATCGCGCCCTATGCGACGCCCGGCAGCCAAAAGTTTGCCGAGACGATTTTGCCATTTGTGAAACAAACCAACCTGATCGTGCTCGCCAATCACGGCACAGTGAGTTATGCCGAGACGATCGAACACGCCTTTTGGTGGACCGAGATCCTCGATGCCTACTGCCGCATTTTGATGCTGGCGCGACAACTCGGTGGCGTGCACTACCTGTCCCGCGACGATGTCACCGAGTTGCTCGAAGCGAAAAAGAAATGGGGCTTTAGCGACCCACGTCACGCGGCCAATTTCGAAGGCGACATCATCGGCCACCCGACATTCGGTCACACCTGGGAAGCGGCCGGCGTGTCGCCCCGGGCGTTTCGACGACCCGATTAATTTTGACGCAGAGGCGCTAAGACGCTGAGAAGCGCAAAGAAACAATACGAATAGCTGACTCAGGAGTTCTTTGCACTTCTTTGCGTCGAAAAAGAATGATAGTGTCGGAGATCAACCAAACATCCCGCCGATGTCGCGGAGGTACTTGAGCGCCTCATCGAGTTCCGGCGCGACAACGCCTGCTTGGCGGCCGGCGCGGTCGCATTGTTCGAGGACGAGCAAATCATCGTAGAGTTCGTGCTGCTGCAATCGTTTGCGAGCGCGGGCACCAAGTGTGCCGTCGACCAACTCATGGGCGATCATATGATGCTCGATGAGCCACGCGGTTCGCTCGCTAATGAATCCTTCGAGCGCTTCGAGCCCGGCGACGACGTGGTCGTAGGGATCGATCCCTTTGCCGACATCGTGAAGTAACGCGGCTTGCAAAAATTCTTCGTCATAGGGCATTTCGTCGCGGGCGTGGTCGAAGACTTGCAAGCTGTGATACAGCACATCCCCCTCGGGGTGGTACTTTGCATGCTGCTTCACATTTTCGAGTGGCAGCAGCAGCGACTCGAAAAGCTGGTAGGGATCGATGCCTGCTTCAATGCTGGCGACTTCGTCGTCGAGGTCGATGCCCGGATACCACTCTTGCATCAGTTGTTCGAGCTGCGGGAGCGTGGCCCGCTCGATTGCTTTGCCGGTGATCGAGCTCTTAAACACATAGTGGGCCTGATCGCTGGCGTAGACGGTCAGCTCGAAGGCAAACCGGTCGGTCACATGAATGTGAGTGAAGACTCGCTCTTCGCCCTGCTTGCGGACGTGCTTGTGTTCGACGTCGGGAGTAAGCCCATCTTGCTCCAGAATGTGAGCGATCGGCTCCGCCGAGTCGCTGAAAACGTGGAGGTCGATATCGCTCCCTTGTCGAACGTGGCCCGTCATCACGCTGCCGATGAGCCGGGGGCGAAATGCACGGAGGCGGCGCATCATGACGATCGCCGCCACGCGCATGTTACGCAACTCTTTGTCGCGGCTGTCGCCTTCGATGAGCCGGGCGAACGATTGAACTTCGTCGCGAATCTCGGCATTGCTCGGCAGGTCGGCCGGTTTGACCCAGCCTTGGCAAATCCGCTTGGCGGCCTTCATTTTGGCCCGGTAATACTCCGACTCTTGCCGATCGTACATCAGCCGGGCGGCCTCCCAGGCAATCTGCCGCCGCAGTTTCGAACCTTTCATCGATTTTGCGTCGTAAGCCCAAGTACCGACGCGCGGGCACACGAGTAGAGTGATCAATGAATATAGAAACTACCGGCATCGTCGGGCAAAGTCCACCCTAAGGAACGGGTCAAGAATAACGTGGCCATTCCCTCGGTGACCGACATCAAGAATTAATCGCAGAGAGCACCGAGAACGCGCATTATCGCTGATCCGCAGCAGTCACAAGCGTTAGCTGGACAGCGTGAAGTCGTTGATCGAGGCAGCGCAGATAAACACCGATTATCGCAGATAGTCAGCGTTCGTGCATCGTACGTTGACGGTTAGTTCGCTAAGGGCGCAAACCCAAGGAGGTGCGACTGTCGCCATACATCGCATTTTTCATCAAAATCGATCCGCGACTGTCTACGTCTCCCCGCGACTGACCGCGACGATCCGCGTCCATCGGCGTTCCCTGGAATCGCCCGCATCGCGAACTGGTGCTGTACGGGTAATATTTGATACTGTTTGTCGAGGTGAAGCTTTCAACCGACTCGTGGCGGCCTTCGCGCCTTGGCGGTTCTATTAACTGCCAGAAAAACTTGTCAGACACCCTAAGCGGCGACGCGGACATTTGTCCCGCAAACAATTTCGCAGCACTGGGCGGCGATACGACTCGCGGCATCGGGGCGAGCAAGGGTTCGCATCGCGCTCGCCATTTGGTTGCGGCGGTTTTGGTCGGCGATGAGCAACCGAAGCTGGTTGGCCAGCTCATCGGCGAGGCGACTCCCGCTGCGAAGTTCGTCGACCATCACACAACCGCCCGCTCTTTGATAGACCTCGGCATTGGCCCGCTGGTGATCGTCGGCTGCGTCGGGGAAAGGAACCACCACGGCAGCCGTACCCGACAGGGCGACTTCGCTGAGCGTTTGGCCCGCTGCACGGCACACGACGATGTCGCTCTCGAACAGCAGCGATGCTAGCTCGTCGATGTAGGCAACGGTCAGCACTTCGACTTTTTGTTCGCCGTAGCGTTGTTCGGTGACTTGCAGTTGTCCCTCGCCCGTCTGATGCACCACACGCCAGCCATCGAGCTGATCGCGGAGTTGATGAAGTACGGTCGGCATCACGCGGTTGAGCGTAAAGGCTCCGCCCGAACCACCGAGTACCACGAGCCGCTTCTCGCGACGCGGTGCGCCACCTGGCTGGGTACCGTTGGCGAGCGCCGCTTTCCAAAGCTTTGCAAACTTGGGTCGCGCCGGTGTGCCGGTGCAGATGACGTTGGCCAGCGGATGGAGCCTCGTGGCAACATCTTCATAAGCGGTGCAAACGACTTCGGTCTGCGTTGCGAGCCATCGGGTCGTGCGACTGGGCACGGCGTTGGGTTCCATCAGCACCGTGGGGATTCCTCGCCCGACCGCCGCGCGGACGACGGCCGCACTCGCCCAGCCGCCGAGTCCGACGACAAGACCAACCTTTTGTTCGCGGAGCATCCAACGTGCGGCCCAGAACCCGGCGACATTATCGGTCACAAAGCGAACCGCCTCGATGGGATTCTGCGGAACCGGTTTGCAGGGTAGCGAGACGTAGTTGAATCCCGCCGAGCGCACCATATGCCGCTCGACCGCGCGGCCTGTGCCGGCGAAGAGCAGCGAGGCTTGGGGCAAGCTTTCTTGTAGCGCCTCGGCGATTGACAGTCCGGGCAACAAATGTCCCGGTGTGCCACCACCGGCGATCACGATTTGAGGAGGGTTAGTCATAGGAGTGAGGTGGGCAAATGGCGGGACGCGTGCGAAAATGACGAAATCCGAATGACGAATGACGAAATAAAATTTGGAACATCTCGTTCGACATTCGTCATTCGGATTTCGTCATTTTCGTCAGGTCCGCTGAGTCGCCGGGGCGACGGCTTGGCCGCCACCCCGACGCTCAGACATTAGCTCCATCGCGAAGCACCCGCCCGTCGCAATCGACCCAGTAATCGCGCCGGGCAGGCTAAAATGTGCTTCCAACCCTAGGGGGGAAAGGCCGCTTCGGACCCCGCAATCTTTGGCGGCCAACGATGGAACTACAGCATGGAGGAAGGTTGAGTATTAGTGCGGGATTGTTTGTGGTTTGGATTAATGACGAATGACGAAATCCGAATGGCGAACAATTTGTTTAACGCTCACAACCTGTTCGTCATTCTTGCTTCGTCATTTCTGTTTGCGGCTCGCAGTTCCGCGAGGAGTCTGCTGCCCGTTTCTGCCGTTATGCAGCTGCGGGCAACTTCCGTAGGTGTGCAATACTGCATAGCACTTTTTCGAGCAAGGTCGATTCGTCAAATTTCGTCTGGCTAATGCCGCGACCTCGGCAACCGGCGATCACAATAGTGTCGCCCGCCTGGGCCGCTAGCACGGCAGCAGCAGCGGCCGACAGTCGCACCAGCACATTTTGGGGCAACGATTTGGCCGCCAACTCGCCACCAACGATCTGCACAATCGCCTCGCGTGCAAAGATCGGCAGCGACGACCAGGCCGCCAGTTCAATCGGTTGGTCTGACATCGCCTTCGCAACGGTGAAAGTCGCCACCGACTGCCCCGGCACCACGGCAATCAGCCGTCCGGTAGTTGTCGGTCGCACACCGGCGAGACAGGCTCGCAGTGACTCGGGCGAGTTGCCACCATCGAGGTAAGTCGCGAAGTCGAGGGTTGGGGCGATGCGTTGCATCACGCCCGGCAGCAGGTTGATCGCTTCGATGCCACGCACAATGTCACGCAACTCGACGCCATAACTGGTCGCGATGGCGGCTGCTGCGAGACAGTTGTCGATGTGCAAGCTGCCGACAATTTTGGTTCGCACGACGGCTGTGTCGCCATCGATGGTGAGTAGAAAAGACTGCTCGCCCGCGTGCTGCTCGACGACTGTACCACGAATCTCAGCGGGGCGATGTTGCGCGAAGGTGATCGCCGCACCGTCGAATGTCGCTAGCAAACGCTGGCAATCGGGGTCGTCGGCACTGGCAACAAGCACGCCGTGTGGTGCGAGGTGCTCAAGCATTTGAGTCATCTGCCGTCGGCTTTCGAAAGGCGACGAATCGCCCGCTACGTTGTCAGCATACAGGTTGGTGAGGCAGGCGATATCGAGCGTCACGCCCGTGAGTTGCTTGTTGCGCAGGACAGCCTCGCTCGTTTCGATCACCGAGTGAGTCGAACCAGCGGCGACCGCTTCGGCCAAATTGTGAGCAATCGAGGCAGCATCGGTCGCGGCAGGCATTGAACGCAATTCGCCACCAACGATGTTCAAGCGATCGGTGAAGCACGAAGGCGTGTGACCGGCCGTTTGCAGGATGCTGGCGAGCAAAAGCGATGTGCTCGTTTTGCCATGCGTACCGGCAATACCAATGACGGGAATTTCGGCTGTTGGCGCGCCCAGCAGTGCATGACACAGCTCGGCATAAGCGACCCGAGCGTCGTCGACCACAAGCTGTGGCACTCCAAACACAGGTAGCATCCGCTCGCTCACCACAACTGCCGCACCCGCCTCGATGGCTGCCTGTACGTCTTCGAGCGTGTCGTGCTCGTCGGCGAAAGCGACAAATACATCGCCCTCGCGAACAGCATCGAGCCTCCTTGTGATTCCGGTAACGAACGGGTCGTTGCCACCAAAAAGATGGGCATCAGCAAGCACCGACGAAGCTTGCACACCCCCGCGATTGCGGGTCGAGTTTGGGTTCGGGGACGGGGTCGAAATCGACATAGCCAGGCCTCCCTGCCTGTGAGTGCGTGGCCACCAATTGCGGGAGCGGCAAACACACTCAAAAGTTTCAGCACCACACGGCCCGGTCATCCTTGACCAAACGCATCGCGTGATGCTTAAGCATTGGTTTCGTTCATTGGCAAAAAAGTGTCAACCTGAGATTGTTTGTGCTAGCAGGCGCATCGGGCATCTTTGACCTATGTGCTAGCCCGCCCACGATAGTTGGCCAGGAGCTGACGAATTGCCATTTGCGTGGATTGGTGGCAAGGCACGTGTTACCATGTCAGTCATCCACGTATTTCAAAAGCTTGAGACTGCCCCGCATGAACCGCGAACATTTCTACCTATTGACCGTCCGTGTGTGCGTCGCCCTTGTTGCCCTATCGATTCTGTTTCCGATGCACGAGTCGGCGGCGCAAGTCAATGATGGAATGAAGGTCGCTGCCGACGACTGGCCTTGGTGGCGGGGCCCACTGCGCAACGGGGTTGCAAACCCCGATCAAAATCCGCCACAGCAATGGAGCGAGTCTCAGAATATTGCCTGGAAGTTTGCGATTCCCGGTCGCGGAGACAGTTCTCCCACTGTGGTGGGCGACCGTGTTTTTCTTGCCACGGCCGACGAGCAGAAGAAGACGCAGTCGGTGGTTTGTATTGATCGCGCGACTGGCGAGGGGCTTTGGGACAAGGTCGTGCATCGTGGTGGCTTGATGCTCAAGAACGAGAAATCGACTGGGGCTTCGAGCACGGTGGCTTGCGACGGCGAACGGGTGTTCATCAACTTCGCGAACAACGATGCAGTCTACCTGACGGCACTCGATTTGAAGGGCAATCAGCTTTGGCAAACGCGACTTTGTGACTACAAGATTCACCAGGGGTTTGGTTCGTCGCCGGCCATTTATCAGTCACTAGTAATTTCCTCGGTCGATAGCCACGCCGGCGGAGTGATTGCCGGACTCGATCGCAAGTCGGGCGAGGTCGAATGGGAATACAAGCGGCCCGAAAAACCCAACTACACGTCGCCCATCATTCTGCATGTCGATGGGCGGGATCAGTTGGTTATGACCGGTTGCGACCTTGTGACAAGTCTCGATCCGCTCACCGGAGAGAAGCTGTGGGAGGTACCCGGCGCGACGACCGAGTGCGTCACTTCGACTGTGACCGATGGCGAGCGTGTCTATTCCAGCGGCGGCTATCCCCAGAGTCACATTTCGGCAGTCGAAGCCGATGGTTCGAACAAGCTAGCATGGGAATCGAAAGATCGAGTCTACGTTCCATCGCTGCTCGTGAAAGACGGCTATCTGTATGGGGTGCTCGACGCAGGCGTGGCGGTTTGCTGGAAGAGCGACACAGGCGAGCCAATTTGGAAAGAACGCCTCGGCGGCCAATTCAGCGCGTCGCCAGTGTTGGTGGGCGATGTGATCTATGCAACAAACGAAAACGCTGTGACGTATGTCTACCGGGTCGGGCCGAATCAACTGGAGATGATTGCCGAAAACAAACTGGGCGACCACGTGATGGCCACTCCCACCATTTGCGGCGGAAAGATATACATGCGAGTCGAAAGCCGACCATCGGAAGGTGGTCGGCAGGAGTGGTTGTATTGTGTTGAGTAAGGCCGGGCGAATGAACGTAGGCGGTGAGTGGCGAGAGTCCAGCTGAAGCGATTCCTACTTGCGAACACTAGGTGTTCTTGCGTACACTATCAAGGTATATGCATAGAAAGCCCGAATTGTTGCGCGAGGGTATTCGCATGAGTGAGTTCAAGTCGATTCCAATGGTGCCGCACACTGCAGCCAAGCACGTACTGCTTCGGCGCTACCTAAATTGCTGGTTCCCGATTTTGGGAAAGCACAATACGCGGTTGAACTACATAGACGGGTTTGCGGGACCGGGGGAGTACCAGAATGGCGAAGTTGGCTCGCCAATCATCGCAGTCGAATCGGCAGTGGCTCACGTTATGAACGGCACACTTCCAAAGAATGTCGTAATCAACTTTGTCTTTGTGGAACGCAAGCCTCAGCATGCCATTCATCTGCGGAATTGCTTGGAGAGGGTTGAGGTACCCGACCGTTTCAATATCAGCGTCATAGACGGTGAGTTCGCCGAGCAAATGAATGGAATTCTGGACAAACTGGACGCCAAACAAGCTCTCATAGCTCCGACTTTCGTACTGGCCGACCCGTTCGGCTTCAGTGGGATTCCATTTGACTTAATGCGTCGCATTCTCAGTTTGCCGAAATGCGAAGTATTCATCAATGTGATGGTCGACTTTATCAACCGATTCTTGAAACACCCGAACGGACGTGTTGAGTCCCATTTCCCGACCACCTTCGGCACTGAGGAAGTTCTCGATATTCCTAACCGAAGCGGCGATCGTAAGCAGCAGATTTTGGCACTTTATCGATCACAGCTTAAAGATGTCGCGAAGTTCGTAGGACGATTCGACATGCATGGCAAGAAGGATCGGAAGACCTATTCCTTGTTTTTTGCTTCCAACTCGGCCATAGGATTTGAGAAGATGAAGGAGGCGATGTGGTCCGTCGACAAGGTATCTGGAAGCAAGTTTTCCGATGCCGACCCTTTCGGCTCACAGGGCTTCTTGTTTCAATCAATGTGTATCGAATCGCTTTGGAACGACATGCTGACCCAATTTGGAGGCAAAGTTGTAACGATGACCGAAGTCATTGGGTTTGTCGTCGAGCAGACGGATTTCTTACCCAAGCACGCTCGCAAGTTGCTTAAATCGCATGAAAAGTCAGGTGATATTTCCGTTATTCCACTGAAGGGCTATAAGCGTCGTGCCGGAAGCTTCACGGCCGGTAAAGTCGAGATCGCTTTCCCAGACGATCAAAATTAGGTGGAAGTTCAGTGGCACAAAATACCGCAATACAATGGTGTGATTCGACCGAAAACCCAACCATGGGGTGTAGCGGATGCGAACTGTGGTCAGCGGATAGGCAAAGTTGCTACGCCGGCATCTTGCACGGTCGATTCGGCGGCGTATCTCGCGGTTACGCGCCGAAGTTTGAGCAAGTCACGACGTTTCCTGGCCGAATGTTGCGCGCTTCGCGGTGGTCGGACCTTTCAGGCCGGCAACGCGCGAAGAAGCCGTGGCTAAATGGAATGCCTCGTTTAATTTTTGTTTCTGATATGAGTGATGCGCTCTCTGAGTCAGTGGAATTCGACTATTTGAATGAAGAGGTGATAGAGAATGTGACGAGCGATGCCGGGCAGCGACACTGCTGGCTTTGGCTGACAAAGCGTCCGCAGAGAATGGCTGCCTTCTCAAGACAACTGGATCGAGATTGGCCAACAAATCTGTGGGTAGCGACGAGCATAACCACGCAGAAATCGACTTCACGAATCAAGCATTTGCTCAATGTAGGCGGAAGCGAAACGATGCGATTTTTGTCAGTTGAGCCTCAGTGGGAGGCGATCGATCTGCAAGATTGGTTGCCTGAAATCGATTGGGTCATTCAAGGTGGAGAATCAGGGGCGGACGCCCATCCCTTTCATGTCGAATGGGCGGAGTCGCTCATCAGGCAATGCAACGATGCAGAGGTTCCCTATTTCTTGAAGCAACTCGGTTCGAATGTGTGCTGCAAGGGAGCGAGAACACGCTACCAACATTCTCACGCTGGAAACTGGGATGAGTGGCCGTCGGATCTGCGAGTACGTCAATTTCCCGAGTTGGTGGCGCTTCAGTAAGTGGGTTAGTAAAAGCTTCCAACTCGCTCCCACATCCACTAAATTTCAAACTCAACCCGCCCCGCCGAGGGTGTGTCGTCGGCGATTTCGACACCCTTGGTCGATTGCGCGCCGTCGGGAGTTTCGATAGTCACCTTATAGAATCCTACTGCGATGCCGGGCGTCGGGGGATCGGTCTGCATCGGGGCCGAGCCGCCATCGAAGGTCGTGCCTCGGTAGGTGGGAAAGCCCTCGCCCATGAAGACTTCGGGCGTCATGGTCACGTTCGCTCCCACGACACCTTTGCCATTGCGCGTGACTCTTACTTCACCCGCAATGAATTCCGACAATTCGTCGTACTTTTGAATTCTCGCGGCGACTTCGTCGGCCGAAATCTGCCCATCACGGTTGGTGTCGACCCGTGACATGGCCGATTGTAGCGCTGGCGAATTAGCAACCTCACTTGCATTTATTTGGCCATCGGAATTGCTGTCGTAGTTATCGAGCGCAACTTTGCCGGCCGCTGCTGGATCGGCCTTGATGGCTGTCGTGCGGACGTCGCCTTGGCAGCCTACCGTGACCAGCAAGACACCACAGCAAAAAAACGATTGCAATCGGCTGAATGCAAGAATCCGAGTAGTCATTGCGATGGAGGCCTCCCTAGTTCGTGACGGTTCACAGCGATTACGGGGCCGACCCAGGCAGCGGAAGCGTGCCACCATCGTTTCGCGACGCGAATCCAGCAAGCACGCCGGCGTCGGCACCGTACTCAAACGAGTCGACCGAACCGTCACAGAAAGCCAACTGGAAAATCGACGAGTGGGCGCTGCCAAAGCGACGCGAACAGCCAACGTCGATGCTTCTGGAATCTTGCGCTGGTTGGTACTGGCTGTTGTACGTTGAAATTGGATTGTTTTGAATCCAGCGAATGTTGTCCCAGTCGTAGCCGTTGTAGGCGGGGTTGTTGTCGGAACAACTGTTGGCTCGGCTTTCGTCGTCGTAGAAGACGGGGCTCACGTATTTCTCACCAAGCATGATCGTCTTCGAGAGTCCATCGGTAATTTTTCGCAGCGCGACCGGAAAACGAGGAACGATGATTCCGTCGAAGTTTTTGATATTCACTTGGGTGTACGGTCCCCAGTTGCAGTCGGGATATGTATCGAGACAAGTGATCGGCGGGCCGTAGTTAAACTGAAGCGTTCGACCCCCGTTGGCAGCGTAGTCGGTCTTGGCGAAGTAGTCGCCGGTGGGGCGATTCGAGTTCACTAGATTTTCGGTCCCGCCATAGCCGGGTTCGGGCGAACGGCGCGAGGGGCAATAGAAGACGGGTACTGCTTTGCCGTTGACCACCGCGAGCGCCTGTCGTTTCGCCGCCGCAGACAATCCCGATCCCACTTGCAATTCGGTCAGACCTTCGGTGTAGGCCAAAATGCTATACCCCCACCCACCCGGTTGTCGTTCGAGGCTACCGGAATCGGGGTCGCCGACCCATCCCCATCCCCAACCACCTGTCGGAAACGCCTTGAGCGAACTCTCGTGATTCATGAACCCCAAAGAGAGTTGCTTCAGGTGATTCTTGCACTGGGTTCGCCGAGCCGCTTCTCGTGCCGACTGGACTGCCGGAAGCAATAGTGCCACGAGAATGCCAATGATGGCGATCACAACGAGCAGTTCGACAAGAGTAAAACCTCGCCGATTGGTGGCAAGTATTCGAGATGAGGTCATCGTGATCAATTCCGGCAGACAATAAAGACAGAGATGAGGCCCAGTCGCACAACGAACTCTAACAATGCATGCCGCGTTTCCACCGACTACTGCGATGAAGAGAACGTACCAACCGCCCGCCAACGGCAGATTGTTGGCGGTCGACCGGATGTAAAGCGCACAGGAATAGCAGGGGTCGTCGTCACCACCACAATCGAACGATAACCGATTCGCGGGCGAAATGCAAAGCAATTTTTGAGAGGTGCCAGCGTGAACCCTGCGTGATCCTACGACTGGCTGTGGTTCACTGCGGAATGGGCTCAGTGACTGGCCAGAAAAAAAGTCACCGAACCGAATCGACGAATCAACAGTTAGCGTGATTTGCCCAGGTTTGCACGGCTCGTGCGAGCCGACCCATCGAATCTCCGTTGGCTCAGAGTACGACTATTTACAATTCGCCAGCGCCAACAATGCATACCCTGTCACCAGATTCGGATCCCCTTCCATCCAACGAGCCGTATCGTTGAGCCAACTGCCATTGGCTTGCTGCTTGCTGGCGAGTTCGGTCACTAGGTCTTCGCGCCAGTCGTGGGTCGTGCCATCGGCTTCGGTGATGACCGTTTCGCCGGTGGCGGCCAGCGCTTTGGCGAACGTTTGGTAGTAGTAGAACAAACCGGCTTGACCCATGCCAGGGTTCTGCTGGAGCGTGTAGTGCTTCTTAATCCATTTGAGGGCCGCTTTCACTCGCTCGTCTTCGGGACCAACTCCGGCGTAGATCATGCTCTTTAGCCCGGCGTAAGTCATCGAAGCGTAGCTTCGCAGTCCGCCGCCGTCGGCTTCGCCCGCTTGGCTGGTACCACCGGCAGCGGGCGTGTAGTAGAAACCACCGTCGTTTACCTTGGCGGCGAACTCGGTCGTGTTGTGCTCGCTCTCGAGGTTCTGGCAACGCGACACGAACAACAGCGCCTTTTGCATCGCCGGATCGTCGGGACCATTGCCGGTAGCCTTAAGGGCCTCGATCAAGAATGCGGTGTTCGAAAGGTCGGGGCGCGAGTGGCTACCATAACCGGCACCGCCGTAGTTGGTACTGTCGGCCGTGTGGCCCTCATCGTCGTCCCATTGCAGGCCTTTCAGAAACGCATCGGCTCCCTTGAGCGTTTGGTCATGCTTACCGTCGCCGTTCGCAGCGCTCAGGCACATGACCGCAATGCACGTTTCGTAGTTGCGATGATTCGATTTCTCGGTGTAAATGCCGCCGTCGGCTTGTTTAAACTTCAACACATAGTCAATCGCCTTGGCCACTAGCGGGTCTTTGGCGTCGTAACCATTTTCGAGCAATGCCGTCGCGACCAGCGCCGTGACAGCCGGGCCGGCCTCGCTCGACCAACTCCCATCGTCGGCCCGCGACGAGCGGAGGAACTGGACTGCCTTGGAGACCGACTCTTGACGAGTCGTCTGCCAATCGGCGGCGAAGCCGGTCGAGGCAATCGTCGAGGCAATCGTCAGGGCGACGATAAGAGCGAGTGAGCGTGCTGGTAAGTGGTTCATCAATCGACTCCAAAATTGAACGATCTCAATTGTTTTCCAAGAGCGATAAGCTCGACTCTCGGGATTATAGCTTCCAATGCGAAGGCGTTAATCCGGCTTTGGTGTGCTGTCGGAATTATCGACGCACATGTCGCAACGCGCGACTCCTAGCGGTAAGCCATCCAGGCAAGAATCGACAGCCAAACGATCACGGCAAGTCCGCTGACGACGACGGGAAACCACAGTGCTAGCTTATTTGGGGCTAGCTGATTCGGGTCTGGCTGATTCGGGGCTGGCTTGCTCGGCTCGTCTGGCGTGGGGAGTTCGCTCATCGAATCGGTTCGCCGGTGCCAGAGCTTGGTTTGCGAAACACGCTACGATCTTGAAAGTCGCTGGTGATGTCGAAAACGTCTTCGAAATCTTCGCGACGGTCGCCATCGGTCTTTCGGAGCTGGCCGATGTCGATCAAGTTATAGACGATTTCACCATAGTCGCCGGTCCGGCGAATGCCCCAATGCGAAAAGACACAAGGAGACAACATACCGAACTGCTGGAGCGCGTAGCGACGAATCGCTTCGCACAGTTCTTGCCCACTAACGTGCCGGTCGACTTCGTCGTCATCGACTTCGTCGCCCTCATCGTCGAAGTCGACGCAACCACGCCCCAAATTTTCTTGCGCGTGTTGCAATGCCTCGAATACAAAGATGTAGCTCTCGAACCGGTAGCGGTTGTCGCGCTGAAGCAGGTCGGCGATGGCTTGTGTTGTTTCGATCATCGCTACTTATCCATAAACGACACCTGGCGAGTCGATTCGACACGCCTCAAATGAAGTTTAACTTACGGGGGCGAATGGGGCTGGCGAGCGAAGCGGAGCGATTGGCTCACCAGTCATCTATTCGGAGTTCGGCTCTTCTTTATTTTGACCACTAGACTCGTCTTGTCGAGCCTTTCGCGGCTTACGGAACCCACTTCCGCGAGAAATTATAGTCAGCACCTCCGATCCGTCGATCATAATCCGTCGCATGTCTTCCATTTGGACTAACAATTGACTGGCCAAAATCTCCTGTGCCAGCACCTTCCCACGGCCCGAATTGGTGACAATTTCCGATCCAATTGGGGGTAGTTCTCGCTGCAACTGCTCGTAAGTGTCGTATTCATACCGCAAACAGCACTTGAGGCGACCACAGCGGCCCGAAATCTTCGTCGGGTCGAGCGTCGCTTTCTGTAGCTTTGCCATTTTCATCGAAACAGGGGGCATTTCGCTAAGGTGGGTGTTGCAGCAAACCGGCTTGCCGCAATCGCCGTAATCGGCCAACAACTTCGCTTCGTCGCGAACGCCAATCTGCTTCATCTCGACGCGAGTCTGAAACTCTTTGGCCAATGTTTTCACGAGGTCGCGAAAGTCGACGCGGTCTTCCGAAAGGTAGTAGACCACCACTCGTTCGCCGCCATACAGATGCTCGACGTCGACCAACTTCATCGGCAATCCCGATTCGCCAATGACCCGACCACAGGTCTCGAACTCGCGGCGTTGTTGTTCGAGCAGTCGAAACACTTCGCGATGGTCATCGTCGGACATGATCCGCTGGATTTGGCCTTTCTTCACATCGTTGAGCTGGGCGATCACCTCGTCGGTCGCCTCGCTCAGCACTTCGCCCGTTTCGAGTCCGCGGATGGTGCGGGCAATGACCCTGGTGCCGCGCGGGTACTCGTCGCTCGCACGCGCCGAGAAAACCCCGAGTTGACGCATGATGCCGTGGCGGACGATATATCGAGGCATGAAACTGGCCGGTTGGACGGGCGATTATCTTACACCCTTCAGCTTACCAAGCGATGCGTTAGCCGAACAGGCGATACAAGCGAAAGGTTGGCCGGATTTTTGACGCAAAGGTGCACAGAGCCGAAGAATCGCAAACAAATCGCCAATGCCTGCGGCGAGTGACTTTGCGATTCTTTGTGCCCTCGCGTCTTTGCGTCGAGAATATTCGCGTTACTATGGCTTGAGACTATTATGGAGAAACGACCCCCACCATCTGCCGTCGACGACACGAAAGCCCAAGCACGGCGGGTCGTTCGTCGGCTGGCAGCCGACTATGCCGACGCGACTTGTGCGCTTGTACACGCCACCCCCTTGCAACTGCTGATCGCGACCATTTTATCGGCCCAATGTACCGACGAGCGGGTGAACATCGTCACGCGCGAGTTGTTTGCGAACTACCCGACCGCTCACGATATTGCCAAACTGCCAATTGCTCGGCTCGAGAAATTGATTGCCAGCACCGGCTTTTTTCGCAATAAGGCCAAAAACATCAAAGCCTGTTCGCAGTCGCTGGTCGAGAATTTCGACGGCCAAGTGCCACCGGAATTGGACATCCTGGTCGGGCTCGCAGGCGTCGGACGCAAGACGGCCAATGTCGTGCTCGGCACCGCGTTTGGTATTCCGACGGGCGTTGTGGTCGACACCCACGTCGGCCGACTCAGCCGTCGACTCGGATTGACCACGAACACCGACGCGGTGAAGGTCGAGAATGATTTAATAGCGATACTTCCGAAAAAAGAGTGGATCGACTTTTCGCATCGCATGATTTGGCACGGCCGCAAGGTGTGCAACGCGCGAAAACCGCACTGCGACACCTGTAGCATGATCAAATTCTGTCCGCAGGTCGGTGTTGCGACCTGACTTGGCACGTTAGAATCCGCAGTCGGGCACGCAGAAACGACTTCAAAAACCAAGTCAGAATCCACGTCATTACCGCGGTGGGGCTCTCTCGATGATTCTCTCTGGCATGGAAATTGGTCAGCGGCTGGGGGACGACATCGTCATCGACCCGTTCGACCCGGCCAAGCTCAATCCGAACAGCTACAATCTTACGCTCCATAATGAGCTGATGGTCTACGAGGAAGTTGTCCTCGATATGGCTAAGCCGAACCGAGTGCGGAGGATCGAGCTTCCGCCCGAAGGATTAGTGCTGAGCCCGAACCAACTCTATTTGGGTCGTACGGTCGAGCGAACGGTCACACACAATTTGGTGCCGCAGATCGAAGGACGCTCATCGGTCGGTCGGTTGGGTCTGTTTGTTCATGTCACCGCCGGTTTTGGCGATGTCGGTTTCGCCGGCTATTGGACTCTCGAGATGTTTGCCGTACAGCCAGTGCGGATCTACCCTGGCGTCCCCATTTGCCAGATTTTCTATCACGAGATTACTGGTGAAGTGACCGAGTATTCGAGCAAGTACCAACACAACCGCGACATTCAGCCGAGCCTGTTGTACGAAGAACTCACCGGGGGCAAAGTCGACGACCGGCAGTTGCCGCTGAATTTCGATATGGAAATACCGAGGTAAAATGACGAAATCCGAATGACGAAGTGAGCTGTTCGTCATTCGTCATTCTTGCTTCGTCATTCCGCCGCTACATCACCGCAAAATAATTCTCGACCGCGAAATCAAAATTTTCGCGCGACATCACCGCTGGCTGGTTCTTGTAGTGACAGAAGTTGCGGATCTGTAGCAACAAGTCGCGCGGTTGACAGCACCGGAAAGGGCGATTGACGCGCTTGTAGTGTGTCTCAATCACATGGTCGACTGCGTCTTGGTCGTAGTCGACACCGATGATGGGAGCCATGATTCTCACGAGTTCCCGGAACGCAGTTTCGTCGGGATCGGTCACTTCGATTTTATACGGAATACGCCGCAGGAACGCGTCGTCGACCAGATCTTTCGGTTCGAGGTTGGTCGAGAAGACGATGAGCTGATCGAACGGCACCTGAATTTTCTTGCCGCTGGCAAGGTTCAAATAGTCGTAACGCTTCTCGAGCGGCACAATCCAGCGGTTGAGCAATTCGTCGGTCGTCATGCGTTGACGTCCAAAGTCGTCGATCACGAGCGTCCCGCAATTGCTTTTGAGTTGTACGGGGGCTTCGCTGACATTGGTCGCGGTGTTGAGCGTGACCTCGAGCGACGCCATCGTGAGCTCGCCGCCGACAACGATGGTCGGCCGGCGGATGCGAATCCAGCGGTTATCGATCGCGCGGTTGTCGATGAACCCCTCAAAGTCCTCTGGCGGAGCTTCTTCGTGCATGCTGGGGTCGTAGAGCCGCAAGATGTCGCCGTCGATGCCGAGTGCTCGGGGAATCCAAATAAACTGTCCGAAGGCTTTTGTGATGCGTTCGGCGATGCTCGTTTTGCCGTTTCCCGGTGCGCCGAACAGGAAGAGACCCCGCCCTGAGTTGATGGCGGGGCCAAGTCGGTTGAGCATCGCTTTGTCGATGAGCAGATCGTCGAACGCCCGATGGAGGTCGTCTTCGCTGGGGTGCTGATCGGCAAGCGACTGCCGTTTCACGCTGTCGACGTAGTCTTCGAGCGTGACCGGAGCGGCACCGAAATAGGTGCAATGTTCCGACAGTTTCTTGGCACGTTCGCGGCCGACGCCTGTGAGCTGATAAACGTAATCGTTCATCATGCCCGCCCCCTTGTGAGCGACTAGTTGGTCGAGCTTCATCTGCTGAAGCAGGGGATCAACCAAGCGAAACGAGAGCCTGAGTTGCTCGGAGATCGAACGGCCTGTCGCTTCGGCGCGGGCGTTGAGAATCTTAAGCACTAGGTTTTCAATTTCACTATCGCTAAGCGATGCAGCCGACAAAGACTTTGGCTCGAGCGGAAACCACGATTCGGCTACGGCCTTTGGCAGCGTTTCGGTTTTTTTCTCGATCGTTGGCTTGCGTTCGACGGAGTTCGAGCCCGCGGAACCGCCCGTTGTTGTGAGTTGCTGGATGCGGCAGAGCAGTGCGTCGAGGCGTTCGTCGTCGCGCTGGACATCGGTGTTCTTCGTGAATGTTTGGTTCATCGCGATTGCTTTTAGATGACCGGGTTGCCTGAGTCGGGCTTCGATTGCTACCACCTAAGCGTAGGTCACGGGTGGTCGCAAGCAACCAACGAGCAGTCGAAAGCTATTGATTGTAGGAGCAATTCCGGTTGTTTCGCCAAAGGTTTGCTAAATCTGCGGAACAACAATCGTGTTGATGTCGCGAAGTCGAGCCAAACTACTGTGGGGCCTCGTTCGTCAAAGTGTCTTGAACGGTCAATATCATGCACACGGAGCCAATCTCACCGCCCCAACTTGACGCGCTGTTCGCCAAATTAAATGACGTCGTTACGTTGCCGACGCTGGCGGTCCGCATCATCGAGTTAGCCAACCGCGCCGACAATAGCGAGGGCGATCTGCGCGAACTCATCGATCGCGACCCCGTGTTGGTCGCCCACATCATGCGTGCCGCGAACAGTGCATGCTACTCTCAGTCGGGCCAGGTCGACTCGATCGGCCGTGCTGTCGCGCTGCTCGGCAACCGTCGGCTCGCACACATGGCGCTGACAATCGTCGTCGCGCGACAGTTCAACCAACGGGTTGGACAAACCGGTATTGAACGCTCGCGACTCTGGAGGCACTCGGCCAGCGTGGCGGCGATCGCCAAACTGCTTGCCGAGCGCCTGCAATGCACGGCTCCCGATCATGCCTTTCTGGCAGGGTTGCTTCACGACTTTGGCGTGCTCATGATCGACCAATTATTAGCCAAACAAGTGCCACGTATTCTTGCCGCACTCAAGGTGAGTTCCTGTCTCTCAGATGCTGTGTTTAAGGTTCTGCCATTTCGACCAGAAGAACTTGCTGCGTACGTCGTGCGACAATCGAAGCTTCCCGAATCGGTTGCCGTGGCGATTGAATTCCATCGCGATCCAACGATTTGCTGCGACGATGTCCCGCTAGTCGACGTAATAAATTTTGCCGATTACCTCGCCAACCGTCACGGCGCAGGAATCGTTCGCGGCACGCCAGTCGTCGCACCCAGCAGTGCCACCCGCGAGCGTTTGTGTATCGACGAGACGCTGCTTCACAAATTGTGGCCAGCCATCGAGCAATGTCTTATCGAGGTACAGCAATTTCCGATCGAGTAAGCTGCCTTCCACCATGCGCAATGTCATTGGTAGGCTAACATCCAGCGAAACACGGTATAGGTTGAAAGGATTTCTGAAGACGGCAATCGGCGCTGATTAGAGTATGGGTCTTGCCGAGGTTGATAAACGCCACGATGGCGTTAATCAACGGGCTGTTAGCGTCGATTTGTGTTCCTAAGTCATTGTCGTTCGCCGGGCGGGTACTTTTGCTTGTACGCCGATGGTCGAACTCTTTCACAGAAACAGCAGACATGCAATTCGTTATCACAGCGGTGGGGCCCGATCATCGTGGGCTGGCCGATCCGATCGTTCACTCGGTGACTGCTCTGGGGGCGAACATAGCCGAGATTCAAATGTTCGACCACGATGAAGAGTCGGTCTTCTCGATGCTCACACGCGTCGAGCTCCCGCCTGCCGAAGGTAACGAACTCGCCAGCGTGATGATGGAGGTGGCGAAATCAACCGGGCTGAGTGTGCGAACGTGGTCGCCCGAAATCGTCGGCCGCCAGCCAAGACTGGCGCTCTGTGTCACCTACCGTTCCGAGTGTGCGGCGGCTTTGCTGTCGGCTATTCGCGACGGGCACATCGATGCCGAGCCGACCGTGATGATCGCCAATCGGCAGAAGTGTCGCTACTTGGCCGACGAACACAACGTGCCGTGGGAAACCATCGGCGACGCCGAGGGCCGCGCCGATGACGCGCGGATGATCGACATCTGCGACCACTATCAGGTCGACTACATTGTGCTTGCTCGCTACATGCGAGTCTTACCGGCGACCAGTTGTTGGCAATATGCCGGGGGGCGAATCATCAACCTCCACCACGGACTGCTTCCGAGCTTCCCCGGCATGCGTCCCTATCACGACGCGCATGCGAGCCGGATGCTCACCTTCGGCGCGACGTGTCACTTCATCGTCCCCGAACTCGACGCAGGAAATCAAATCATCAACCAATCGACCTTCTCTGTCGCACCCGGCACACCAATCGACGACATCGTCGCCCGCGGCCAAAGCGAAAACGAGCCGCGCTGTTTAGTCGAAGGCATCCGCCGCGTCACGGCGGGCGAAGTGCAGTTGCACTTCAATCGCATCGTCGCGAAGCGGTCGTCATAGCCGCCGTTCTACGAACGGCGGTTCACGATTCGGAGAATCGCGGCGTGCCGTTTCGCAAACTGCTTGTTTTCTAGCATTATCGAATCTAAGTGACTATGTGGTAAGGGATTAAGGATGGTCATCAGTGGCCATCTACGGTCATCGTAGGTCACGTGTTTCTACCACTTTGTCCCACTGTGACAAAGTGCTTGGATCTTGGGACTTCCATTAACACGATGGACGCTTTCCATGTTGAGTGGTCTCGTTTTTGAGTTGCTGGTGCAGCTTGGTCCTACGGCTAGTGTGTTTCTGTTGTTGCCGTTCGTTGTGTTAGCGATATCGAATCACGATTGTCAGGGTCTAGTGTTCTATGCATATAGTCTAGTCAGTCTTGAGTCGGCTTCCACTTAGCCACTTTCCGCCGCGAATTCTGCGGGCTTCCTATTCGGCTGCCAAAGCTCGAATTCAGCGTTTGGTAACAGCTGAGCTCTCATGACGACGCCGAATTGAAAATCGAATGACGTCGAACTAGCGATTTATGCCGGTTCGCTTTGCTGTGGTATTACGGCTGCTGAAGCTGAGATTTACGCCGATTTTGCCTTCGCGCAAGTTTTTTGCGAATCAGGTTGTCGGCATTCCCTTTATTAGTGCAACCGCATTCAGGAGACAAATTGACCAACGCTATTAATCCGGATCGTGCCTCGTGCAAGGGCCAATTAAAAAGCCAAGCACCACCGCCAAATTCTCGCAATAAACTGCCTTGGGAAGAAATCGCTGGCTGTATCGCGAACGGCGACACCCAACTGCTCAAGCAGTTTAGTGAGAACGACCTGGAGTGCGTGGTGGGCCACGTCCGCGAAATTCGTCGACAGCGTCTGCAATCAATCGTTGTCAAGGCGATCGCGATTGATATCGTCGAACTCGATGATAACAAACCGCCCCGTGCAGGGACGAGATGAAGAGCACTCAACACCCAGGGAACCGTTGGTAGCAACCGGCCGACCCCCTAGTTTCAAGGAGAAGCAAAACCATGACAGACACGTTCAATCACGCCCAGCCATATCGGGTCGTTGCCTACTTGCGCATGAGTAGTAAGCAACAAAACGAGCGGTCACCTGACCAACAACTCAATGAAATAAAACGCACGATTTCCAATCGCGGACTAACATGGCAAATAGTCAAAGAGTATCGCGATCTCGGTGAAACCGGTCGACTCGTCCACAATCGCACCGGTTTTAAGCAGATGTTGCGGGAAATCCAGTCGGGAGTCGTCGAGTGCGACGTTGTCGTGGTGGACACGCTCGAAAGATTTGGCAGGCATAAGGGGTTAGAAGAGGATCGCCGACGACTTGCCGAACGCCATGGTGTATTAGTTCTCGCAGCCGATAATGGCTTTGAAGATCCCACAAGCGATTCTGGTGAATTGCGAGCGACGGTCGACGCGATGCGTGCGCGTGATCACGCGAGAGTCCTTGCCCATAATGTCCGGCGCGGAAAGCGTGATGCCGTGGAGCAAAGGCATTGGGCCGGCGGAACGCCGCCATTCGGCTATCGAGTCCGTCGCCTCGAATCACCGCAAGGCGGCGGTCGGATGTTTGCGATCATTGAGCCATGTCCGGCAACTGCATGGATCATTCAAAGTCTATTTGAGCGGGCAGTAGCGACCGGGCACGGACTCACGCGACTCGCGAAGTTCTTAAACGACAATCCGGACATTGTGGACGAACATAAGAAATTCCACCCGTCGACGATTGCAACTTGGCTCGATTCACCGATCTACATTGGTCGTTATGTATTTAACAAGACGTCGACCAGAATCGTGGATGATCGAAAAATCTCAATCAAAAACCCTGAAGAAGACCTCGTAGTCATCGACGAGTTTTGTGAACCACTTGTTTCGCTTGAAGTATGGCAGCAAGTTCAGAAGCTACGACAAGAGCGCCGCAAGAATGCGCCGTTCAACCGTGAGAAGTCAGGTCAAGCATCGAGCAAACTAATCCGAGCACTGTCTCCCGGTATGACCGTTCGGTATATGCTCTCAGGACTGGTGCGATGCGAGTCATGTGGCCGCAGAATGACGATCGCTTCGTCGCAACAATACGAAACTTTGAACGGAGTTCGGAATCGTTACGCGGCATTCGTTTGTCCAAGCCGCTATAACGGTGGCTGCGCCAACATGGTTCGCATCCCTGTAGATTGGCTCGAGAATATTGTCGCGGATCGCATCCGCCACTTTGTTCTCGGTGAGGCTGCTTAACTATGCCTGCATGATGCACGTATTTCTTCTTGTAGTAGAACTGGAGGTCCAGCGATGACACGCGAACAGCTTGCGAACATACCATGGATTAGCGACATAAGCCGTCTCGTCGCAGACGAGATAGCCAAGCATCAGTCGCAAGCCGACGATCGTCGCCCGGCGCTCCAAAGGCAGCAATTGGAGCTAAAGCAGTCCATTGATGGTTGGGAGATGTCGCTTGGTAACCCGGAGCTCGATAGTGAGACACGTAAAGCCCTCGAAGCACGGGTGGCGGCAGCTCGGCAGCAGCTCCGCAGTATTCGTCAAGCCGTCGATGACCAAGAGATCCGCTACCAGTCAGTGGAACAATTGATCGATCACGGCAAGGTGGTTGATCGGATCGATCGGCTCGCAGAAGTTATGAATTCGCGTGTGCCGACGCTCGCCAACTTTGAATTATCGCAGCACATTGAGTCAATCATATGCGACGAAACGGGGAAGGTGACAGTTCGCCTTTGCAAACTTGGTGCACTCACCGAGTTGCAAGAATTCCTCGTAGGGCAATCTGGCGAAATTCGGGAGACTGATGAAGCCATCCGAGATGAGAGCGGTTCGACGAGGGAGAAAACCAAAATTGCGCAGAGACGTCGGGCGAGGCTTCGCGTATTTGCGAACGAACGCCGGGACGATTTTGAAAACGACACTCTACGAGAGTTCGTTGCCGACAGCGATCGATTTGGCGATCTCGGCGATGAATGGTTTGACGTCATCGAATATCAAGTTCCAAAAAAGGTCGCGTGGTCAGTAGAAAATGCCACAGAGGTATTCGAACGTCGCCGCGAAAGCAAGAAGACCTACCGTGAACTTGCCATCGAATTCGGCGTATCGCGACCGACAATTTCCCACGCGATTGAGCACTTCCTCCAACAGCACCCGGAGCGAAGGCAAGAGATCAAGGTACCGAAGAAGCGACCGGCGATAATTGATGTCGGTGCGTTTTGTGAGGAAGCCAGAACTCTGTGGGAAAGCGGCATATCCAAATTGCAGCTCGCACAGCAGTACGGCTGTTCCGAACCCGTCATTAATAGGGCATTAAGTCTTGCTTACGAGCGCACCGGACAAACGATGCCAACGAAGGAAGAGCGAAAGAAGGCACAAGCTAGTAAAGCTCGCGGTCTGCTTGACGATGGCCGGCAACTGGAAGAAGTGGCTGCCGAGTTGGGCGTTAGTCGGTCGTCGGCTCGCAAGCTGTTGCGATCATCGTTCGAAGCGGAAGGCCAAACGATGCCTGACCTCCGCACTCGCGAGCATCGTCGATCACCGCAATCGGTTTCCGTGGCGAGGTTCGACAAAGAACAAGTCGATACGGCGGCAGCACGTGAACAGATCGCCGCCCCTCCTAATCCTTGATTAAGCAAAGCCCGAATTGACTTTGGTTTGAAAAACTCGAGAACACTCGGCGTTTTGAATGTGTAGCAGACGTAACGACAACTTAACTACGCACGCCCCACGAAGGGCTTCGAGTGATCGCCAAGTGACGACGCAATGTCCGGCACGCAAGCGAAAAGTGCTGCGGCGTTGAAGCGGACCCCACCGACTGGACCACCCGCCGCTTCGATCGCCTCACGAACTCCGGCACGCTTGTGACTGGAAAGACTGTCCATGATCACGGTGTCGCCACGACGCAGAGTTGGCACCAAGAGTTAATGGACGTAGCCAAGAACAACTCGCCCTTCATCGCACCATCGACCACCAACGGCGCGGTCATGCCTGTGGACCGCAGCGGGCCCACGAAGGTGGTTGTCTTCCAGTGGCCCTAAGGCACCTTGGCCACCACCCGCTGGCCGCGGAAGGATCGGCCGCGGGTTCGCGTCATCTTGGCACTCGCGCCAGTCTCATCGAGAAAGACGAGTCGGTGCGGGGGCAGGTGGGCCTGCCAGAACCGCCAGGAGGTCCGCTGCAGGGCTACATGTAAACACCACACTGGGCCGAGCGTATCGGGCCGGACGCCTTCGTCGGGCTACTAGTGGCCGATTTTTTTGTGGTAAGCTCGCGTCCGCAAGCGAGAGATGGAGCGAGGGGGGCTCTGCGTCGTCCTCAGCGAGAAGGGCCTCGCCGACCACGTGGTCAACCTGTAGTAGTGAACGACCGGAGCCTAACTGCCAATATATCGAGTTCTTCGCCGACTTGTGCTCAACGCCGTTCGGCGTTATCGAAGGAACCACTCTGCTCTTTTATTTGAGTCGGAACATCCCACATGTACTGTGCTCAACGCCGTTCGGCGTTATCGAAGGAACCACCCGCACCGCGGAGTGATACCACTCGGGCGGGTAGCCGTGCTCAACGCCGTTCGGCGTTATCGAAGGAACCACAAATACTTCGGCAGCATCTTTGTAGATTTTATTTCTCGTGCTCAACGCCGTTCGGCGTTATCGAAGGAACCACCGGCGATCGCAAAACGACCTGTCGGCTTTAATCAGTGCTCAACGCCGTTCGGCGTTATCGAAGGAACCACCTTCGGGTTCGAGGTACTGGCGGACCTTTGCGCAGAGTGCTCAACGCCGTTCGGCGTTATCGAAGGAACCACAAGTTCAACGCATGGGGCACAGCCTTCGGTGCTGACGTGCTCAACGCCGTTCGGCGTTATCGAAGGAACCACGCTCGCGGCGGTGGTGGCATTGGTCCGTGTACACGTGCTCAACGCCGTTCGGCGTTATCGA
>JBGSWC010000081.1:0-9161 GCA_041752635.1 Pirellulales bacterium | reverse complement strand
AGCGGCCGACACGCCTCAAATTGACGCAAACCAAGACCGCCATGACAACCATCTCGATCTTGGTGAATAATTCGGGGTTAGACACTCCTTGTGATGCTCATTTACGTCATTCTTTCAAAAGTCAACAATGTTAAGACGATGATGCCAAACGATATGCAAACTGACGCAACGACTAAGGCGAAGCAGAGTGAAAAACGGGATTCGCATGTGTAACTAATGGCCGAGATAAAGCTCACTGTCAGCAAAACTATGGCGGCGAAGAACGGAAAGTAGATCGACCAAAACAACGCCCTCTCAGCCCTAACAACATCGTTTCCGCTCCACAATACAGTTTCAGTTTCTGCAAGCAGCGGCCGCGCCAACCACTGATCACTCACTATTTGAATGGCTAGCACGGCGACAGCCATGACGAAAACACACCCATGAGCGACCGTTGCGATCTTGAGCAGTTTACTCGAACGGCCTGTCGCATTGCTAGAAGTTGATGCTACACCAGTTGCCAAGTAGGGATTTTCGACCATCGTATCATCGTCTGAGCCTTGTCGGACAGAATCTGTTGGCATTATTTTACCCAATCTCGAACCGCCCTTGAACCGCCCTCTCGGGGCCAGCCATCCTATTCGAACTCCGCGAGTCGCCGCAACTTCTTGCCGTAAAGTGATTTATGGATGCCCGTTCGCGACGATGATGAACGGGTGTCCCTCAAAGACCTTGTTTTTTATCGGCGTCGCAGGCGACCGTCTATTCCTCGCGCTCGATAGGTGTGCTAGGCCAGACGATGGCTTGGCCGTCGAGACCGGTCGTGAGGACGAAGGGGCGATCGGGCGAGTTCGCGACGGTCACCGAGGTGACCTCGTCGGTGTGGCCTTCGAGTGTCAGCAACTCGCGATCGCTATCGGCATTGTTGTCGTTGCCTTGGCGGATGGACTCAAGGTTCCAAACACGTACCGAACTATCGCGACTCGAAGTGAACAATCGCCGGCCATCGGGCAAGAACGCTAGTCCGGTAACTTCGAGGCTATGACCCTCAAGCTGAAGCGGAGCGGTGGCCGGATTACTGGTGTCCCATACCCAGGTGTTGCTCCCATCCGCCATCGCGATCAGTCGACCATCGGTCGACGCAGCGATGCAGCAACCCGACTTGTCCGATTCCGCCAAAGCGAGTGGCAGCGATTTCGCGGCGAGATCCCAAAATTTGAGCCCCGCTTCGCCCACTGTGGCGATCGACGTGTCGCCGTCGAGTTGCACAAAGATCGCTTGGTGGACGGCGCCGGCTTGTGCGATCTGATCGAGGGCCGCATCGATCTGCCAGCCCTCGTCGCCTTTCTTCCACAGTTTTGTGATACCGTCGCGGCTCACAGAGAGCATGATATCGTTGCGTAGTGGATGGAAAACGACACTGGTGATGGCGGATGCGTGACCATCGACGAGCTTGTCGTCGTCGTTGTTGCCTTTCCACTCGCCTTGGTCATCGACGGTCCAGACCTTTAGCGTGCCGTCGCCGCCACCGCAAACGAGTTGACGTCCATCGGCCGAAAATACCATGGCGTTGACACTCGTTTGGGGTCGATACGACATTGTGACGGCACTGGCGAATTGTGCGACCGGTCGCAGCCGGGCACCGCGTCCCCCGACTGTCAGAATGCCCGAATCTTCGCCGGGCGAGTAGAGCGCGGTCGCCACGTCACGCGACTGCGAAAGGGGCTCGTAGGGTTGATTCTCGTTTTCCCAATTCCAAATGCCAACGCTGTAAGGGGCGCGGCTCTCGCGGGGGTTGAACAGCGTAACGACCGCGCGCGACTCGGTCTGGTGCATCGATACCGACCGCAATAGGGGACGATCCTGGGGATCGCTGGGGGGTGTTTGACCGAGCAGTGCGGTGAGCGAGAGTTGTTGGCTTGGCTGACTGGCGTCGCGAATCTGCCACAGCCTCAGCACGGCCGTCTCGTCGGCCGAACCAGTGGCGGTCAGCAACTCTTGTCCGTCGGCCGAGAGGGCCATCGCCACGACGCGATCGCCGTGCTGGAAGGTGCTGATTGCTGTCGGTTTGGCAGTCGAGAGATCCCAAAGAATGACCTTGGCGTCGGTGCTTGCGGTGAGTAGGCGATGGGTTTCGGGCAGGAACCGGGCGGCGTTGATTTTGCTTTCGTGACCACGAAATTGCGAGAAGATGCTGCCGTCGTTGGTGTTGACGATCAGGCAGCCACCAAACTGGTCGCCGATGCAGAGCAATTGGTCGTCGGTCGAGAAGGCAATCGCGGTTGCTTCGGGGGCTTCGGCTCCATTGGCGGCGGCGTCGGCTCCGGCAATCTCCGCGACCATCTTGCCGGTGTTGGCATTCCAGACGCGGGCCAAGGTGTCGCCATCGGCTCCGGTGGCAATGTATCGTCCGCTTTGCGAGACATCGGCCACACCTCGCCACCCGCTCCCCTTCTCGGCATTGCGCCATCCGCCGATTCGGAGCAGTTCGTTGCCACGTCGAGTGTCCCAGACGAGCGCGGTGTTATCGCCACCAGCGGTCAACAACCGACGCCCTTGGTCGAAGTAAGCCGCTGAAGTAGCCTGCCAATCGTGACCTTCGATCAATATTTTCTGTTTGGGATTAAGCGGCTGTTGCATGTCCCAAACAGTGACCAGTCCGTTCTCTGAAGCAGTGGCAATCCACCGCCCGTCGGGCGAGATAGCACCCTGTGTCAGCCGCGATAGGCCAAGGGCTTGTTCGTCTTGCGCACGTAGCACGTGGGGGAATTGATAATCTTTCCAGTTCCAAATCTGGACACGACCATCGTAGCCAGCGCTTAAGACTTGATTGTTGTCGCCAGGTAGGGCGAAACAACTTTGCACCCATCCGCCGTGGCCGCGCAGGACTTTCGCCAATTTGGCGCTGTCGGGCCCCGCAGCGATGTCCCAAACGCGGACTGTGTGATCCTGTCCGGCCGTGAACAGGGTATTGCCATCGTCCGAGAACGACATGCTGGTGATCGCGGAATCATGCTCGCCGAGCGTGTTGCTACCGGTCGACACCGCTACAGTCGGACCTGAGGAGAGTCGGTCGACGAGGGCCTCGCGTCGCGAGAAACCCGCTTTCGCTTGCTCGGCATCGAATGGGTAGAAGGAAATTCGCCGATTGTCGCCGCCCGCCAAGACGAAGTTACCATCGGGGGAAAAGGTGGCTGTTCTCAGCGGTTTTTCGGGCAGGTTGAGTGGGGCCGGTTCAGGTACGACACCGTCGACGTTGGCCGTGAAAGAGGAGTCCCAAACCCGGAGGGTACCGTCCTGACCCGCGGTGACAATCCACTTGTCGTCGGGTGAGAAAGTCGCCTCGTTGATGCTTTTTTCGGTTCCGGTTCTCGCGATTTTTGGCGGCGCGTCAGCGCCGGCTGTGTCCCAAACGAGGAGTCTTCCCACCGCATCGGCGGCCAAGAGCAAGCGGCCGTCGCTCGATAGATCCAAGCTATTGATGGCCGCCGCGTCGGTGATTTTCAGTTGTCGTTCGGGAGCCGCTCCCGGTTGGGGAGGCAACGACCAAACATCGACGGTATGGTTGCCGTCGTCGCCAACACCGGCTGCGAACAGTTTGGAGCCGTCGGCAAGAATGGCGATGTCTTTTACGCTGCCGGCGTAGCTCAGTTGAATAGGTTTGTCTGGTGCATCGAACCGCCACACCAGCACATTCCCGCTGCCCGTGCCGGCAGCGACCCATTCCCTGTTTGCTGACACAGTAGTCGACTCAACCCGATCTTGAATCTCTTGATTGCCATTGCTAAATGGATTGGTGTCAGGATTGGCGAGCGCATTCAGATAGCCCCACTCCCAATCGCGGAGTCCGCTCTTGGCGGGATTTTCTGATTGAGATTCGAGGATCTTGGCGGCACTGTCGAACGCATTGCGCTGGACGTCTTCGGCAGCAAGCCCAATTTCAAAGGCGTACGATGATCGTTGTGCCAACTCCGCGTTTCGTTCGGCCACCTTTTCATTCGCTTCGGCAAGCATCCTTTGTCGTTCTGCTTCCTCGAAGTTCTCTCTGGCGATCCTTTCCTGTTCTAATGCTCGCTCCTCATTCTCTTTAGCAAGCATCTGTTGCTTGATTGCTATGTCTTCGTTGGCTTTCGCAATCTTCGCTTGTCGATCCGCTTCGTCGGCGTTTTCTTTGGCAATTTCTTCTTGCTTTAGTGCTTTCGTTTCATTTTCTTCGGCCTGCTTCTGGGCCTTAACGGCTAGCAGTCGCTGCTCTTCGGCCGCGCCCCAAGCCTGATAGAGAAAGAACGCCGAACCGGCGACGATCAAAAAGATCGCGGCCGCCGCGGCGCGCAGCAGCAGCACCTGGTTCTTTGATCGGCGATCGGCCGACTCGAGCTTCTTAAGCAAATCGCGATGTTCAGGCTTTTCGCGGCTCAAGAGCGAAATGCCACGGGCGTAGGCCTGTTCGTTGTAGGTGTAGTTCGCATAGGCGATCAATGTCTCGGCGTGCAATTGTTCGGCCTTGTGATTACCGGGCCAAATTTCGATGGCCTCGGCGAGCGCATAGCGGGCACGATCGAAATCGTCGAAACGACGCCCCCTCGCGCCATTCGTGGCGCGCCCATTCGATTGCGCCTTGCGAAGCAATTCCTCGCCGCGAACAGTGAGTTTGATGCTCTCGGCGTGTGACAGATACTCGCGAATCGCATCCTGGAACTCTTTGACCGATTGCAGTCGACTCGACGTATCGGTTGCCATCGCACGATAGGCAATCTCGGCAAGTTCGTCGTGTTTCTCGATGGGTGTGATCACATTTCGAGCCGCTATGAGTAGCGCCTCGCTGAGGAGTTCAATGCGACTCTGGCTATCGAACGGCGGCGGATGTGGCGGCTCGCCGGCCAGCAGTTGATAGAGGACAGCCCCCAACAGATAGACATCGGTATGCGGTCCGATTTCGCCCACGCTGCCGGTCGCCATCTCTGGTGCCATGTAGGCGGGCGTGCCGGCGGGACTGATTTTCGCCATGGCGGGGTGCGAATTCGATGCGTCGAGACGCAGCGCAATTCCCCAGTCCATGACGGAGACCTCACCGTACTGGCCAACCATAATGTTATGAGGCTTGATATCGCGATGAATCACTCCGCGGTCGTGTGCGAAGCGAATTGCATCACAAACCTTCATCAAAATCTCGAGGTTGGCTTGTAGTGACAAAGATCCCTCGTCGAGCAGCTCATTCCATGCGCGGCCTTCGACTCGCTTCATCGAATAGAACAGTCTTCCGTTCTTATCCTTGGCAAGGTCGTAGATCGGCACGATGTTCGGGTGGTCGAGCTGTCCGGTAACGACCACTTCAGACATGAACTGCTGGCGTCCCGATTCAGAATTCGCCGCTGCCCCTTTGGGCATCTTGATTGCGACATGGCGATCGAGCGATGTTTGCCGAGCCGACCACACGACGCCCATGGCGCCTTCGCCGATCACTTCCGAAAGTTCATAGTCTTTCGTTCCTGGCTTATGCAATTCGCCGACCACACGATCGCCCACATGCAGCGTGCCGTATTCGACGATTCCGCTATGCTCCGACTTAATCGTCTCTTGTGGATTCTTGTAGTGCTGATGTGTTTGATGCCAGATTGCGGTGACGTGGCGCTCGAATGCCGGCGATAATTTGCGAGGTTTGATCAGTTCGTGTCCATCCGGCGCAGCTTCGTCGGAATCCGACCCGGTTTCGCTGGCTGGTGCGTCGTTGTCCGTCGCTGCGGATTGGTAGTCGCCCGGTTGGAGTGTGCCCCCCTTGGCGGAAGGCAGGAGCGCTGTTTCCGCCGCCGCAGCGACCGCTTCGGCCGCTTCGCGCTGGCTTGGGAGCGCCATGCCACAAATGGAGCAACGACCGTCGTCGGCACCGTTGGCATCGTCGAATGCACCAGGAGCACCGCAATGAGGGCAAGTTTCCATCGATCTACTCAAACTTTAGATGGGGAAGTGAAATAATTAATTAACTTCGAGTTCCACGCGGACATCGTGCGAACGCAGCCATGCGTTTGTCAGCCTTGTCGGCACGATTCATCCGCGCCTTGCGCGACAACAATGACGCACCAAAGATGATTCCACCGCTTGAGACGAACGACGAGCGACTCAATTGTTCACCGAGACTCGGACGTGCGATAGTTGGGTCAGATGAATCCATTGCGGTAGGTACAGTCTTTGGCAGCTCAGTCGATGCTCGTGGCGTGCCAGGGTCAACTGACTTTTGTGACGATTCGAACTGTTCGGGCAATTCGACCGGGCGTCCTTCCCCCCCCGATTGCTCGATGACAAATTCCAACACGAGCCGTTCTGCGCCGTCTTCGACAAGATAGATGCGATAGCGGTCGGCAGGCAATCGCTTGAACAATTGCGGCAGCTTGCTGGGATTAAACTTTTCGCCGTTTGGATTGAGTGCTAAGTACCGCGGGTCGTCGAGACTGATGCGTTCCTCTGTTAGTTCTTCAAGTTCGCCTTCCTGTGTGATCGAGACGATCCGCAATTCGTAGAAGCGAACTTCTGCCTGCGTCGCTGCGCCAGGGGTACTCGGCAGTGGAACCTGCACACTTACAAACGTGACGGGGGGTGTCGGTGCGTTGGGGGCTGGCAGCGTGGTGCTGATCGGGACTTCCACAGGCAACTCCTCTAGCAAGGGGATTGCCTCACCCACCAGAAATGGCTGAACGTCAAGGCGAATGACCGCCATGATTCCCATTTGCTGGTCGCCGAAGTTAGTAACCGTCCCCGGCCCCAGATTGGCCCCCAACGATCCAGGCGCTTGCGAAAGTTGCTGTAGCGGCGTCATCGCAGTGCCAGCTTCGATCACCACGCTGCCACCCACGAAGCGCGGAATCCACGCAACGATATCAATGAACTCTGCATTTGCCCCTTCGGGATTGGCAAAGAACGTGTGGTTGAATGTTCCGACCGTATCCAACACACCGAACGTCGTTTCGGTGATTTGCGACAGATTGGCCACAGCGGCATTCGCATTCGGCGGCGTGATGTTTACCGGAACTGGCACCACTCCACCCGGGAACGGCCCTACTAGGCTGACAACTCCATTCGCTTCGCGCCAATCAATTTGCAAATCAAACTCGGCCCCGCCGGGAGCCACCACATCGACAACCGCAGTAGCGCCGTTCGTGATGTCGGGATTTCCGATGTTCGGACCGCTCATGTCGAGCGCCGCATATCGCACGACTCCACCGATCATCACTGTCTGGAAGAGTGACGCATTGACTGATCCCGTCGCTGTCGACAAGTTGCCCGCGATGAAGTTGAAGTTAGTAATCGATGGAGCTGCCGACGTAGTATCGAAAGCGATGTTGACTGTATTAACAGCAGCGACATTCGCGTTGATCGAGAGCAACTGTCCCGCCATAGCAGTTGCGGCAGTGCTACCGGCTGTGACGTCGGCGTTGAGCGCGAGATTGCCCGCTTGTGCGTTGAGCGTCACGTCGCCTGCATCCGAAACAACGATCGCGTCGACATGGAAATCGAGAGCGTCGACAACGACGCTAATGTCGCCGCCGCCGCCCGTGGTGGTGACTCCGGTCCCGATGATCGAGAGTTCACTCAACTCGTGGACAAAAATGCCGCCGCTCGTGGCATTCGTGGCCTGCAAGTCATCGATCGACGTATCGACGACCGAGCCCGCCGTACCGATGCCCCCGGTCGCGGTCAGCGTGGTCGAGCCAGCGATCAGGTTGGTGGCCGCGCCGTTGGCGTTGGTCATCGCGCCAGTTGAGTTAAGTACTAAGTTTCGGGTGCCGACACCCGTGCCGGTAGTGACAAGTCCGATGGGCAAGTCGCCCACACTATCGATGGCAATATCGGACGCATCGGCGGTTGTGTCGGCATTGAGCGCCGTCGTGGCGGTCACGTCGAGGACTTGCAAGGTCCCGATGCCGCCAACCAAGGCGGTGAGATTGATCGTCGAGCCGACCACATCAGCCGCCGCATCGGAAACGGCCGTTTCGTTAATGTCTCCTGACGAATTGAGCGTCACGACGCCCGCAACAGCGGTCACAAGCCCAATGGGCAAATCCCCTACGCTATCTATGGCGATATTGCCCGCATCGGCGTTGAGGGCGGTGGTGGCGGTCACATCGAGAACTTGCTGATTGCCAATGTCGCCGGCCATGGCGGTCAGGTTGATCGTCGAGCCGACAACATCAGCTGCCGCATCGACAACAGCCGTTTCGTTAATGTCTCCTGACGAATTGAGCGTCACGACGCCCGTGCTGGCGGTGACCAGTCCAATAGGTAGTTCACCCACGCTGTCGATGGCAATATCGGCCGCATCGGCCGTCGAGTCGGCATTGAGCGCCACCGTGGCGGTCACGTCGAGAACTTGCAACGTCCCGATGCCACCAACCAAGGCGGTGAGGTTGATGGTCGAGCCGACAACATCAGCCGCCGCATCGACCATCGCTGTTTCGTTAATGTCACCTGTGGAGTTGAGCGTGACATCGCCCGTACTGGCGGTGACCAGCCCGATAGGTAGGTCACCCACGCTGTCGATGGCAATGTCGGCCGCATCGGCCGTCGTGTCGGCGTTGAGCGCCACCGTGGCGGTCACGTCGAGAACTTGCAACGTCCCGATGCCACCAACCTAGGCGGTGAGGTTGATGGTCGAGCCGACAACATCGGCCGCCGCATCGACCATCGCTGTTTCGTTAATGTCACCTGTGGAGTTGAGCGTCACATCGCCAGTGCTGGCATTGACCAGTCCGATAGGTAGGTCACCCACGCTGTCGATGGCAATGTCGGCCGCATCGGCCGTCGAGTCGGCATTAAGCGCCACCGTGGCGGTCACGTCGAGGACTTGCAACGTCCCGATTCCACCAACCGAGGCGGTGAGGTTGATCGTCGAGCCGACAACATCGGCCGCCGCATCGGCAACAGCCGTTTCGTTAATGTCACCTGTGGAGTTGAGCGTCACGTCCCCCGTACTGGCGGTGACCAGTCCGATAGGTAGGTCACCCACGCTGTCGATGGCAATATCGGACGCATCAGCAGTCGTGTCGGCATTGAGCGCCACTGTGGCGGTCACGTCGAGGACTTGCAACGTCCCGATGCCGCCAACCAAGGCGGTGAGGTTGATCGTCGAGCCGACAACATCGGCCGCCGCATCGACCATCGCTGTTTCGTTAATATCACCTGTGGAGTTG
>JBGSWC010000080.1:0-2104 GCA_041752635.1 Pirellulales bacterium | reverse complement strand
GATTGGCAACACCGCGACACAGGCGGCAAGAAGGATTCGCATGGAGTAATCTCCGGTGTTTGGGGGAGGGGCCTGGAATTGCAGGAAATGCAGAGGCCAGACATTGGGGAGGGGCGGGAGGGAGTATTGAGTTTCGAAGCGAGGGGTGTGGCGTAAGCCCCCTGAGTCGTGAAGTTCGATGATCGGAAAGTGAGGATTGCGAGGGCGACATTGCTGTCGAGCCATTCGGTTCGGGCGGGGCTCCCGCGGGAGCATCGCCCTCCCGAGACTCGGTAAGAGAAGCTATCGACACATGTCGGTCAGCAGAATGCGGCCAACTACGCCGCAACTCGAACGTGTCGCTAATCGAATGCGAAGCTTTGCCAGGGCTAGCGGATACAACGCGATGCGTCGCGCGGGTTATGTGGCTTCGACCGCATCGGCAAACAATGCGTCGACAAACGCATCGGGCACAAACAGCGCGAGGTCTTCGTGTTTTTCACCGACTCCGACATACTTCACGGGTAATCCGATTTGCTGACGGATGGCAACGACAACTCCACCCTTGGCAGTGCCGTCGAGTTTGGCGAGCACAATACCCGTGCAATCGGCCGCTTCCGCAAAGTTGTTCGCCTGGCTGATGCCGTTTTGACCGGTCGTCGCGTCGAGCACCAACAGCACTTCGTGTGGTGCTGCGGGAATTTGTTTGCGGATCGACGTGTTGATCTTTGTCAGCTCGGCCATCAGGTTTTTCTGAGTTTGCAGTCGCCCTGCCGTATCGACGATACAGACATCGCGGTTGCCTGCAATCGCCGCCTCGACTGCTTTGTAAGCCACCGTGGCCGGATGGGTGCCCGGTTCGCCCTTGATAATGTCAACGCCGAGTCGATCGGCCCAAACCCCAAGTTGCTCGACCGCCGCGGCACGAAACGTGTCACCCGCTCCGAGTACCACAGACTTGCCCTCGCTGCGGAACATGTGGGCGAGCTTCGCAATGCTGGTCGTTTTGCCAGCTCCGTTCACGCCACAAACCATGATGACGGTCGGTCCCGACTCGGCATAGCGAATCGGCGAGTCGTCTTGGGCCATCAACTCCTTGAGTTTCGACTTCCAGGTGGCGACCACTTCGTCGAGCATCACCACGCGGCCACGCATGTTTTTGGCAACCTCGGCGACGATTTGTTCGACGCCGTCGTAGCCCATGTCGGTTTTGAACAAGATGGCCCGCATCTCGTCGAGAAACGCCTCGTCGATGAGCCGACCTTTCTGCTTGAACAGGTCGCGAACATCGGTATTGAGGACCTGGCCCGTTTTCTTAAGGCCTTGTTTGATGCGGTCGAAAAAGCCCATGGTTGGAAGGGGGATGGGGGTCGGTGGATGAGGGACAGAGTATTCAGTTGTCAGTTGTCAGTTGCGATTTCGTCGCTTTTCCGTTCGCGAAGCGAACGACTTCACTGACAACTGATCACTGACAACTATTCACTTGAGCGTTTCGGTAATTTGTCGAGTATTCCATTGACGAAGTGAGCCGAGTTCGCGTTGCCGAACCGCTTGGCCAGCTCGATCGATTCGTTAATGACCACCTTGTAGGGGGTGTCGGTATAAAGCATCTCGTAGGCCCCCGACCGCAGCACGTTGCGGTCGGTCGGGGCCATTCGTTTGACGCTCCAGTTTTCGGCCGTCTGTTCGAGCATCGCGTCGAGTTCGCTCAGATTGCGCCTGACGCCCAAAATCAACGCCATGGCGAACTCTTCGAGCTCGCGCGACTTCAGTCGGGCATGTAGGAACGCCTTGGTCTCCGCGACGCTGGTGCGCGGGTTCACGTCGTCCTCAAACAGGATCTGCAAAGCGACTTCGCGAGCGCGACTACGGCGGGTCATGACGGCGGGAGTGGTAAACGAGCGGGAACAGATAGATAAGGTTAACAGCCCCCTGCCGACGGGCAAGGTGGTCGCGTGAGTTTCAAGTTGTCAGTTGTCAGTTGTCAGTGGGCGGTAGGCGGTGGGCGGTATCGCTGCGCGAAACGATACGTCGACGAAGTCGACGCTTTTGTATTGCTGCCCTCTGCCCTCTGCCCTCTGCCTGCTGCCTGCTGCCCACTGACTGCTGGCTTGTCCAGCAGTGC
>JBGSWC010000079.1:0-19023 GCA_041752635.1 Pirellulales bacterium | reverse complement strand
ACGGTCGTTCAAGCCAATCGCAAGATGTGGAAAAAACAACAGGGTGGGAATCCAGACGCCACGCTTTCAACCTCGTCGTTTGGTAACACCCACCCCCTTTGTCGCGAACGGGTCGACATAAATCATCGCACGGCACAGGTTGCGACGACGTATCGAGTTCGCGTAGAATGCGTGTCGCCGGGGGCCGACAAGTCAGCAGAGGCACCCTGCCTTAGCTTTCATCCAGCCAGCTCCTGTATCGCCCCCAGCACCGCGCCAATCGGTTCGTGAATCACCACATCGGCCAGCGCGTCGAGCGGGGTTGGGTCGCGGGTGATGATGGCGAGCCGTGCGCCGTTGCGTTTGGCGAGCACTGGTAGTTCGGCCGCTGGGGTGACCACCAGCGACGAGCCAATCGCGAGTAGCAAGTCGGCGCGTTCGCACCACCGCGCGGCTTCGGCAAGCACGTCGTGAGGCAGCATCTGGCCAAATGAAATGGTCGCGTGTTTGAGCCGGCCGTCGGTGCAATTCGCGCAGGCCGGCACGCGATTGGTTTGCAGGAACTCGGCCACCAGAACGTCGGCTGCGAAGCGGGCGTGGCAATCTTGGCATTCGATCTGACGGGCTGTGCCGTGCAGTTCGAGCACTCGCTTGTTGCCCGCCATTTGATGCAATCCGTCGATGTTTTGGGTAATGACGCCTCGGATGCGTCGCTGCTGTTCCCATTCGGCCAGCACTCTGTGGCCGATGTTGGGCTGGGCGTCGGCGAATTCGCGGTGTGCGAGCGATTTTTGTCGCCAGTACTCGTGGCGCTCGTCGGCGCTGGCGAGAAAATCGTCGTAATAGACCGAGCGAAATTTCGACCAGACTCCCCCCGGCGAGCGAAAATCGGGAATCCCACTTTCGGTGCTGATGCCGGCACCGGTGAAGACGACGGCATGCTCTGATTCGCGGAGCCACTTTGCGAGTTGCGAAACCACTTCGATACCCCGTCAAAAATTTCGGCGCACGACCGACGGGGCCACACTACTCCCCGTAGACCGCCATGCCACGCCCGGTGATACTATACCGCGAAAAGTAGTTCCACCGGTTTCCTTTTCCGAAGACTCATCCAACTTGCTTCACTGGCGACTCATTCTGGCAGCCGTCGCCATCGTAGTGGTCGTGGGGCTCGCTTACGTCGACTTCTCCTGCCCATGGCCGGGCGTGGTGATGTTGCCACTGGCGTTTGGGGCGGCTTGGATGTGTGCCGGCGAGGTGATTGGGCTGTTTGAGAAGGCGGCCGCCAATCGGCTGCTGGGACACGACGGGCCGATTCCGATTGAGGAGCAAAAGGCGATTCCGTCGTGGTTTGTGGTGCAATGGGCGACCATGCTCGTCGTTGCCACCAGCAGCGTACCACTGCTATGGCGCGATTACGGAGTATCGTGGAGCATCGGCCGGTCGGGTTGGCTGGCGCTTGGTATCGTCGCCGGCATGATTGCCAGCATTGTTTACGAGATGCGGCAATACGATGGCCGCGATAGCGCCGTGGGGGTGATCGCGACGCGCGTCGCCCGATCGCTGCTCGCGATTGTTTATGCCGGGGGGCTGGCCGGCTTTTTGGTTCAACTGCGAGCGCTCGGTGGTGGCCGCTGGCTGGACGATGGCCGGTGGGGCATGGTCGCGCTGTTATCGCTCATCGTGGTTGTCAAGTTCAACGACACAGGGGCCTACTTCGCCGGCCGAGCGTTCGGACGGCACAAGATGACGCCACGGCTTAGTCCTGGTAAAACGTGGGAAGGAATCATGGGCGGGTTTTTGTTGTCGCTTGTGGCAACGATCATCTTTTTGGGTCCTGTGGCCGAGGCGATGGGCTGCATCGCCGAGCGATCAGACTGGGCCTGGTGGACGGGGACAATCGTCTATTGCCTGCTCGTCGGCATTGCCGGGGTGGCGGGCGACTTGGCCGTTTCGCTGCTCAAACGGGACGCCGGGATCAAAGATTCGAGCCGCTGGATGCCCGGCTTTGGCGGATTTCTGGATCTCTTGGACTCGATTCTGCTGGCCGCCCCGGTGGCCTACACACTCTGGATTTTGAGGGTTGTGGGCCCCTAAGACCCCCTGGTGGGTGGTGTAGTATTCTGGCTCGAGGGTGGTGATTTGATACTTTGTTGGTTTATTTCGTTGCCCCGGCTAGCGTACAATGCGTCTCGGCTGGAATCGTCTTGGCGAGGCCCACTTGGCGAGACAGAATAACGTTGGTGCGGTTCGCACACCGGGCAAACTATACAGACCAGCACACGGCAACATACGGAACTCACACCGGCTGCCTCGGCAGCCGACTTGCATGATCGAAGCTTCAATCCCAGTGGGGAGCCCCGAACAACTCATTCTGTTGTTTGGTACATCGGACCAACACCTGCGGCGCATCCGCGAAGCGACCGCCGCCCGCATCTCGACTCGCAACGGTAAGATTCACGTGAGCGGTCCCGAGCAGTCGGTGCTGAACACTACCGCCATCTTCGAGCGAATGAAGCTGGCTGTCGGTCGCGACGGCGCAATTGGGCCCACCGAAGTGAGCGACATCATCGGCGATGTGACCGGCACTCGTGTCGATACGCCAACGGTCAAACTCAACAACACACCCGTTGGCCAACCGATTCGCCCCCGCACTCCGGGTCAGGCGACCTATGTTGAAGCGATGCGCGAGTACGAGCTGGTGTTCTGTGTCGGACCGGCGGGGACGGGCAAAACCTATCTCGCTGTCGCCGCCGCGGTCGAAGCGCTCCGCAACAAAGAGGTCCGCAAGATTGTGCTTGTTCGCCCGGCTGTCGAAGCGGGCGAAAGCCTTGGCTATTTGCCAGGCGATTTGCTCTCGAAGATAAATCCCTATCTGCGGCCTTTGCTCGATTCGCTCGGCGAGATGATGGACTACGATCAGGTCAAACGCTACATGGCCGAAGACGTGATCGAGGTCGTTCCACTCGCCTACATGCGTGGACGAACGCTGAACCATGCTTTTATCATCATGGACGAAGCACAAAACACGACTGTCGCGCAAATGAAAATGTTCTTGACCCGTATGGGGGGCCATTCGCGGATGGTGATTTCGGGCGATGTGACTCAGGTCGACTTGCCTCCCCACACCCGCAGCGGGCTGACCGACGCGATCGACCGACTCAAAGACATCGACGGTTGTGGCCACGTCGCGCTCGGCAAACAAGACATCGTCAGGCATCGTCTCGTGCAGGCGATTCTCGACGCGTACGACAAGGAGCACTCGATCGGCAAGTAACGGATGCGTTGCCGCCTACGAAATGAGTACTGGCCTAAAAAAACGAACCCGCGGTGACCGCGTCGCGGCACTCGAATTACCACCCGGAAGGTGGGGCACGCTGTGGCAACATGCAAGGCGTGGCTCGGTGCTGCTACGATGCCTGCTTTGTTTGCTGCTCGCATTATTTTTGTGGGGCATTTCTGGCGGATGGAATCCCCCGATGCGCCATCGCATCGGCCAGGTCCCTCACCGCGACGTTACATCGCGGATCACTTTTTCGCGGGTCGACGAAGAGGCCACCGCCCGCGCTCGTCAAAGGGCTGCCGGTCGCGTCGTAGCCATTTACAACAACGACCCGGGCGAGTTGCTGAAGCTCAAGGCCCGCGTCATCAACGAGTTGAACCAACTCGCCGGTGCAGAGAGTCTCGCCACTGCGAATCGCGAATTGTGGGCTGCCTTTTCGCCACAGCTTGCCGAAGGCACCCCCGAGCCGACCGAAGCCGAACGCGAGCAACAGTTCACACGCTTTAAAGAGTCGATGGCGGAAGAATCGGCCATCGAAAAACTAACGGCGGCGATCGACATTGCCTTTGCCGACTTAGAACGAAATGGGTTGCTCGAAAAGTTGCCCGACGAAGGAGAGTTCAGCAGCGAAAGCATCGAGATTCGCAAAGATGGCGAAGAGGCTTTCGCGACCGAGGTGAAAGTGACCGATGTGCTGTTGGCAACGGTGACCGAACAACTTCGAGTCAAGCTCGAACAACAAATGCCATCGCTCGAACTTGCTACCCGCGTCTTCGCGCGGCTGCGAACATCGCTCCCTCCCACACTCACTCGCGACGAACAAGCGACGCGAAAAGCCCAGGAGGTATTGGTTGCAGCCGTCGAGACGCAGTATCAAGACATCGCTCGCGGTGCGGTGCTCGCGCCGGCCGAATTGCCGATCGACAAGGTGACCTTCGCGCTGTTGACCGAAGAACAACAAGCCGTGTTGGCAGAGCGATCTTTCCACGACAAGGTCATGCGCTCGACAGCGCTGCTCGGCATGTATCTGGCGTTGTATATTCTGTGCGGCACTTACATTAGCCGCCACGAACCGAAGATCATCGATGACCTGTCGCGCTTCGCGACGCTGCTGGGATTCGTTGCCGTGACGGTCGGCATGATGTTGATGACGTTCGCGAATAATTGGCAAGCCGAGGTGATTCCGCTGTTGATCTTTGCGATGACAGTGACCATCGCTTATCAGCAACCGCTGGCGCTGTTGCTCTCGGCCTCGGTCACGCTGATGGCCGTGATTGGGCTGGGGCTCGATTTTGCCGACGCAGTGATCCTGATGGCGACATCGGCCGGTGCGATTTTGGTGCTCGACAACGTCCGCACGCGCAGCAAATTGCTGATGGTTGGCATCGTGGCGGCGGTGGTTGTGTTCTTCACCACGCTGGGCGTCGGCACGCTCATGGGCGATCCGTTCGCCGCCACCCTGCAATCCGCGTTGAGGTACAGTCTGTGGGCCGTGATTGCTGGGTTCATCATGACCGGCATCCTGCCGGCCGTCGAAAAGCTGTTTAACGTGCAGACCGATTTGAGCCTGCTCGAACTTGGCGACCCGGCCCATCAGTTGTTGCAAGAACTCGTCCGCCGCGCTCCCGGAACCTACAACCACAGCATTAACGTCGCATCGCTCGCCGAGTCGGCCGCCGAGTCGATTGGCGCTCGTGGACTGCTGGTACGCGTGGGGGCTTATTTTCACGACATCGGCAAGATGCTCAAGCCCGGCTATTTTATCGAGAACCAAGGAACCGGCGGCAACCGCCACGATACGCTGGTGCCGGCCATGAGCACACTCGTGATTATCGCTCACGTCAAAGACGGGGCTGACCTTGCGCGTCAACATCGACTGCCCGAGGCGATCATCGACTTCATCCAACAGCACCACGGCACGACGTTGGTCGAATATTTTTACCGCCAAGCGACCGACCGCCGGCAACTCGATCCCAACAGTCGAGAAGTCGACGAAAGTGCGTTCCGCTATCCCGGACCCAAACCCCAAACCAAAGAGGCGGGCGTGCTGATGCTCGCCGACGCCGTCGAGTCGGCCAGTCGCGTGTTGGTCGAGCCCACCCCGGCCCGTATCGAAAGCCTGGTCGAAGACATCACTCGCAAGAAGCTGCTTGATGGCCAATTCGACGAGTGTGGGCTCACCCTCGAAGAGGTCCGGCGGATTGGTGATAGTCTCGTGAAGTCGCTAACGGCCGTCTACCACGGTCGCGTTAAATACCCCGATCAGGTAACCGCTTAAATGGAGAACGTTTTTCCCGCCCACGCGAGAATGGCGACGAGCTTCGCTTGTCTTTGAAATCACTGTGTCTGAAATCAACATTCAATTCACGAACCAACAGTCGCAGCACGCGATCGATCCCAGACCGCTTGTGGCTGCTACGCGCGCGATTCTCATCGACGCGGGTATCGAGCGAGCGATGCTCAGTCTGGTCGTACTCGATGACGACGCGATCCACGAAGTTAATCGCAAGCACCTCGCGCACGATTACGCCACCGATGTCCTGAGTTTTTTGCTCGATGACGGTCCTCTGTCGTTTCATGGCGAAGTGATCGTAAGTGCCGAAACGGCCGCTCGAGATTGCGGCGATTTTGGGAACGATATGGCCCGCGAATTGCTGCTTTATGCCATTCATGGAACGCTTCACTTGGTGGGCTACAACGATAAGTCCGACCACGAAAGGGTCGCCATGCGTGCCGCCGAGACGCGCTACCTAAACCAATTCTCCGCGCCGCTAGTACCCACCCCCTCACTTGGAGAACCGGCAACGTGACAGCCGACCCGCTGCTCGTCGTGGCTATTGCCAGCGCAGGCTGTGTCTGTTTTCTCGCTATTGGTGCGAGCGTGCTACGCGACTTTTCCCGCCGCGAGCTCTTTGAGCGTTGCCAGCGCCGCGGTGTGCCCGAGCGATTCAACGAAATCGTCACCACCCACGACCGCGTGGCGCTCGGTCTCGAAATGCTTGCGGTGATGTTCAATACACTGTTCGTCGGCACGGCCAGCGCCTGGGCGTGGTTTCGCGCCACGGAGCTCGCGCCGCTGAGTGTTGTCGATGTCGTTTTACACTGCTTGGTACTCGGTCTGATGCTGATGGTGATTCGCGTCGCTTTGCCCTGGACCGCATCGCGGCTTGGCTCGGCGGCGCTGCTCGATAGTGGTTGGTCGTTGTGGCGTGGGCTCAGTCGACTCGCCGAACCGGTTGTGTTGATGGCCCGTGGTATCGACATCGTGCTCCATCGACTTGTCGGTCGCCAAGCACCGGCGATCGACGCCGAGTCGTTGCAGCAGGAAATCCGCACCATCATTACCGAGGGCCACCGCGAGGGGCTGCTCGAAGACGATGCCCGCGACATGATCGAAGGGGTGATCGACTTGGGCGACGCGATTGTCACCGAGATCATGACCCCTCGCACCGATATGCACATGATTCCCTCGACATTGACGTGGGATGAGTTGGTCGCCGATGTGATTGAGAGTGGCCACACACGAATTCCTGTGTACGAAGAGACTCGCGACGACATCATCGGCATGCTCTATAGCAAAGACCTGTTGCCCGAGTTGTGTAAACCGAGTGACGCTCGACAAGCATGGACGACCATCTTGCGTCGACCCCTGTTTGTGCCCGAGTTCAAAAAGGTCGACGACCTGCTCGAAACGCTCCAGCAAAGCCGCACCCACATCGCCATCGTCATCGACGAATACGGCGGCGTCGCCGGCTTGATCACCATCGAAGATGTGCTCGAAGAGATTGTGGGCGAGATTGTCGACGAATATGACGAAGACGTCGAAGCCGACATTCTGCCTCTCGATGAAGATCGCTGCGAAGCCCTCGGCCGCGCCCATGTCGACGAGATCAACGAGGCCCTCGGGCTGGACCTGCCCGAAGAAGAAGACTACGATACGATCGGCGGTCTTGTCTTTTCTGAATTTGGTCGCGTACCGACCGAGGGCGAAGTGCTACTGTGGAACGACAGTGTGCGAATCACCGTTCTCAAAGCAACAAGGCGGACGATCGAACGCGTCCGCGTGGAGAAATTAGTGACTGGGGCGCTCGAGATCGCGTGAAGCTACCCGACCCGCCGGTCGAGACCCGACGGGTCGGCGAGGAATATCCAAAGAATTTATGGAATCCTCACGCTTTCTTAGCACTCTCCGGTTATATTCCTCAGAATCAGGGCCGCCGATGTCGTCGGCCCTTGCATTCTCGGTTTCTTTGTCACCTGGAGGAAGAACAATGTGCAGAAGAAAGATTGCGGCATTGGTTATCGCAAGCTCGTTAGCAGCTTCGACTTCGCTGGCTCAAACAGACTGGACCGCCGGCACCGGCGACTTTTTGGTCGATTCGAACTGGAGCGCAGGATCGCCCTTCGCAGGCGTCGTCACCAACATCAATAACGGTGGCACGGCGCAACTCGGCACGGTGGGCCAAGTCTTTATCGACACGTTTAACATCGCTGGGACAGCCGCATCAACCGGTCGTTTCGAATTGACGGCCGGGGATCTTCAGGCGCGTGAGATCAACATCGGAAACGTAGGAACCGGCAGTGCGTCGGTGAGTGGCGGATACCTCGAAGCGACAAACGGACAGAGCCTGTTCGTCGGGGGACATGGCGACGGAAATTTTGGCACAGGCACTCTTGATGTCTCCGGTGGTTTCATCCGAGCGGCCGACGACGTTCAATTCGGTCGTGATGGTACAGGAACGCTCAACTTGAGCGGCGGTGTGCTTCGGGGCGGATTTACCGTCGTCGGAAAATTTGGTACCGGAATTTGGAATCAAACGGGCGGCGTCTTCGCACAAGACTTTGGTGATGTCGAAATCGGTGACGGCGGACAAACCGGCCAGACAGGAGTCCCCGGACCTCGCGAAGGCATCATGGATATCTCGGGCGGTGTGTTGCAAGCCTCAGGCGCTTTCGCCATCGGTAATCGCGTCGGCTCGGGCGAAGTTACCGTTTCGGGTGGTGCCCTCGCTCTCACTCGCAACCCACAAGACCTCTACATCGGTCGCGGCTTCCAGTGGCCCGCTAACGTGGTCGCCGGTGGCGACACCTCGTTGCGGATCGTCGGCGACGATTCGACCGTTGCCGTTAGTCGAGATTTCTTGATGAACACGTCGGGCGTCGCGAGCGCATCGACGCTGATTGCCGAAATTACCGGCAGCACGCATACGCCGATTCAGGTACGCGGAAACGCCCAAATCGGCAACGGCACCTTCAAAGTGGAACTAAACGGCTATACTCCGGTCAGTGGCGACTCGTGGACCATCCTGCAAGCCGGTGCCGACCTCACCAGCGCCGTCACCGCCATCGACGCGGTCGTCACTGCGGAAGGGCCCCTCGATATCAATGGCGATGGCGTCATCGATGGCTCCGATGTGCTCTCGCACAATGTTGGTGGTACAGCTGGTACTCTCATGGGCGAATTCGCTGCTTTCGATACGACTATGGCCCCTCTCCCAAGTGGGCTCAGTTGGGATCTTGGTTACATGAACGAAGCGGTCATCCTCTCGGTGACCGGGTCGACCTTTCTCTTGGGCGACACAAACAACGACGGAATTGTCAACACGCTCGACATCGACCCGTTTGTGTTGCTGCTCACTGACCCTGCTGGTTATACGGCGGCTTTCCCTGGCGTCGACCCACTCGCTGTCGGTGACATCAACCTGGACGACGTCGTCAACACACTCGACATTGATCCCTTCGTCGCTTTGTTGACAGCCGGTAGTTTGACGAACAACGGATCGGTTCCCGAACCCACCACGTTGATGACGATGGTAGTCCTGTTCGGCTTGTCAGGAAAACTCTATCGTTCGCGAACAGCAAAACTGTAAACGTGACTGAGACACGCGAGCGTGGCCACTACGGGCAGCAAGTGGTCACGTTTTCGCGTGTTTTCGAGTTCTATTAATCTTTAAATGGTGCTGCCCGATAGGATTCGAGTCCTCGACGTGGCACTGGTCAATTTGCTCTCTATCTGCTGCCTGCTGGCGATCATAGTGTCGGTGAATGGGTGTCAGTCGAAGAGCCAGTCTATCGACGCCGAAGCGCGTGCGAGAATGCAGCAACTCGCGTCGCTGTACAGCCGCTATCTTAGCGAACATCGCGGCAAGGCTCCGAGAAACGAAGCTGTGTTTCGCGAGTTCGTGCTGCGCGTTTGTCCCCCGCCCGGCGACGATCCCGCTACCGAATTTGATCGCTTGCTCGTATCGGCGCGCGACGAACAGCCATTGACGATTTATTACAGCGGCGACATCGAAGCGCAAACACAAGGGGTCGTTGCCGTCGAAAAAGTCGGGAGTGATGATGGAAAATTGCAGGTCGATCAGCTCGGTTTGGTAAGTCTGCATCAATGAGTGCGTCTTATTTCGCCACATAATATGTTCGATTAAGAACGGAGATCCCGAATATGAACGCCAAGAAACAATTGGCCTTCACCCTTGTCGAATTGCTGGTTGTGATCGCGATCATCGGAATCCTCGTTGCACTGCTGCTGCCGGCGGTTCAATCGGCGCGCGAAGCAGCAAGACGGACCGCATGCGTGAACCAGCTCAAGCAGATTGGCCTCGCAATGCACAATCACGTCGACGTACTCAAGGTATTCCCCACCGGCGGAAACGTGCCTCACCCCCAGATCGAAGACTACGTTACCGGAGGCTCGCTCAACGGTCCTGTTCATCAGGGATTTGGTTGGGGATTTCAACTGCTTCCTTATCTCGAGCAAGGCGCCGTTCACGACATTCGCACAACGAGCCAGTTAACGACAACATCGGTGCCTCTGTTCAACTGTCCGTCTCGTCGAGGGCCAACTCGCGCACCTTCGACGGGTCGTTACTTGACCGACTATGGTTCGGCAACTCCAGGCGAGTTAGCGTCGAACGGAGCAGGTCCCGACACGTTCTGTCGGCAAGGTCCCTTTTGGGGAGGCGATTCAAATTGCGAAGACTATAACTGCATCTGGGACGTCAGCAAACCTTGGGAATTCTGGGGTGTTATCGTCCGTAGTAGTTGGACGGTGCCGAGCGACGGCGGGCCACGCGGTGCCGCAGCAACACCATCTTACGATCCGGGTAACACGCGTCCCACGCGGCCCGCGAAAATTACCGACGGACTTTCCAACACGCTCGTCATTTCCGAAAAACGCCTGTACTCCGATCAGTATGAAGGCGGTGCCTGGTTTGATGATCGAGGTTGGTCAGACGGATGGGACGCCGACACAGTGCGTTCGTCGTTTTTCCCCGTTGGACCTGATGTTCCGGCAAGCACGGTAGAAAATTCAGAACTCGTCGCCAGCTATCGTGGGCGTAGTGTCATTATTGACGGTCGTCAGTATGGATTCTGTTTCGGCTCGGCCCACCCGGCCGTCATCGTTTCGCTGTTCGCCGATGGTTCGGTACACACGCTCGCCTTCGATATCGATCAAGACTTGTTCAACAACCTCGGACACCGCGCCGATGGACAGGTAATCGACATCGGCTCACTGTAAGGAGCTCCAAACCGATAACGACGTAGCTTACATTCGGGAGTGCACGCCAACGCTGTTGGCGTCAGAGTGTGTGTCGGACACGTGCCAATCGAAGGCGAATCGCTGCTCTCGAACGAGGTCGTACGAATCACAGTTCTCAAAGCCACCCGACGGACAATCGAACGCGTACGGGTCGAGAAACTGATGAGCGGGGCGCTCGAGAGCGCTTGATAGGCGTTACGAGTGATCGCGTTCGGGATGAAGCATTTCCTGTTGCCGTTGCGTTTTGCCCCGCGCAACGAATCCCGCCGCCAAGGCCCACGGCAACACGATACTCGACGCTACCATTGCTACAGCCAAAGCGGCAGCGCCGATGCTGGCCGCAGGTGAAAGTTCGATCGTGACACCCGCGTCCAACACCGTGTCGTAGCGAAACCTGTGCAGCGTGAGTTCGTTGTAAAACACAAAACAAGTGGGCACGGCTAACAGCAGCGACCACAGCAAGCCGCGACGGAATCCACGAGCGAACGCATGCTTCGGTTCCGCCGTGGTGGCTGCGCTCGTGGTCGGCGAAGCATAGGGGTTTGTGTTCACCGCCTCATGCTAACAGGGAACCCCAACCGGTGACGGAACCCCAATCGGTGACAGTCATTAACAACTGTGATTAACAACTGTCGACCGACCGGCGACAACTCGCTTCATCACCACAAGTTGCGACGACTTCTTGAGTTGGGTTAAGATGGCTGTGCGTCGAGGGTCAGCACCGAGAGGCCCGGCTTAGAATGGAGCCCGCAGGCGTGAAGGATGACTGTCACCAATTTATCGTCACCAGTTTATCGTCTCCCCATCAACCAAGGATACCAAAGGGCATTTCGCTCGACCGCCATGAAACGTATCCGCATTATTCATCTCACTGAGTATCACTATCGCTCTCCGGTACGTCTCGGCCCCCACCGGGCTCTGGTGCGGCCCCGCGAGGGACATGACGTGCACGTCGAAACTGCCAACCTCGATATCGAACCTTCGGCAAACTTGCGATGGCTCCGCGACATCTATGGCAATTCGATCGCCGTCATCACATTCGATAATCCAACGACACTGCTTCGTGTGAATAGCGACGTAACCGTATTACATTACGACGAACCATCAGCGGAGTGCTTGATCGATCCGATCGCTGTGTTGTACCCCTTTCAGTATTCGGCCAGCGAGCAGGTCGAGATCATGCCGTATCGCTTGCCCAGCTATCCCCACGACGGGCCGGCTGTGCAGCAGTGGTTGCTCGATCTTTATCGCCCGGGGCAACTCATCGAAACGTGGGACCTGCTCAATCGACTAAACACCCGGATCTTTGAGGCGTTTGAGTACCGCTATCGTCCCGAGTATGGCGTCCAATTGCCATGTACGACACTGTCGCTGGGGAGTGGTTCGTGCCGCGATTACGCTGTGTTCATGATGGAGGCCGCGCGGCATTGGGGATTCGCCGCGCGCTTCGTGACTGGCTACATCCAGATGGCCGAAGGCCAGCATGGTGCGACTCACGCGTGGACCGAGATCTATTTGCCTGGCGCGGGTTGGCGCGGGTTCGACCCCACTAACAACAAGCTCGCATCAGGCGAACACGTATCGGTCGCCGTGGCCCGGGAACAAGACAAGGCATCACCACTTTCGGGTAGCTGGGAAGGGCCTTCCGACGCATTCGACAACATGCACATTTCGGTACAGGTGGTCGAGGTGTAAGCGAGTCGGTGCTCGCCGTAGAGTTCCGACAACGCGATTGTCGACGGTAAGTGATGATCGCGAGCGGGAAGTCATAACTCATTTCGCGGCAAGAAGTTGCGACTTGCGGAGTTTGGTTAGGGTGGCCGTCCCCCAGGGTGCTTCCATGAAGGTTTATCTCGAATGAAAGTACCATTTCCGCACCACTACGCAATTAAAGCCAATCTTGTCCTACTGATATTTGGCCTGATACTTGCAGGATGCGAGCAAATTGCTGCGGCAATTGTAGTTTGCTCTATTGGTTTACTCCTCGGAATTTCGGGTCTGATACGGCATCTGTTGCGAAGTTAGCTTACCTGAGTGTCTATAAGTATAGATCGTTCATTCAGAGCCAAAGTTAGAGTACCTCAAGCGTCGTCACTCGCGGGACGATGGTCTCCGACGGGACGATTTCGCAAAACGATTTTGATACCGTCTACGCCGCTGCCGATCCGTCGGCGACGCCCCAGTTTGAACTGAGCGACGCCACCGAGTTCGACGCTCCCACTCTCGGCCCGTCAATCGACAGGAATGTGTCACTGACCGACGAAATCGCCGCCGCGCAGCAAGCGGTCGTGCCGTTCAGCGCCAGCACACAGCTCAGCTATTGGCCGGAGGCGGGTGGGCTGGTGCTGAAGGTGACCGAGGGAATCTTCGAGCGCGAGGGGCCTACGGATGTAGAGCAGCTTTTGGACGCGCGACGCGAAACAGCCAATCGACGCCACGCCCCCCGGCCAAAAAACGTTGTAGAAATCAGCCACGCGGTCGCCTACATTCGGGGTAAACAAATTGCCGCTTGCCAGCTAACTGCCTGTTGAAAAACCCCAACAGGCTGCTGTTCGCAGGATGCGGACTCAAAACGACGGGTCTAAAACCCGTCGTTTTGCGAGCCGCGATGAGCTTGCTCTGTGCTTGGCGAGGTTGAAAAACGCCAGGGTGGCGTTTTTCAACAGACTGTTAGCCGCGAGTTTTGGCTCGACTGGCAACTCGCCCTTCCAGAGCCCGATTGTCTGAACACTCAATGAATTGTGCGCGCCCGAAAGTGACGAGAATGAACTTGAATTCGGAGAGTTTTGCACCAGCCCGTTTTGTTTGGGGCTGTGATTCAAGTGGTTTCGTGAACGGGGTGGGTGCAAAAGTCGCCGACTTTTGCACCTCGATCGAATTGTTGGCCGCGCGACTAAATTCGAGGGGCCGCCCGCACTGCGGGGCAAGCCAGCAGTGGCACTCGGCACCCGGCGTTATACGATCATGAAACAGACCGTTGTAGCTAAACTTGCTCGGCACCCGCGCGGCCGCTGTTGACGACGAACGACGCGCGTTTGATGACTTCGCCATCTTCGCGGGTCACGTCGACTGCTGACAGGTAGTCGGCCTGCAGTCGGTCGGGTGTCACGGTACACGACACATAGCCACGTTCGGCGTTGTGCCACGCAAGGCCGGGGTTTTCGCTGAGCATTTTGTCGAGGCCTCTTGGCTTGTCGACACCATTGCCACCGCTGCTGATCGACGTGCCCACGAATTCGGTGGCCACCACCGGCGAGTCGGTTTTCAGGTCGTCGATGCGGAGGTTGTTGACCCAGTTGCTGTGGATGTCGCCCGTCAATACAACGGGGTTGGGCACCCGGCGGTCATGTAGAAATTGCATCAACTGGTTGCGTTCCCACGCATAGCCGGGCCATTGGTCCATCGAGAACGAGCGACCCTCGCCCACCAGTCGGTCGACTGTGCCCATCATCACCTGCTGCGGAATGACATTCCACATTCCTTGGCTGTTGACGAGTTGCTGTTGGAGCCACCCTTTTTGGGTTTGTCCGAGCATGCTTTGGGTGTTCGCTGCGGCCGCGTCGTTCATGTCGTGGTCTCGGTCGTTGTTGGGCTGATCGCTGCGGTACTGCCGCGCGTCGAGCACCATGAACTCGGCCAACTGGCCGAACTTCTCCGAGCGATAGAGTCGCAGGTTGGCACCTCGCGGCAGCGAACGACGCGACAGCGGCATCGCTTCGTAATAGGCTTGGTAGGCGTTCGCGCGACGTACCAAAAAGTCGATCGGATCGACGTCGAGCTCTTCAGGAATATCGTTGGCACAGTTGTTGTCGAATTCGTGGTCGTCCCACGTTACCATCCACGGACAACGAGCATGCATGCCGTGGAGCAAGGGATCGCTGCGGTACTGGGCATGGCGGCGGCGGTAGTCGTCGAGCGAGTGAATCTCGGCACCGACATGTTTGCGGACTCCGCCATTTTTGCCTGGCCCCTCGTAAATGTAATCGCCAAGGTGAAACACCATGTCGAGGTCTTCGCCCAGCATGTGGCGATAAGCGCAGTAATAGCCCGACTCGTAATGTTGGCACGAGACAAACGCGAACCGCATTTGATCGGGCTTCGCATTGCTGCGGGGCATGGTCCGCGTGCGACCGACGGGGCTTTCGGCATCGGCTGTTCGGAAGCGATAGAAATACCAGCGATCGGGTTCGAGGCCAACGAGGTCGACATGCACCGAATGGCCCAACTGTGGCGTGGCGAGCTGAGTTCCCTTGCGCACGATCTTGGTGAACTGTTCGTCCTCGGCAAGTTCCCAATCGACCGGCACGCTCACGGGATCCATGCCCCCCGCCTCGGCCAGGGGCTCGGGTGCCAGTCGTGTCCACAGCACCACACCTCGGGGCGAGGGATCGCCCGAGGCGACGCCCAGCTTAAACGGATTGTCGGCCAGCTTGACACTTGAGGTCTCGGCTTTGGCGGCGTGACCCAATAGCGGAATCGAAGCTATACCGGCCGTGTAGGCCATGAACCAGCGACGATCGAGGCCATATGCCTCGGCGAGTTGCAGTACTTTTTGTAGCGACATGAAATTAGCCCGCGATAAGTGGGGGGGTCTGGGAGTCGACCGCCGTAGTATAAAAAAACCTTGTGAAGATTTCGCGAAGCGGGCTCACGACTCGTCTCATCCGCCGCGAAACTCGCTAAGAGTTCAGGCCCGTCGGCGAATTGTGCACCGTTGCTATGCGATACGCCCGCAGAATCTCGGCTCGAAACGAAATTACGTTGTCCAAATTCTCAGTAATTTGCGTCGATTGATGTCAGTCCCCTTCGTATCACTCGACCGACATCGACAGCGTACCTGTGTACAACGACGAGGGTGGCCGCCCTTAACCTAGGCAACGCATAAGAAAAATAGCATGGCCGCGCCGGCCGTGCGTCATGATGGGACGTCTTCATTACCCACGGTCGGCGCGACCATGCTACGCATTGCTGCCACTGGCCAGGCCGACGTCGTTGAGAGCGGGCGTAAATTCCAGACAAACCGCCCCTTACAAATCAATCTCCGGCAACGGCTCTAATTCAAATCCACCCAACGGGTCAGCGGCGGGGGACTCGTTGGCAGCCGCGTTGCGGACCGGAAACACATGTTCGGTCCACACGACCGGCGTACCCGACTCGGCGTAACCCACGATTTGCTCGGATGGGTTGTCGATTACATCGCCAACGACACCGACGGCATCGGCACTCGCGTAACGGCTCTCGGCCAACGGCTCGCGACAGACGACTGCGATCGACTGGCCCGACGGCAGTTCGATTTGGTACTCGTAGACCGGCCCAGCGGCGTTGCCGCTGATAATCTGGCCGGCGAAGAAAATGCCCGACCGGCGTTGCTCGGATTTGAGCCATATCTGTGCGATGGTGCCAATGTCGTTGCGGCACTTGGGGTTCTGAAATAATCGCTTGAAAACCTGTTCTTGCGTTTCGAATTCCACCTGCTTGTCGAAATCCATCGCCGTCGGATCGTAGAACGTGAGCACATGCGCGAGCTGACAGATGGTTGCGTAGCTTCGCCCTTTCTCGCGTTGCAATTCGCTGTTCGCAAATTCCCCATCGAGCAGCGCAGGCATCACCCTCTTGGCAAGTGCGACCGCCTGAGCGACGTCACTCGTCGCATAACGAGGGGCATCCGGCAGCCAAAACGGCTGGTTCACCAGGGGGACCGCGACCGGATCAGGCTCGAGGGGCGTCGGCGGTTCTGTGGCCATCTCTTGCTCAAAGTTCGCCAGCTCGAAGCGATCGGGGTCGTCTGCGATGGGGGCCTGCGCTGGCTCGCTGATGTCTCGTTCGTCTTTTTCGCCATCGCCGGAGGCGACAATCGGCGGGGCATCGCGGGCACCGGGCGGCAAAACCGACGTGGGGTAATAAGCGGCCAACCCCCAAGGATCGATCCGCTCATCGCCCCGAGCATATTGAATCCACATCACGGCACAGTAACCCCCCGCGAACGCAAGCAGTTGTCCAACGACGACGCCGACGATCAGCGGCGCTTTCGAGTAGCGGCGCTTGGGCTGCGACCGCGCGGTCACTTTCGGCGTGGCGGTTGCGACGGTTGGTACGTATTGGTCGGGTTCATTTTCTGGTGCTTGGTCGATCTCAAACGCCGGGACTGGGTCGTCGATTCCTGCATCATCGACTCCATCGGCGAAGGACGGAACGCCGTCGCTGGCCGGCGAAATCTCGCCTGTCGGCTCGAATGGGTTGGACGAGACATCGCCGGCCGCCGAGTCGTCGCCAGTCGGTTCTTCAGCAGCGGATAGTTTTTTGCCGAGGCCAAACAGGTCGTCGAGGTCGACTCGCTTGTTTGTGGGGGGCATGACGGTGGGTGGCGGAGTGGTTGGCGGACTGACTGACGGAGCGGCGAGCGGTTCGGTTTGCCCCATTAGCGAAGCAAGGGTCGCCGCGGCTTCCGCCGCCGCGAACGACCTGCCACAGTTGGGGCATTTGACCCGTGTGGTTTGGTCAAACTGGGCGTCGACCTCCGCTGGCAGGCTAGCGGGGCTTTCGCAGTGGGGACACAGCGTCAGTCGAACCATAATGGACCGGGGCGAGGAAAGGGGGCGGCAACAACCGCCAGACTTGCTTATTACCCCTCCATTGTCGCCGGTTCGGCGATATTTTGCAGCCCTAAATTTGGGGGACCGGCCAAACGAAGCGGCCGCGAATTCCGCCTAATTATCACCAGCAGTACACTTTAGCAGCGAATTAGCGGCGAAAAGCGGGCGAAAGCAGGGCGAATTCGTCCGATCTAACCGACATCGCCAGCAAGGGCATACATCGCCAGCAAGGGACCACATCGCCAGCAAGGTGAGCCATGCCGCGAATCCCTCGCCAACGCTCTGGGTTGTGATTTTCGGCGACCGGTAGTCGCTCGATTTCGATCGCCCCAAAAATGCCCTAGGCGGCAAGCGGCATGCGACATTATCTTGCGTCCTGTTCGGCTCGTGGGCGTTTTCGCCGCTTTATGCGAACCCGCCCTAGAAAAATCGCCCGCCAGTGATACGATACAAGGCTCGCGTGAGCGATTGCGCAACCGCTATAGCCGGACCATGCACCGGCAAACGAACCCCTGAGCCCTCAACGGACTCTAACTAACTTTCCCCACCCCCTTATTTCGCTCTGGCGCTAGCCGCTCAGTAGAGGAACCGCGATGAACCTGAAGAACACTCGCAACATTGGAATTTCGGCCCACATCGACTCGGGCAAGACGACGCTTAGCGAGCGGATTCTGTTTTACGCGGGCCGCATCCATAAGATCGAAGACGTTCGCGGCGGTGGCGATGGCGCGACGATGGACCACATGGAGCTCGAAAAAGAGCGTGGTATTACTATCACCAGTGCGGCTACAAGCTTGCAGTGGAATGATTTCGCGATCAACCTGATCGATACTCCCGGTCACGTCGACTTCACGGTCGAAGTCGAACGCAGCCTTCGCGTGCTCGACGGGGCGATTTTGGTGCTCTGTTCGGTCGGTGGTGTGCAGTCGCAGTCAATGACAGTCGACCGCCAGATGAAGCGTTACCACGTGCCGCGCCTTGCGTTCATTAACAAAATGGACCGCACCGGGGCGAACCCTCGCAGCGTTGTGAAGCAGGTGAAAGAAAAACTGCACGCCGACTGTGTGTTGATGCAGATCCCGATCGGCAAAGAAGAAAACTTCAAGGGCGTTGTCGACCTCATCACGATGAAGGCGCTGTACTTCGACGGCGAAAACGGCGAGATCGTTCGCAGCGAAGAGATCCCCGCTGAGCTAAAAGACGAAGCCGAAACCTCGCGTGCCGAAATGCTCGAAGCACTGAGCATGTACAGCGACAACTTGATGGAAAAGTTGCTCGGCGAAGAGGAAGTGAGTGTCGAACTCGTTCAAGACATCACCCGCGACGCGGTCATCAATCAAGAATTCACCCCCGTCTTCTTGGGGAGTGCCTATAAGAACAAGGGCGTGCAACCATTGCTCGATGCGATTACTCGCTATTTGCCTTCGCCGACCGAAGTCGTGAATACGGGTAAAGATCCGAAAAATCCCGAGGTCAAAATCACGCTCGAGCCCGATCCCAAGAAGCCGTTTGTCGGCATGGCGTTTAAGATCGTCGACGACGAATACGGGCAGCTTACCTACACGCGCGTCTATCAAGGCAAGGTCGCCAAGGGCGAGTCGTACTTTAACCAGCGTACTGGTCGA
>JBGSWC010000078.1:0-26802 GCA_041752635.1 Pirellulales bacterium | reverse complement strand
ACGGAATTCAATCAAATGGGGGAAAGGGGGCCTTACGCGCCGATCGCAGTGAAAGCCTTCCCCATCGGCCGACACGCCTCAAATTGACGCAAACCAAGACCGCCATGACAACCATCTCGATCTTGGTGAATAATTCGGGGTAATACTCCATTAATCAACGATTCTTCCGGCTCATCCGCTTTTCGTTTTTGTGGCGGATTGGTGTCGCTAGTTTGGAAGACCTGTCGTTTCCTATCGAATGCAGCAAGTGCCATCACCAGCGTGATCGCCACCGACGCTGGCCCAAATGTACCAATTCTTGTCGTGTCGTCGCGTCAAAGTTAGTCGCAGCCCGCCGAGTGTGTCCCGGTGTTCGTAGAACCGAATCGCGAATTCATTTTCAGCGTAGGCGCTGGGTCCGATTTCGATGTCGGTGCATGTGAATCCGTATTCGAGCATGGGACACGCCTGTTCTGGTTCGTCCGGATCAGCCGCGAGAAATACGTACGATGTGTCGGGCACGAGAATGAGGACGTATTTCAGTCGTGCATCGGAGAAGAGCAGTCGATGGTAGTCCGGCGGTTGGTCGGCGTTTTCGTGCGGCACTTCCGTTGCGTGAAGGACGCTGGCAATGCGCTGGATGTCCCAGGTCATTTCGCTACCGTGAATCGGGGAACGCTTACGCTAACCGGGCACCCGTTAGTCTTGTCCATTCCAGATTTCGCATTTCATCGCCGCTCCAGTTGAGCGATTTATGAGTCAAGCCTATTCCTGGTACGCCTTGACGCGCTGCTTCTTGCGGTAACCGGAACCAATCTCGTCGATTTCATCGGCTAACAATTGCATCTCCCAACGTTCATCAGGTGCCGATTCCGGAAACCAAGTAAAGTCATAAACCTTGCGACGCCGATCGGTTAGCCCGCCATAGATTCGTTCGGCCTGAAGCAGGTCATCAGATTCCATCACCGCAGAATCTTCTTTGGTTTGAATCATCTCGTTGACCATCGCAAAAAATTCGATTATGTCGTCCGGAAGGTCAACTTCTTTGCGTACGAATTCGTTCATGGTAAAATTCATAACAATTAGCTTACAAGAGCAATCCTACTTGTTCATTAAACAACCGTCTCAAGTGTCGCCGTAGCTCCTGCTGTCGTCAAGCTTTGCGGTCTGACGATTCGATCGTACAAGTTGTTAGCGAGAACGCCACTTGCTTGAAAACTATTCGCACCCACCCGTCATTCCCGCGAAGGCGGGAATCTAGATCGAGTGCTTTCTAACTGAACGAAGGCTGGCGCTACTGAGCGATTCGCCAAGAAATGCCGCGGGCGTTGTAGTGCGAGCTGCCATTCGTTGTCCGACCGACCAATCTGGATTCCCGCCTTCGCGGGAATGACGTGAGTTTGGCATTCGCAACGTGGCCAAAAATCGTTGTCGAAATTGGCCGCGCGGTGTGGTAGAAAGGGGGCACGTGAAACCGCGTTCGATGCAAACTGCTGGACAAGCCAGACAGCGTCACCCGGTTCGCACGGGGGCAGGACGCCCACGGTACCAACCCTTTCCACTCCACACTCCACACTCCACACTCCACACTCGACTCTCGACTCCCCAAAATGGGTTTTGTCCAAAATGTCACCAACTGATCAGTCAAAACCCAGGTACGAAATTCATGGGCGATGTTCGAAATCAACTGGAAAACAAGGGGTTTTAAGAATTTTCGAGCGAGACAAAATTGGGGGTTTTGTCCCCTCCAATCGTGTTTGCCATTTCAGGGTCAAAACGATCAAAACCGCGTGCATCACCATGGACGATGGCGGTGAGGAATTCAGGCTCGATCAACTCGTCGACGGGGCGTTCTACGCACACATGTACCACAGCCACCTACTAACCGCCTGCCCGCACGTTCGCTACAATTGTGCTGACGCCGACAAACCGCCGTCCTTCGCGAGCTTCGCTGAACGGTAATGCGGGCAAAGTCGACGGAATTAGAGTTTATCGAGGCGGATCGACGAACAGAGAACAGGACGCGATCGGAGCATTGGCTCGTTCGCTTGGCTATACCGCGCTCCCTGCGCTGTCAACTTGTTCGACGAGAAATCCCGTGGCCACCAACCGACTCGAGCCTGCCGTGAAACATTACGACTGCATCGTCATTGGCACCGGTCCCGCCGGCCAAAAAGGTGCGATTCAAGCCGCCAAGCTCGGTAAGAGCGTCGCGATCATCGAAAAGTCGCAGGTGTTAGGGGGAGCGCAGATCAACACCGGCACCATTCCCAGCAAGGCGCTCCGCGAAGCGGTGTTGCACCTTACCGGGGCCAACAAACGAGGGCTCTACGGCAGTAGCTACCGCGTCAAGAAAGACATCACCATCGCCGACCTCGGCGCCGTTTCGCAATCGGTCATGCGGCACGAATGGGATCTCATTCGCAATCAATTCGAGCGCAATCACATCGATTTGATCTGGGGGACCGCGCGGTTCGACGGACCTCATAGCATTGTGGTCGATGGTCCCGACGGACAAGTCCACCTGACGGCCGATCGCTTTCTGATTGGCGTCGGCACACGGCCGGCCCGCCCCGATGACATTCCCTTCAACGACGACACGATTCTGACCAGCGACGAGTTGCTCAAGTTGCAGGCGCTGCCACGCAGCATGATTGTCGTGGGGGGCGGTGTGATTGGCACCGAATACGCCTGCATCATGGCGACCCTCGGCGTCAAGGTCACGCTCATCGAAGGACGCGACCACGTGCTCGGCTTTCTCGATCGCGAAATCGCCGATGCGTTCCACTACTTCATGCGGCAACGGGGCATCACACTCCGGCTCGGCGAGAAAGTCGAGAAAATCGAAGAAATCGAAATCCACAACGGCGTCGCCCGCCGCATGGTGCTGGCCCAACTCGAAAGCGGCAAGACACTTCGCGCCCAAACGCTGCTGTTCGCCGTGGGTCGCCAAGGCGTGTGCGGCATGTTGGACCTCGACAAGGTGGGCGTTGAATTCGACGACCGCGAGCGGTTGCACGTGAATGCCCACTACCAAACGAGCGTCGAACATGTCTACGCCGCCGGCGATGTGATTGGCTTCCCGGCATTGGCATCGACCAGCATGGAACAAGGCCGCCGCGCGATTTGCCACGCCTTCGGTCAATGTGATGTCGGCAATTACAATACCGAGCTGTTCCCCTATGGCATCTATGCGATTCCCGAGATCTCGATGGTCGGCAAGACCGAAGAGCAACTTACTCGCGAGGGCATTCCCTATGAGTCGGGCGTGGCCCACTATCGCGAAATCGCCCGCGCCCAACTTCTCGGCGACGAGCTTGGCATGCTCAAGCTATTGATCCACCAGTCAACGCGCAAGATTCTCGGCGTCCACGTCATTGGTGCTGGCGCGACCGAGCTGATTCACATTGGCCAAGCGGTCATGGCTCTCGATGGCGATGTCGAGTTCTTCATTAACAATGTGTTCAACTTCCCCACGCTGGCCGAGTGCTACAAAGTGGCGGCTTACAATGGTCTGAATAAGTTGAATTTGGTTTATGCGTGACGAATGGAGGGTGGTAATTCGGACAGGATCGCGGGATTGGCAGGATCGACGGGATTTGTTTTGCGTTTTGTCCTGTAAATCCTGCCTATCCCGTCATCCTGTCGACTTAACTGCGTCTTAAGAAAGTCTCACCTGTCAATGACTGATCGAAATCAGCTCTCTGACAAACTAAAACGTTCGTTTGTGCCCAATAGTACGCTCGCCAAGTCGTTGTCGTTCGACGATGCGAACATTCACGTCCAGCTTCTCGACGGTCGCATCATCGTGGTGCCGCTCATCTGGTTCCCCCGACTTCACAAAGCGAGTGCCGAGCAACTTGCCGTCTACGAGATCAGCGGTGGCGGCATTGGGCTCCATTGGCCCGAACTCGACGAAGACCTTTCTGTTGCTGGATTGCTCGCTGGAGCCGATATGCGATCGACGTGAGCATTGGCAGTGTTCGCGACGCCGACGAGACGTAGCTCGTCGGCTCGCGCCGATTCTTGGGCGGATTGTTCCCCAATTACCCCCCAAAATGCCGCCTGTGATCCTCAAAATCAAATTCGCCTGAAAAAAATGCTCGCATCGATGAAAAGCAAGCTATGGTTCTAATAGCCGGGATCCGCGTGGAACGAAGCCCACGCACCGGCACCTAATCGAACCTGCTTGGCATCTCGGCTTGCGAGATGTTTGATCGGGGCTTCATCCGACCGGCCTCCTCATCCCCTTAGCCGGACAAAAAGAAGCGCCATGATAATCCTCACCCTTCAAAAACAAAGCCCGCAACGTCCTGGGGTCGCCGCAGCCGAATTGGCGATTTGCCTCCCCTTACTTTTCATGCTGGTGCTTGCCTCGATCGAAGCTTGCACGATGATCTATCTGAATCACAGCCTGACGATTGCGAGTTATGAAGGAGTGCGCGTGGCGGTCAACTACGACAGCACAAACGCAGACGTCCATGCCCGCTGTAACGAGATCATCGCGGAGCGCAACGTAGCTTCGGGCAGTGTGATAATCAGCCAAAGTGACGTTGCCAACTTGGCGAGAGGGACGCAAATCTCCGTCATGGTGTCGGCACCGTGCGACGCCAATGCGCTATTACCGCCTTGGTTCTACGGGGGCAAGACGTTGGCGGCGACAACAACCATGGTCAAGGAATAGGTGCCCCCAGCGATCCCATCGGCGTTGATTGAATTCCTCGAAACGTCACCCATGCGAGTAGCGACATGACTATCAGCACTAAGCCAACGAAAAATAAGATGCCTGCTCGTGACGATCGGCGAGGGGTCATTGTGGTGTTGACCGCCGTGATGATCATCGTGTTCATGGCGGCCGTCGCGTTTTCGGTCGACGTGTCGTACATGCAACTCAGCAAGGCAAAACTGCGTGCTGCGACCGACGCCGCTGCACGAGCAGCCGGAGAAGGTCTGTCGCGCCAGCAAGATATCGACTACGCGCGGCAGCAAGCCAAGGACATTGCCTCGGCGAATCAAGTCGCCGGGGAACCACTATTGCTCGACGATTCTGATATCGTCTTCGGACGATCGTCGCAACAGGCGAGCGGTGCTTGGGCCTTCAATCCCGGCCACTCGCCCGTCAATGCCGTCCGTGTGTTTGGTCGGCGCACCGCGGATTCACAATCGGGCTCTATACCAATCTTCTTCGGGCGGGTGTTCAATGTGCTCGACTTCGAGCCGATTCAATCAGCGACCGTCGTGCGTCTAGATCGCGACATTTGCTTGGTTGTCGACCGCTCGAGCTCAATGAAACTGTACCTTTCCGACAACTCACCCACCATGTCAACTGGTGACTCGCGATTCTGCAAGAAGCCAAATATGTCGTTGAGCCGTTGGGGTGCCCTCTCCGTGGCGGTGCAGCGATTTGTCGACGCGTTAGAGGAGACTCCGCAAATTGAGCACGTCGGCCTTGTTTCCTACGGAAGCAATCCCATTGGCGGTTACTGCGGCTACTGGAATCAGGCCAACATCGACGCGCCACTTAGTGAGGATCACACTGTAGTCACCTCGGGAATGCAAGCGATCTCGAACAAGTCATTCAATGGGATGACAAACATCGGGGCTGGCATCCTCAAGGGGGTCGAGGTGCTGACCTCTGGCGATGCCCGCCCATTTGCCGCGAAAACCATGGTGCTGATGAGCGACGGTGCCTACACCGAGGGAACGCAGCCCCGACTCGTGGCACCACAGGCGGCGGCCCAAGGCATTATTATCCACACGATCTCTTTCGGTGAGGCGAACCCCGCCGAAATGCAGGCCATCGCCGACGCAACCAACGGCAACCATTACAGCGCTCCAGATGCCCAGGCACTTCAGAATATCTTTGAAGAAATTGCGCTGACCCTGCCGGTTGTCTTTACTGACTAATATTCCGCTCGTCGCGGGGTTCTGGTCGACCCCGCGACGAGCGTTCGCGAGGCACACACAATGAATCGTAAATTACAAAACCGGCATGGTGAGAAGCCCCGGACAGGCGCCGTGGTAGTCGAGTTCGCTATCTGCGCACCGCTGCTGTTCTTCATCTTCTTTGCGTCGCTCGAGTTTTCCAGAGTCAACATGATTCGTCAGAGCGTCGAGAACGCAGTCTACGAGGGCAGCCGTCGTGGAATCGTTCCCGGTGCAACGGCCGACGACTGCCGCGCATCTGCCCAATGGGTACTCGACACAGTCTTCATAGCAGGCGCGGAGATCGACGTCTCCCCGTCGGTGATCGACGACAATACCGATGACGTCACCGTCTCGGTTACGGTTCCGCTAAACAGCAACAGTTGGGTCGCGCCGCTATTTTTTAACAACAAGATGGTGAACGGATCCATTACGCTCCGCCGAGAGAGGTTCAGCAATCCCAATACCGTGGAATAGTCCGATTCGGGAAGCGGCGCAATCCTAGTTGAGCCATCCACGACTCTCGCATCGCATCTCAATCCCTCTTCGTCGCATCACGCTTCGCCTTCAACAACCGTGCCGTATAGCTATCCCTCGCAACTTCTTCATCGCTCGTTGGATGGTTCTCAGTCTCGCGAGGGGGTGCCACCGCAGGTGGTCCGTTCCATTCGGTCGCGACGTCTTGACGCGGATTGGTGTCCTCTTTCGGCTCCCAACGCTGCGTCGTAGCTTCGCTTCGCATGCTTTGTTTACGGCTTTGCAATCGCGTGAGTGTTTCTATTGGCGCGGAGGCGGGTTCCCGGCCTCGCCAGCGACTCGCGGCGCTTGCGACCGTCGTCGCGATTGCGGCCAATTCGATCTGCACGTGGCGAATGCCAACGTCGCCGACGAACACACAGGCGGCCAGCATCACCAGCCAGGGCCAAATGGACTCGATGGCCGACGCGCGAGGCAGGTCGTGGCGGAAGGGGTTCGACTCGACCGTGGCGAGCCGCTCGGTCTCCTTGCCGAGATCGACACTTGCGCCCCCGCCAACAAGTTGGCCCGGCTTGCCACCACGGGGTTCCATGCTGGCAATCGACTCGAGCAGTCTGATGTTGGTTTCGAGGTCACGATACTCGCGCGAGTACCCAACACTGACGCCAGTCCGCAACATGGAACCACCTGCCGGCGAAACAGCAATGAAATAGGTGCCCGCGAGGCGGCTTTCGAATCGCCCAACGTACCGCCCCGGCGCGACCTGGTCGATCATTAGCGGCATAGTCGTCGAGTCGGGTCCGACGAGTGTCGCGGTCATTCCAGTCGACTGATTGATAAAGTTATCGCGGTCGTCGAGAGCGTCGATCACGACGGTCGTCATTCCGTCTTCGGTACCGGTCGAGAGAGTGTAATTTCGCGAGTCGCCACCGGGCCTCATCGCCCAGCGGACCATTTTGGTGTAGAAGGCGTCGTAACCATCCCAAGTCGTCCACTCGTTTGTCCATCGAGTCCCGACATCGCTGGTGAACACCACAACCTTGCCCAGGCCATAGTTCCACGTGGCCAAGAGCGCGTTGTTCTCGGCATTTGAGGGTACAGGCGAACGTAGCATCACTTCTACCAGTGCGCTTTGTTTGACAGTCGTCATCACAAATCCGCGGACCGGGGGAAAGCCACTTGCGAGACCGTCGATGATTGGATGCTGACTGTCGACTATCGGCGTTTGCGGCGGTTCGAGGTCTCGAACCAACGGACGCGAAACACGTCGGGCCTCTCGCATAAAAATACGCGGAACGGCCTGGGGACTGCGGACCGCATAGAACCGGCCGCCACCCGCACCGGCAATCTTGGTGAGCAATGGTATCTGAGCGTCCTGGCCAATCGCCACGGCGCTAACGGTAATATTCGCGGCCTGCGCACGACGGAGCAGCGCATCGAATGGCCGGTCAGGTGTCTGGCCGTCGGTGAGTACGATGATGTGTTTGACCGACGCTTCGGCCCGCTCGAGATCAGAGATCACCTGGTCGAACGCTGGGTACATGTCGGTACCGCCCCCCGCCGACAGCCGCTGAATCGACGACGCGATCCGCGCCCCGTCGTCGATTCGCTGCAAGCGACACACGGGCACAGCCGTCGAGTCGAACGCCACGACACTGACCATGTCGCGTTTGCCCAATGAGCGAACCGCGGCAATAGCCGCTGCTTTGCTGAGTTGTATCTTCTCGCCCGACATCGAACCCGAGCGATCAATCACCAGCCCCAAAGCGCCGATGGGAACCACGCGCGCGTCCTTGATCTGGCAATCGACGGGAAGAGCTTTTTCGAGTTCGCTTCCGGCCCAGCCACCCGCGCCAAGGCTGTTCGGTCCGCCAATCACAACGAGGCCACACCCCAGACTTTCGGTGTTCTGGACGAGCATCCGCATCTGGGCGTCGCTGAACGAAATCACGTCGTCGTCGAGTCCCACGGCTCGCGGCACATCGGCCAGTATCACGCAGTCAAAGCGTTGAAGTTCGGCGAGTGAGTTGAACAGCGACGAGGTGTTGGCTAGCTCGACTTCGATACCGGCCCTTCGCAACATGTCAATGAGCGAGTCATGTCGCCCTGGGTCTTCGACATTTTCGATGAACAACACTTGGCCCGAACCTATGACTTGGGTATGAGCGGTAGCCATATTATTGCGCGCCGTGCCATCGTTGCTCGGGTCGTTTGGCGAGAAATGGGCTTCGTAGGTATAAAACCCCGGTCGGTCGAGCTGTTCGCTGACGTTCAACACTGTCTTGCCCGCTGCGAGCTCGACATCTTGCTCGGCAATGCGTTCTTCGCGCCCGAATCCCTTGCGGACGATGCGGATTGATCCGGAGAGGGGGCGATTGGCGAAGGGACTACTCGCTGGCGCGTCGACGTTCATCACCATCCGCATCTCGAACGGTTCTTCGTCGCGAACGGTGACCGGTACGGTAAGTTTCTCGACCGCGACTTCCACGCGAGGTGACAGGTGTACCGGAACCACATCGATACCAATCCCGGCATCCGCTAGCACTCGGGCCTCGGCAAGGGCATCGCCGAGGTTTTCGTTTCCATCGGTCACCAGCACAATCCGCCCCGCTGAGTCTCCCTGGAAAACGCTGCGAGCCCGGGCGAGCGCCGCCGCTAGGTCACTGAACTCGGGATCGATCATCGATTGAATACGCCCCAGAACAGGAAACATATCCAGCGGCGGAATCTCAAGTTCAGGCTTGCGTCCAAAGACCATCACCCCCGCGCGATCGTTGGACTCGGTCGCTCGATGGGCCGCGATCGATTTATTGACGAAGTCGTTCATGGCATCCCGTTGGTCGGCGGGAATGCTGTGAGACTGGTCGAGAAGATAGATGACCGTGAGGCGATTATTCGTCCGCACAAATTGTGCGTCGGCCAATGCCAGCACGACCAGCATGTACACCAACGAACGAACAGTGACCGCCATCGCCCATTGCACACCACGCAGTCCGCTGTAGCTGCGCCTGCTAATCCACCAAAGGATCGGCATGAGTGTAAAGAGCCACAGGTAGTTGGGACTATCGAAATGCAACCAGTACGAAGGCATAAGCTACAGACTCCACGAACAACCAGCATGAATCCCTCTATTAGAGCAGTTGTCTCGTCATCCGCCCAGCAACGCAACAGAGGTCAGGAGAGTGGTCTGAGAGGAAAGTAGCCAAGCTGGGTGATTGTTTAACCCACGGCCACCCGGCCCGTTGGGTGCTCCCGTTTGGGGACCGATAGAATGCAACTCAATCTCGCCGACAATCTCATCGACACTCGCCGCAGACGATGGCCTGAGGTGTACTCGGCGCGGGCAGAGGCGACATTATCCAGCAATTCCGCGCGATTCGTCTCGCCTTCGCGGCTAACCCGACAAGCGGCACCCTAATACCGCGTGATCGTCTCGCTCAAATTGAGCAGCACCCGGCAGACACTTGTCCACGCGGCCAATTCGACCACGTCGACGTCGGCGGGTGGTTTGCTGAGACCCACTCCGAGCAGTTTCTCAGCGGCGGGCCGGTCGCTTGCGAAATGTTCGCGATGCTGGGCGAGCATTTCTTCGAGTGTGGCGATCTCTTCGTCGCGAGCGTCGCGGCTTTGGACTTCGCGCCACAGCCAACGCAATCGCTGCTGATCGCTGTCGGCGGCTTCGGCGAGCGCTCGCGCAGCGAGCGCTTTGGCCGCTTCGACAAACGACGGGTCGTTGAGCAGCACGAGCGAAGCCAGCGGCGTGTTCGATTGCACCCGCCCAGCAGTGCATTCCTCGCGAGTCGGCGCGTCGAACGCCAACAGCCACGGGTGCAGGTACTGCCGCTGCCAATGCGTGTAGACGCCGCGGCGGTATTGGTCATCGTCGGTCGCCGCTCGGTATTCGCGCGGCGGAAAGTTGAGATTGCGGAAGTAACCGGCTGGCTGATAAGGCTTGCCAATGCTGCCGCCGAGTTGATGTTTGAGCAAGCCACTCACCGACAGCGCATTGTCGCGAATCGCCTCGGCACTGAGTCGATAATGATTCTGTCGGGCGAGCAAAGTATTGGTCGGATCGCTGTCGGCGAGTTGCGGACGACGGAGCGACGATTGTCGATAGGTGCTCGTCGTCACCATTTGACGAATGCTCCGCTTGATGTCCCAACCGTGCGTTGTAAAGTCGACGGCGAGCCAATCGAGCAATTCAGGGTGGTTGGGCCAGGGGCCTTGCGAACCAAGTTCAATGAGATTCGTCGAAAGGCCTTTGCCAAACATGAGCGCCCACAGCCGATTGGTGATCGTTCGCCCGGTGAGGGGGTTGTCGTCGGAGACAATCCATTGGGCCAAGTCGAGTCGCGTTGCGCGTCGATCTCCGGTTTCGAGCGTGCCGAGAAACTCGGGGATCGCCGGACCGACGACCTCGCCCGACTCGTCCAACCAGTTGCCGCGATCAAGTATCTTGACAGTGAGCGGCTCGTCGCGGGCGACGGTCACCATGACGCGCTCGAATTGGCCTTGAAGATCGGCGCGCTCGTGACGCAACTTGGTGAGCTCCGCCAACTTTTTGTCGGTGTCGTTAGGGAAACGACCGCTGAGTTCGGCTTCGAGTGCCTTGATCTGTTTTTCGATTGGCTCGAGCTGTTCCCACACTGGAAGCGTCGGCGCGAGTATTTCAGGTGGCCGCTGTGTCGGATTTGTGTTGTCGCCGACCGGCACATACGACCCGTAGTGATCGACATCGGCGAAGACGGCGGCCATGCTATAGAAGTCGCGGGCCGTGTAGGGGTCGAACTTGTGGTCGTGGCACTGCGCACATCCCATGCTAGCGCCGAGCCAAACTTCGGCGACGTTTCGCACGCGGTCGGCCTGATGGATGGCGATGTACTCTTTGTCTTGAATGCCTCCCTCGTGCGACGTTTGTAGCAAGCGGTTGTAACAAGTCGCGATTGTTTGCCAGGTCGTTGGATTGGGCAGCAAATCGCCCGCGAGTTGCTCGATCGTGAACTGATCGAACGGCAGGTTCTCGTTGAATGATTTAATCACATAATCGCGATAGGGCTCCACGCTGTGAACTTGGTCGCCGTGATAGCCGACCGTGTTGGCGTAGCGAACCAAGTCGAACCACCAGGTCGCCATTCGCTCGCCAAAGCGAGGCGACGCGAGCAACCGATCGACCACTTTTTCGTAGGCATCGGGCGCGTCGTCGGCCAAAAAGGCTTCGACCTCCTCGCGCGTCGGCGGAAGCCCCGTGAGGTCGAACGTCACTCGCCGAAGCAGCGTCACCCGATCGGCTTCGGGTGCCGGGGCAATGCCCTCAGCTTCGAGTCTCGCGAGCACAAACGCGTCGATCGGGTTGCGGACCCATCCCTCAAGTTCCACGGCTGGCGGCTTAACCGCCAGCGGCGCAATATATGACCAGTGCGGCTGATATGTGGCCCCTTGGTCGATCCACCGGCGAATGATCGCCAACTCGTCGGCATTGAGCGCCGGTTTGTGGGCCACGGGCGGGGGCATCCGCAACTCCGGATCGTCCGACGCCATGCGAGTGAGCGCTTCGCTCAAATCGGCATCGCCCGGAACAATCGCCCATTCGGTGGCCGTTTCGTATTTGTCGAGTCGCAAATCGGCCTGACGATTTGCCGAATCGGGCCCGTGACACGCGAAGCAACGATCGCTGAGAATCGGCCGCACATCGCGGTTGAATTCCACGCGAGGCTCGTCAGCCGCGACAATCGAGCAGCTCAAAACCAATACTAACGTCAAGAAATTTCGCATAGTTACTCACTAGTCCGTTCGTCAAAATCGCACGGTTCTCTGCCATCCCTCATTGTAACCAACTGATCGGAGCGGGATTAGCGGTCAAAATGGCAAGTTTGCGGCAAAATATCTACGGGCCTGTGTCACTTGCTCTTGGCGGTCACTTTTGGCATCGGTCCCCAAATCTCGGCCATTAATTGATCGATGGCCGGAAACGCCAGCCGTAACTCGCCCCGATTGAACGGATAGAAGTCGTTCTGTCCGATATAGGCTTCGCTCATCTCGGCAAAGAACTCCTTGGCGTCGGTCAGCGCGTAGTGATCGGTGCGATAGCCACGCATGTGGGCGACTTGTTTTCCCTCGCCACTCGACTCGTAGGCACGATAGGCAGCACTCACCTTTACGTTTCTGAAATCGAGCACCTGGTCGTGATAAGCGTGCGCCAGTTCGTGTAGCACCGACCAAGGTTGCACCTGTTGGTGACCTGGGCTAATGAAGCCAGCGGCGACGGGAATGTGGACACATCTTTCCAGCTCTTCGCTGTAACCATTGTCGCGAAGCCAGCCGGCACTGGGGTGGTACTGCATCGATGTCATCCGGCCGTGCGAGAGGTCGAGTTGAATCACCACCTTTTGAAGCTGCTCGATACGATCGTCGGGGAGCCGGCGCTTGATGTCGCGCAACCGGTCGGCGAGCAGCGTAAGTGCTTCGGTGCCGAGGGCCTGATTCTCTTCGGCTAGCAATCGCTGGTCGACGCGGACTTGCCAGCCCTCGACATCTTTCACTTCGTGAGCCTCGGGCAATGGAGCTGGCTCAGCAGCGCTGGCCAACGTGCCAAGCGAAGCGGCAACTAGGAAGAGGAGACTAGGTAAGCACAAAACTGATCGCCACATGGAATACCTCGTTGTCGTTCGAATAACGTGAGATCGACAGTATAACCTGTATGAGCGGCCTAGCCGAATAGCCCCGAGCAACCAGTTGAAAACGACAAATAGTGACATCCATCCACCCGGGTTAGCTGATCTCGGTCGCAAGTCGTTGTTTGGCAATCCTTTGCGACCAGTGGTCATCAGCGGCTAGGATGGTTGTCCCTGTCTTGGCTCTGGACGCGCTATCGCATTTCTGCCCATTCTTGGCTTGGCGGCTCGCTTTCAGAAATTGAATTTGGACTTTCGTACTTCTGCCAGGTAGAGTAGTCAATCACATCTCGACTGTTGTAGCCAAATTCAGCAAATTGATCGCCTGGCAAGAAGTAAACCAAGATCGCTGAATCGCCCCCGTTGGCGTCCTTGTAGAAATATGCAAGCGCCAAGCCATGTCGGTCTTCCTTGACAACATCCGGCGGGCCAAGTAGGTCAATAACATCAGCTAGATTGAACAGTAATCCCGTGGCGAGCTTTCCGGGATCTTCCGGCGAGTCAATCAAGCTTACAAGCTGCTCGAATTTGCGCCCACGAGCCTTGGGCCCTTCGGTTATTATGTATGCATTCCGAGTTGCCTCAATCCGACGGATCATTGCCGGACTTAAGTCCTCAGATTTGTCAAACACCCACAAGTAGAGCGCGGCAACTAACGCAAAAGAAATCCCTGTGCCAAGGAGCAACAATGATCTATGAAAGGGAAAGCGAATTCTCATTGCTTCAGTGCTATTCACTTTTTGCAGGAACATTTTGAGACTCTGGGTGATCGAATTCGCTCATTCTAATCTCCGTAGAAAATTCGATTCTCGCGATCGGCAGCCTCTGCCGAATAAGCTCAACGTTTGAATCACTAAGTTCGCAGTCGTAAAGTCTGAGAGATTGGAGTTGAGTGAGGCGACAAAGTTGTTCGACCTCAAGATCGTCAAATACTGTGTGGCTTATCATGAGGTGCCTCAATTGATGCAATTGGCCGAGATATTGAATGTCTTTATGATTAATTGGGAAGCCACACAATTCCAAGCTAATAAGATTCGGCGCGCTGGCGAGTTGCACCAGACGGTCGCCGTCTATTTCACCCCCCCTTTTCAAACCAATGCCTTCGAGCGTCAGCGATCGCAAGTGACGACATTCGCTTATGACCCGTATCTCATCGTCGCTAGGTACTTTAGAGAACCAAACTGAAAGCTCAACTACGCGAGGGCGTAATCGACCAACTTGCGTAACGCTGTATAGTCGGTTTCCGAGATGGCGATCAAGCTCGACGACTTGTTTTCGTTCCGCTGCACCTGCGTACCATTGGTAGCCGATCGTCACTGCGGAAAGGCAAACGAACGCCCCGAATATGGCAAGACCGATGCATTGAATTCTGTATTGTTTCATTCCGGATGTACCGACTAGATAAATCGACCACATCTGGTCGTTTGATTGACCCGACGATGGGAGACGTTTGTGGTTCCTGACACCTTTTCCAGGTCTTCAATTTGTCGGTCGTCACTTCAATACCCTCCCTTAGTATTCCGGCCGGCTTTCTTGCAGAACTTCAAGCAGTGCAAGAGGGAGATTCTTGGTGCTAGGAAAATCTACTTGGCTGTATGGCAGGCTGTTGGGAATTACCCGGTGTAGCCTGAGTCTCTGATCCACCCAGTCAAATACGGTGTCAGGCTCACGGGGCCACCGATGGCCTAGCAATTCTAACTCACCTGCGCCGGATTCTCTCCATGTATCCATAGCTACATCAATCCGACCCATCGCAATCCTGGTTAAACTGTGCCGCCAAAGTTCTGCTTGAAGCCAACAATATCCGTCTCCCCGCGATATACCATCGACGACAGTATTCAACCGATGCTGACGCGCACGATGTGCAATACCACGAGTGAAGCAACACACGCCACCTAGTAACAGCCCTGAGATCGAAACGCAAATGATAGCCTGTCTGAGCGATATTCTCATAGCGCAACGTCGCTTCGCAATGGCAAGTAAACTTTTCATAAACTACTAAGTAAATTCATAGCAAACCGTGGCCACGGGGGACACCCACACTTCTCACAATTTCTTCCATAAACCCCTTGACGAGATACTGCACGCCCGTATACTCACGGCAGTTGCTTTAAAAACTCGTACCGAGTGCTGCTTAGCGCTCCTGAGGGACAGTCATCCTAATCGAACTCGGTGAGTCGCCGCAACTTTTGTCGCTCTGAAGTGCGTTATTGTTGACCGGTCGAGCGAGCCGTGGACGGCTGATTCTCGTTTGACCCCGAACTCGGCCCGGGTGGAGCTGGGTGGTGCCTTTTTCGTCCGCAGCAAACAGAGAATCGCCGGATGGAGCAACGACTTCCTCACGCCAGTCCTTGCCCTGCAAGCTAGTTAGTGTGCGCTGGCCGTGAGCCGATGGCCCCCATTTCCGAGTCAGACACAACATGGCAGTTCGGCATTTGGTCTCTTAACTCGATAATCGACTGCTCAGATAGCGACGTGTTTACTATAGTTAGCCAACGTAGTGTTTTCAATTGCACAAGTTGACTTGCCAATTGATCTGCTTCAATGAATTCCGGTAGATCATGACGTTCAATGTCCGAATTTGTCCTAATTGGATTAGCGTTACAAAGCACTAACAATTGTAGCTTTGCGAATGCCCGAAAATCGGGCAATGTTACCATAGTGGGTTTCGTATATCGGATAATCAGATATTCAACCTCTTTTAATTCAGAAAGCGGTGATAAATCTATAATGCTAGTTTCCCAAACAATAACCCTACGTACTTTGTCTAACTTTGAAAGGTTTCGCATCGTAACATCCGTTGCAAATTCTCCGATGAGTTCCACAGCGGTTACTTCGTGAAATAAATCACGCCATTTCGACGCACCAAAACTTGGCGAACCTTCGTTGACTAGCTCGCCATTTGTATTGCGTATAAAGGTAAAAGGCTGCTCATAATAGTCGTAGAGTACACTGCCGCCAGAATCCTCTATATCTACCACGGCTCTGTATTGCACCCGCGCAGGGTTGGTCCAACACACGACCGCAGCAATAATGCAAGTGATCAGCGTAAAGCAAAGAAACAGTTGTCGCAGACTGAAGCGAATCGTAATCATGCGATTTCCACAAATACCAAAACGATAACTTTGAAAATGCCCCGAGACAGCGACTGAGGACAGTCATCCTAATCGAACTCCGTGAGTTGCCGCAACTTGTTGCTGTGAAGTGGGTTATTGTCGACCGGTCGAGTCCGCCAAGAATGGCTGACTCTCGTTTGCCCCCGAACTACACCCCCCGGTGGAGATGGGTGGCTCCGTTTTCGGCGCGCCTTATTGCTGTGGTGCTGCTATAATTTTCGGAGTTTGGCGACTTTCTTCTTTGGGTGGGGAGTCATCGACAAATCGGAAGTCCTCGATACGCCATTCACCAGCCTGCTTCTTAAATAGAATCTCAGAGATACGATGAACTTTCTTCTCAAATGGCTTTAAGTCTCTGGAAACCCCTCTCAATCGCAGAACCGATGTTGCCATCGCGGTGGCCGAGTCACCCTCAACCGCAACACTCTTGAGAGTCTCAAAAAGTGTCCGGTTTTCATTCGGATCAGTTGTCGCTCTCATGGCGTCTACGTAAAAGCTTTTCTCGTCGTCGATCAACTGAAGTATGACCTGTTTCATGAGCTGCTCGTCAGTGGGTGAAGTCGCACCTTGTTCTTGTACGGAACCTTGCAGAGCCGCGCCGTCTCTCTCTCGGAACCTCTGCTCGAGGGCGGCGTCTACCTTTCGATCATCAACACCGTGTGCCCTCATGATTGCTGCAACCTTCGGATCATTCGATTCCATGGAGCATTGGACATATTGCTTGAAACACATTGATGACTGCATTTCTTTCGTAAAGCATTCAAAGTAAAGCCCCCAGTCCTGCTTTGCACTTGCTTGCCCCACTAAGCCGAATGTTTCTTCAATCCTTCCGAACACCGGTGGTGAATCCAACGGCATCTGCACTTCTTGGCTTGTTACAGGACGAATGGAGGAAACGACAACTATGAGCGTTAAGCTCAGCGCTCTAACTGTTTTATTCTGAATGGCACGTACACTTGCAGACTTCAAGCGGCCTAGAAAACTCGATCGGCTGCGATCAAGTACCACAATCCTTGATTCAACTTCGCTCGCGTCTTGAAAATATGTTCTGCCTTTTATGCACTGAAACATCGAACGGTCTCCTTAACATCACATGAAACAGTTTTGTGTGACTTTAGCCGCGTAGCAGTGAGATACCGACTAAAGTTAGCTCAGATGTTTCTAATCTCAGATCATCTTCGAGGGCGCCAACGCGCCAACGGGGACAGTCATCCCTTCCCAGCCACTGAGGACAGCCATCCTAGTCGAACTCCGTGAGTTGCCGCAACTTGTTGCTGTGAAGTGGGTTATTGTCGACCGGTCGAGTCGGCCAAGGATGGCTGACTCTCGTTTGCCCCCGAACTACACCCCCCGGTGGAGATGGGTGGCCCCGTGTTCGGCTCCAAAGTGCGACTTGCACCCGCCACCGCTGACCTTGTCCAAATCGGCTTCGCTCGACTACAAGCGGCGTTTTACCGGTTCGTTTCCCCTTCATGCCAGCAAGGTGTCGCGATGAAAGTTCACTCGATAGGTGAGCGCTTTTTACTAGTCTTTTGGCTTGTGCTCATTGCGATCCCCGTCGTTGGTCAGGAGGCAGGAATAACCGCTGTCGCGCCGACCGATGTGAGTCATCTCGAACTCGGGGACGACTATCAGGTTGTCGTTCGCCGCGATGGGGCCGAAGCGAGATTTAGCGGCCGACTTGTCCAAATGACCCACGAGTGGCTTGTCTTGCGTATGGTAAGCGAATGCCGAAATGAGCAGGGTGTCCCTGTCCTGAGCAAGGTTCCTTATGTCAAACGCCACTTTCGCAATGTCGGCATCGGCCGGACGACCACCGATCGTTGGGTTCCCCGTGCCGCAACGACTGTCGTCGGTCGTTTGATCCACGAAGACAAAGAGGACTTTCAGCAATTGGCCACCACGCAGCCAACGTGGGAGCAAGTGACCCGAGTCGAATATGCCGAAGCTGGCGAGATTGCTCACTGCTCAGGCCCTTTGACGCTCGAAGGGACGACTCTGCATGGCATGAAATTGGTTTGCGAGGAAATGGAAACCCCCTTACCCATATTGGGACAACTGCCGGGATTCGGAAACCTGTTCACGACGACTGAAGTGGAGCTTCGTGAAGAAACCCGCGAGTTGGCGCTAGAGAGTGTACTCGTGGTTGAGGAGCCGCTGCGGATAGTCGGCCCGGAGAGCGTGGCGCTGGAACTAGAGTAACTCGTCAGTCGTCATCCGTCCCGAACAGCGTCGTCCGCATCCGTTGCCCGGTAGCCGTTTCGGGGAAAGGTCATTGCGACGCAGTGCGGGAGAGGCCCAAGAACGCTCAATTGAAAGGGGGAAAGTGACTTCGTAGCCGGATTCGCAAGAATTCGGAGGGCGTGGAGTGACGCCCCGAAGCGTTGCCACTTCGGCCACATATTGGCGCGGTAGCACGGTCACGTCGACCGTACGATTCCTACCCCATGACTCACACGGCCCGGGGACGGCCACGCGACAGGTTTCTCCTCCGGTTTCTCCTCCGGCAAGTTGGCCAAATTTTGTTGTCGAAATCAGATTGCGGGTGTGGTAGAAAGGGGGTACGTCGAACTCGGCGCGATTCGCGCTGCTGGACAAGCCAGGCAGTGGCACCCGTGCTCCGGTCGGTCACTCGGCAGACTCTTAGAAACAAGGAGTTTTCATTTTGTCGCTTTCGTGAAAAGGGCCGACAGAATGGAGTTCATTTTGTCGCCTGACGCTGGCGATTCGCCCACGAAAACAAGTGGTTTTTGTAATCTGAAGGCGACAAAATGGAAGGGGTTTTGAACGCGTAAATAGATTTCACGAATACGCTTTCAAAACGATCAAAACCAAAGCAGTCGCGGGACCGAGTTTTCGCCGACCATCCACGATTTTTGCACGTCCAAACTTGCCATCAATGAACGTTAATTCCCGACATTTTGCGCCCCACGATCTCGTTTCGACCCACGATTCGTAGGGGCTGGCGCATTTCGGTGGTGCATAATTCGCTGAATTTTGCACCTCGATCGCGTTTTCGCCAGTGCGTCACAATTCGATGAACACGATCGGCGACTACCAACTACAAATGGGGGTGAGAAAGGGGATCGGTTCGGGGGCGGCTGATCTCCTTCGGGTCTCCGACGCTCAAAAAACGGGGAGATCCGCCTACGTCGACAACATCACTTCAACATCACTTCAGGCGACGACTCCTAGAGCGCCCTCGAGCGAATTTCGGCGCGAACTTTGCATCGGAGGCTCAGAGTACAGCGAATCAGGGGTTTCGAGCCTCTCCGTGCCCAGATTCTGGTCAGTGGGTGCTGTGCGCTGCCCGGTAAATACGCAACAATCGGGGCTTAGTTTTTCTGGTTCAGCGTTTTTCTGGCTCAGCGGCGGCGGCCAGTCACAAGTCAGTTTTTTAGGAATCGGCGTCGAAGTGGCGTCAAGGCGGGGTCGAAGCGGGGTCGCACTCCCACGGATTGTCGGTGGGGCGTCACAATTTTTTGGGTCATGTTGCACCATCCGCGAGAATTCGCCGCGATCGTGCAACCGCAAAACAGGAAAGCTTGAAAGTGAGCATGCTATCTATCGAAAACGGCAAGTCATCGGGTCCCAGTTCGGCATCAGGAGCCGGCGCTCGTCGGTCGGCTATCGACGCGGTCATTAACTACCGCTCGAGCAACCCACCGGTCAGCTACATGGAATCGTCGTCAGAACTGTTCGGCTGTAACGTCTTTAACAAGACGGTGATGAAGAAGCGACTTCCGAAATCCATCTTTAAGTCGCTGATGCGAACGATCGAAGATGGCGAGAAGCTCGACCCCACGGTCGCCGACGTTGTTGCCTCGGCGATGCGCGACTGGGCCATCGAAAAGGGGGCCACTCACTTCACCCACGTTTTTTATCCGCTCACCGGTTCGACCGCTGAAAAGCACGACAGTTTTATGGCCCCCACCAGCGATGGTGGCACGCTGGCCGAGTTCAGTGCGAAGGAACTGATGCAGGGCGAGCCCGACGGTTCGAGCTTCCCCAGTGGTGGAATTCGTGCGACTCACCAAGCACGTGGCTACACCATCTGGGACGTCACCAGCCCTGCTTACATTCTCGAAAACCCCAATGGCACCACGTTTTGCATTCCCACGGCCTTTGTATCGTGGACGGGCGAAGCGCTAGACAAAAAGACCCCGGTGCTGCGGTCGATGCAGGCGCTCGACGCCCAAGCTCATCGCATCCTCAAGCTATTCGGTCACGACGAAAAGGCGTTCGTCGCCTCGACGGCTGGCCCCGAGCAAGAGTACTTTTTGATTGATCGCAACTTCTTCTACGCTCGTCCCGACTTGCTCGCTGCGGGTCGCACGCTGCTCGGTGCCGCTCCGCCCAAGGGCCAAGAGTTCGACGACCATTATTTCGGAGCGATTCCCGATCGCGTACTCAGCTTTATGCTCGACGTCGAGCGCGAACTGTGCAAGCTGGGCGTGCCCATCAAGACCCGGCACAACGAAGTCGCTCCGGGGCAGTTCGAGATCGCGCCGATTTTCGAGACGGCCAACGTCGCCACCGACCACCAACATCTCATTATGTTGGTGCTCAAGAAGACGGCCGAGAAGTATGGCATGGCCTGCTTGATGCACGAGAAACCGTTCGCCGGTATCAACGGTTCGGGCAAGCACGTCAACTGGTCGCTCGGCAGCAGCACTCACGGCAACCTGCTCGACCCGGGCGACACGCCGCACGACAACGCCCAGTTCTTGGTTTTCTGTGCCGCGGTGATTCGTGCCGTTTACCATCACCAAGGCCTATTGCGTGCTGTGGTTGCCTCGGCTGGTAACGACCATCGCCTCGGTGCGAACGAAGCTCCCCCGGCGATTATTTCGATCTTCCTGGGCGATCAGCTCACCGACGTGTTCGACCAGATCAAAGCGGGCGGAGCCACCAGCAGCAAGAAGAAAGAGACGCTCGAAGTGGGTGTCGACGTCTTGCCGCACCTTCCCAAGGACGCCGGCGACCGCAATCGCACCAGTCCGTTCGCCTTCACGGGCAATCGCTTTGAGTTTCGCGCCGTGGGGTCGAACTTCTCGATCGCCGGTCCGCTGGTGGCGATGAACACGATCGTGGCCGAGTCGCTTGACTACTGCGCAACGACACTCGAAGCCGCGACCGGTGGCGACGAGTCGAAGCTGCACGGTGCTGTGCAATCGCTGCTCACCGAAATCATCAACGAGTGCAACCCAATCGTCTTCAACGGCGATGGCTACAGCGAAGAGTGGCATGCCGAGGCCGCTCAGCGAGGTCTTAAGAACCTCAAGAGTACCCCCGACGCACTCGGCGAGTTGTTAAGCGAGCCGGTCAAGCAGCTGTTCGAGAAATACCATGTGCTGAGCGAGCGTGAACTCGAAAGCCGCTACGAGACCTACGTCGAACAATACTGTAAGACGGTTCGCGTCGAAGCCAACCTCACTAAAGAAATGGCGCGGACAATGATCTTCCCTGCCGCCATTCGCTATCAAAACGAGCTTGCAAGCACGTGTGCCAATCTTAAGTCGGTTGGCTACCAATTCGACACCAAGACGCTCGACCAAATAACCGAACTGGTCAAGAACTTGCAAGATAGCATCACGGTGCTCGCCAAAGCCTCGGCCGGTGGCTGCGAAGATATGCAGGAATGCGTCAAAGAAGTCTTGCCGGCGATGCTTGAAGTTCGCAAGCACGTCGACTCGCTCGAAGCGATCGTCGCCGATGACCTGTGGCCATTGCCGACTTACCAAGAGATGCTGTTTATCAAGTAGGCGACGTCAATCGACACCGTCGAACGACACCGTCAATAAGACTGGTGACTGCTGTCACCGGTTCGCACAAAACTACGAGCTCCGGTCGATCCATTCGGCCGGGGCTTTTTTCACGATTGATCGAAACGGCGCGTGGCGCTTTGCTTGTCGCTTCGTCTCTTGTCGCTTCGTCACCAGCCCGCGGTTGCCCGCGCAACGCGCTAGTTGATTCGCTAACTCGCAAATTGGTGGAAGCGAAACTATCACATCATCCTGCTCACGGCTGTTTCTCCGCAGTTTAACACGCATCGGTGAATTGGCACGCGGTTCGCATCTCGTCGTTACTCAGTGCGGCAGTCACCGACTGCGACCGATGTCACCCCATGTTGGTCGACTCGGTTTCACTTCCGAGACACAGTTCGCTTATCTAAATGAAGAAGGAGAAAACATTATGAAAATGTCTATTACGCTGGCGATGTTGCTAGCATTCGGTGCGGTTCCATTTGTGGCCAACGCACAAGTCGTTGACCAAGAGCGGCCAACCACGCGGCCCCAAATTCGTGACCGTGACACCCAAGCCCAGCGCGCCGAAACTCGCGTCGACAGTGACAAACTGGTTCCCGCCGGTCTCGTTCGCGCAAGCGAAATGATGAACAAAGCGGTTTACAACTCGAATGAAGAGCAAGTTGGCACCATCTACGATGTCGTGCTCGATCAGAAATCGGGCAAGATTGCCTACGTGGCGCTGTCGACGGGTGGGTTCTTGGGCCTTGGCGACAAAATGTTCGCCGTGCCCTACGATGCGTTCAGCACTCGCATTCAAGATGAAGAAAGAGTTTGCGTCTTGAATGTCTCGCAAGAGAGTCTTGAAAGTGCCCAGGGCTTTAACCAAGACAATTGGCCCAACCAAGCCGATTCGACTTGGATGAAGAATAACAACCGGCCCGCGACGCGAAGCTCAACTTCGCTCGAGCGCTGATTTTAATAGGAACCTCTTTGAGTGATATGCAATGAGGGTCCAGCCCGGTCTTTCACTTCGGTGAAAGACCGGGTTCTTTTATGCGCTTATGCTCGCGGAAGTGTCCCCTCTCGGAGCGGCTCAAGCATAATTTGGTCAATCCTGAGCCATCGCGCCACAAGGAACGAACGTAAAATAACTTCCGCCTAATTCTTGATCGATCAGTTGAACTACTCTGCATCAAAACGCCCCGAAGGGGCAGTCACACGACAGCCTGGGGCAACGCCCTAGGAATTTGTATCGGCAAGATCACAACGCTCTGAAAGGGCAAAACTGTCTTTGTTCCGCCCATACAGGGCTTGTGGTTTTTGTTACATCGCCAACCCAGGGCGGCGACCAAACTCGCGATGCTCGCTTGGTCTAGCACTGGGCTATCGTGTTTCGGCCCTTCGGGCCTCGGTTGTGGCTTTGCCTTCAGGGACGAACCCCAAGTAACGACCACCTATTTTTCGATGTCCCCTCTCCCGAGCTTTCCCCACGAATGCGCGAGCAATCGAATGAGGAAGTTATTTTGCGCTGGTTCCAGAGCTAGCGAGCCACAGAGGGGACTGAGCAGACTTGGTTCTAGCTCTTTCGCTTTCCAGATTGGGTCGGCCAGGTAGGCGCGATAACCGCGATCAATTGCTTCATCGGGGTGTTTCCCCAGATTCTTCGGGCAATTGGCGCCCCAAATTGCTGGATTGGTCGAATAACCCCTCGGTTGGTTAAGCCCAAACCGATGGCAGGGGGCCACGACCGGCACCGACTAGCGGCGGATTTTTCATCACTCGGTATGTGGGTCGGCTGGGGCGCGACCCTCTCGTGGCAGTACACTTTTCGGGTACGAGCGAAGATCTCGATTCAAGGTAGGTGCCGAGGCGGAACGCGCCGCGGTGCTAGATGAAATAGTTAGGGAGAAGAAATGGCGAAGAATTTGAAGGACATCCTGGGACTTGGCGAGCCAAAAACTCTCAACGGGGCCACCGGCGTGCAGGCAAAGGCCTTTAAGAAGACATTCCAGGCGACTCTCGAGGAGATCAACAAGAGCATCAACTTCATCGCCGCGCACGCCGCTTCCCAGCAGCACAACGAGCTCGCGAGCAAGCGCGACAACGCCATCTCGGCGTACCAGACCGTGGTCAAGAAGATTGATCCCCAAAACCCCGGCGCCAGTGAAGCCGCGATTGACCGAGTGAGTGCTTCTGTCTCAAGACTACGGGGCGGCGCGGCGGCTCTGCAAGAAGATGCCGCGAAGCACCACGCGGCTTGGATCGAGAATGAAGAGAAGCTCGACGACGTCGCCGAGCAAGTCGCTGAGATGGTCGAGTGGGGCTACTCCGGCAGCGAGAAGCTCGATGCAGTCGTCACGGCGATCCGCGAGCAGGCGAAGCTCCGCAAATACAATGAGGCCCTTGAAACACTCAATAAGTTCTTGAAGAAGTTTCAGCCAATCCATGACGACTTCGTGATACAGCGCGATGCAAAAATCGACTACGAACAACTCCGCGACGACAACAAAGATTTGCTCGAACGCTTCGCGGTGGCCAACCACGAGTTACTTAGCGATTGGCGCGCCGAGATTCAGTCAAATCTCGACAGCGTCGAAATGTCGGTCGAGGTGATGCACTTCTACACGGCACTGACGACACTCGAACCTGAGTAGCCCGCCGTTGAAGACTACCTGTCGGAGCACGAATACGAAGTCGCCCAAAGCGATCTGCAGCCCAAGCTCGACAGGCTCGACGCGAATCTCGTCTGGAGCAGTGCCGCGACAACGGTCAACGCCTTGCGGGCCGAGATGGCTCGCGCGGCGGAGGACGGCGACTTTGTATTGGCGCTGGAGAAGTTGCGTGAACTAGAGCCCGAGTTGGACTCGCAGTTGAATTCGATGGACAAGATCGATTACGAAACTGCCGCGGCGGCGCTCGCCACGACGTTCGCCACGGCCGACGGCACCGCCGACGAAGCTTTCTACCCGCTCAAGCAGACAAACGAGGCCTACGCCGCCGCCAAGAAAGACCTCGACACCCTGGTGGCCGGCGAAAAGTGGCAAGAGGCCACGCAACAGTTGCCGGTCGTCGAGGCAGCAGCTCAGAAGTTCATCGACCAACGAGCCGGCTTCGACGCCGTTGTGACCGCGTTGCATCCCGCAACTACCGACTACGAATACGTGAGAAATCTTGCCGAAAACGCGCCGCCCAATCCTTCCTGGAACGAAGAGCTAAGCTTGCTCGACTCCTACAAACACCACTTCCACGATGGCGATTTCGATCAGGCACTCATCGACCTGCGGGCGCTGTTACCGAAGATCCCCGCGCTACGATTAAAAGTAGCCGCCAGCGACACCGCGGCACTCCCCAAGGCGGTTGCGGCCGCGCGAGAGATCCGGGGCCTCGTCGGTGCCACCAACGTTGCGGGGCTGTCGGAAGCCGAGTTGTTCAATCTGCAAGAGAAGCTGGCAAAGCTGTCTCCCAAAAAGCAACGCCAGCTTCTCAAGGACCTGCACGCCCACTCCGCGCCGCTCGCCACCATGCACAATCTGTCCGCGGAGTTGAATCTTGGGGAACTGAATGTCATGCAACAAGTGCTGTACCAGTCCATCGAGCTCGACAAGAACTTCGTGAAACAAGACCAGAAATTCCGCGACAGCTATGAGTCCGAGCTTGCCGGCGACCCGGAGTTCACCGACGCCATCACCAACTGGAACGCCACCGACGCCCGGGGCAAACAGATCGTCGACCGAGAGGCCAAGGAAAAGTCGCTCCAGCGAGTGCTCGCTGCCCAGTGCCGGGCCTACGGAATTGACACGCCGAAGATCGAGTGGACCGACCTGGGCGAAAATGTCTACGGGAAGTTCGGCGACGACACCGACCGCCTGGTGCTCAACCCGCGTTACCTCGACAAGCCTCGCATGATGGTCGAAGTCGTGCTCCACGAAAACGCCCACCACTTCCAGGATGTGCTCGTCAAGAAGTACATGAACGGCCAGATCAACAAGCGAGACCCACTTTACTTACAGGCTGAGCTGTTCGCGATCACCGAAGGTGAAAATGCGTACGTTGGCCCTGACGCCAACTACGCAGCCTACGAAATGCAGCCGGTCGAAAAACACGCCATCGAAGTCGGCCTCTTTGGTTCGGCCAACTTGGTGCCAGTGGTCTAGCTTAAAACGAGCATAAGATGCCCGCTCGCGACAACTATGGATCGGTCTCCCTCAACGACGGCGAAAGACATCAGTACCCACCGGGCGGGACATCCGCTGGCAGGAACCAGATCGACAAGCGTTGCGTCTGGATTACTGTCCCCCCTTCGCGAGGAGAGGCTCTGCGCGGGAATGACAATGGCGAGCGTACGTCGCGTCGATTCGGTTCAATGGCCAAAAATCGTTGTCGAAATTGGCCGCGCGGTGTGGTAGAACGGGCCTATGTGAAACTGTATTGGATGCCAACTCCTGGACAAGCCAGAGGGTGGCACCCGACGCCTCAACCCTTTCCTCTAGACTCTCCACTCTCCACTCTCCACTCTCAAAAATGGGTTTTGTCCAGAATGACAACAACTGGTCAGTCAAAACCCAGGTACGAAATTCACTGGCGATGTGCGAAAGCGACTGGAAAACAAGGTGTTTTTGAGATTTTCGAACGAGACAAAATTCGGGGTTATGTCCCCTCCAATCGTGTTTGCCATTTCGTGGTCAAAACGATCAAAACGCAGCAGACAGGGCTGGTTGTCGCGGAAGGCTCGGAGTGGAAGCACCGACGGGGGGGCGGCATGCAGCCGTTGTGCGGACCGCGCACTGTCGAGAGCTATGCGTCACCTATCGCGGGCGAACGCGTCGCTCGGGCCTACCGCCAACCGTGACCACCAGCTCGAGCTCGCGAGGCTCGTCGCCGACT
>JBGSWC010000077.1:0-7283 GCA_041752635.1 Pirellulales bacterium | reverse complement strand
CGCCCCCGTCGACAACGTCGCCGAGCTTGCCGCCGACGAGCCCCTATGCACCTTCGTCGTACCGCTAGTGCGACCGGTCGTGAGGCTGAACAAGAAAAGAACCGCATGCCAAACTGGCAAGCGGTCCCTTTTTGAGTGTGTTGCCGCGTTAGGTGACTTAGTGACGGCGATTACCAACCGAGAACCATGTTCGATTCGATGACCTTGCGGGCCTGTTCGAGATCGACGCCGGTCTCGTGCATGTAAAGCCGTATGGCATGCACCTTGTCGCCCGATGCCTTGGAGAGGCAATCGCGAGCGGCGTGGCAAACGTCGACCGGTTCGCTGATACCAAGGGCACCCTTGCTGATAACCCAAGTATCGCGCGGGCGTTTGGTCATTCGCACGACCTTTTCCGACGGGTAAGCGTCGTTAACGACGCCCGTGGCCGAGTCGGCGTCGTCGGCCCATGTGATGATAATGTGGTTGTCGGTCTCTACCTCAAATAAAGGCATGGCTCACTCCTTCTCCTAGTGGGAAGCGACGCCGGCGAGTACGGGATGGGCCGCGCGCCCCGCCAGGGGGTTACACAGCGAATCCCAATCGTCGGGATAAGGCTGGCAGGCAAGCAAAGCAAAACGCCAAGCCAACCATCCTATAGGGTAGAAAACTTACCCGACAGAAGTCAACTTGGCGGCGATTTTTTTTGGGAAGAATCGAGAGATTTGCGACAATGAGCGACATTTTCGTCGCCCCCGGCAAACTCCCCCAACCGAGCCACTGAGATCGGCTGGTTAATAGGTGCTGCGGCTGCCGAATCCACGCAGGCACAGAAAACCGGCCATGCACGCGACCGCAAGCACAATAATCCACTCTTCGCGATTGAGCGCGTTGAACCAATTCCAACTCGAATCGAGCCCCGCGCGTACACATTGGTTAAGATAAACTGTCGCGGTTTCCACGGTAAAATCCCCGAAAAATGGCATGATCGAAGTTCGAGCCCCGCTGCCCGGCAACAAAACTAGCCTACGTCTCATACGATCGCTACACGGTCGCAGAGTGTCCGCGGGCTCCACAACTTGCCAAGTTCCGGCCCGAAAACCCGTGCAGCCCGCACAATACGTCCGCGAACCCCGACAGTCCCAAGAGGCTCCTCGAAGCAGCAGGTTATTTGCAACAAATCGGCAATTGACGCACTCCGGTCAACGTGACTAAAATGCCGAGCTTCGAGGAGCGGCGCAGGTACACCCTAGCCGAACTTCATGATTTCAAGGCGCGGTAGCTCAATTGGTTAGAGTACTGGACTGTCGATCCAGTGGTTGCGGGTTCGAGTCCCGTCCGCGTCGCTCCAGAAACCCCGCTAAAACAATTTGTTTTGGCGGGGTTTTCTCGTCTTCGAACGACTGTGTTTTGCCATCGTCGTTGTCAGTAGTTGCCCCCAATTTGCATGACTTGCCAGAATTTGGTGCAACCATGAATGGCCCATCGGCCGTTGCATCGTCTGTGCCGGTCGCTAGTTGGCGTGTGTCTGGTGATCGGTTGGCGTGGCGTTCGACTGTATCAACAGTATCGAAGCCAACGTGAATTGTGGAGCATTGGCAAAGGCACCCTGCCAAATATCGCCATGTCGCAAAAGTAGGCTTGCCAAGAGCTTGCCAACCCGCCGTGTGCCGCTTTCTCGTGCCACGAGCCTGCGTCATCGCGTAAACATGTTGAGCAAGCGGAGATAGCTGTACGACAAAGCGAATGGCGTTTTCCTGCGAACGCTGTGCGGAGCCACGGGGCTCAGCTTCTTTTTCGGCATATTGCCGCTGCCGTGGGACGGCGAGTTATACACCCGCTGGTCGACGTGGCCGTTTCACATTTCAGGAGGTCACCTTTCGCTAGTGACGACAATCAAATTCGCGAGGAGTAGCTACTAACGACGATTTCTAGAACGTTCTTGGCCACTTGCCTGGCTCTCGCCCTAGGCTTGGGTTTGGCCAGCACCACGTATCTAATTTGTGAGCCTTTCGACTAGGCAAGCACCGCTTTCGTCAACAACGATGCTTCGCTGGCTATTCGCAGCCAGTTCGGCGAACTCGACTTTAGTACCTCGACTAAGAACAGTTCCGGCAGCAATGAAATCGGTGTTTCCGGAAACGCATGGGAACGTGCGGTCTGACAGGGTCAAGCCGCTATGAGCAGCACGATTGTCGCCGGTGCGACTGCGGCATTGACGGCCGACAACACGACACGATCTCGACGAGCTTCGTCTTCCTGTACCGTGGCTTCAGCTCGACTGATGTTTGCAACCATCCCCCCAGCGCATTAAAATCGACGATGTTGATTCAATCGTGTTCAGTCGATTGCGCTGCTCGTGCCGATTCGCTGACCGACCCCTTCCCCATTTTTGCCCGTTGAGCCCCCGATAACGCAACCGGTGCTCGCAGTCCCGCCTTCCTTCGCCAACGAAGTTCGGTCAACCAATGTACGGCCGGCATCTTACTGATTTGAGATTGGTGGCCGTTTTGGCGACTGTTGCCTTACGCGCCGCTGTGGCCGACGAATCGATCGATTACTTCGAGACTCACATTCGACCTGTGCTCGTTGAGTCGTGCGCTTCGTGTCATTTTGCCAACGATGGCGAAGTGCAGGGAGAGTTCGCTGTCGACAATCGCGAGTCGATGCGTCGCGGCGGCAAATCGGGCAAGGCGATCGCGCCCGGAAGTCCCGATGAAAGTCGCTTGCTGACGGCGCTGCGGTACGAGAACGCTGCGCTGCGAATGCCGCCCGACGGCAAATTGCCCGACGACGTGATCGAGCACTTTCGGAAATGGATTGCGATGGGAGCGCCCGACCCTCGCGACGGCGCGGTTATCGATATCGATTCGATTGCTCAACGGGCCAAATCGCACTGGGCGTTTCAGCCGCCAATTTTTCAAGAACCGCCGGTGGATGATTCCGGGTGGTCGCGTCGGCCGCTCGACCAATTTGTGAGGGCAACACTCGCCAGTGCCGAATTGCGGCCGGTTGAAGAAGCCGACCGCCGCACTCTCGCCAAACGACTCTACTTCGATTTCGATGGCTTGCCGCCGACATACGAGCAAATCGAGGAATTTGCGCTCGATGACCGCCCCGACGCTTACGAAGCGTTGGTCGATCGACTGCTCGATTCGCCACAATTTGGCGAGCGGTGGGCGCGGCATTGGCTCGATGTGGCTCGTTACGCCGACTCGAAGGGATACGTCTTCAAGGAAGAGCGCGACATCAAGAATGCGTACAAGTTTCGCGACTGGGTGATTGCTGCTTTCAACGACAATTTGCCGATCAATCAATTCCTCCATCAGCAAATTTACGCATCGCCCGAATTGACCGTTGCCGCCAGCGACGATCAATTGGCCGCCTTAGGTTTTCTAACACTCGGACGACGTTTTCTAGGCCAACAAGACGATATCATTGCCGATCGTATCGACGTGGTAGCGCGCGGCATGATGGGGGTAACGATCGGGTGCGCGCGCTGTCACGACCACAAGTACGATCCGTTCTCAATCGAAGACTACTATGGTCTCTATGGTGTTTTTGCGAGTACGTCGGAACCGCACCCCGAAGGCCAGCCCCCTTTGTTGCAGGATAAATTACATCCCGAGAATGTCGGTGTCTTTCTACGAGGCAGTCGCCACAACAGGGGGGCAATCGTCGAGCGTGGAGTGCCAACTTTCTTTGCCGCCGATCGCGGGAATGTCACCGACGGCAGTGGCCGCCGCGAGCTCGCCAACACAATTGTGAGCGACGACAATCCGCTTACCGCGCGAGTGTTTGTGAATCGTGTGTGGGGTCACCTAACCGGAAAGCCCTTGGTCAGCACGCCCAGCGATTTCGGATTGCGATGCCCACCGCCTGTTCAGCAGCCGTTGCTCGACTCGCTGACCGTCGACTTCGTCAACCACGGTTGGTCGCTCAAGTGGCTCGTGCGTGAAATCACCACGTCGAGCACCTATCGCCTTTCGAGCCAACCGACGCATGAGCAGCTTGCTGTTGATGCCGAGAACGATTTGCTTGGCCGTGCCCACCGCCGTGGGCGCGACTTCGAGGCAATGCGAGATGCGATTCTCTTTGTTGGCGATCGACTCGATACGTCGCAAGTGGGGGGGCGTAGCGAGCCGATCGACACGATCGATGGTGGCACGCGGCGTACGCTCTATGCCTATATCGATCGCCAGAATTTGCCGAGTCTGTTTCGCACATTCGACTTTGCCAGCCCCGACGCCCATTGTCCGCAGCGGCCAACGACACTCGTTCCTCAACAGGCGCTTTTCTTACTGAATAGCAGCATCGTGCAAGGAATCAGCGAAAAGTCGGTAACCGAGCTTGCCGACAGTCCCGTGGGCGAGCGTATCAACCAGTTGTATCGCGCCGTCTTGCAGCGTGATCCGACCGACGACGAGCGGCAACTGGCCACGCAATTTGTCGCGGGTCGTATTGCCGAACCGGCGGCGACCAATCCTTGGTCGTATGGCCTCTGCAACGCCGCTAACGCGGTCGATGGTTCATCGATCGACTTTCAACCACTCCAACACTACTCCGATTCGAAGTGGCAACAAGCACAAGAGTTCCCCCATGCGGAGTTTGGCTACTTGTCGATCACCGCCGATGGCGGTCACCCGGGACGACTTGCCGAACATGCGGCTGTGCGACGGTGGACATCGCCTAGCCATGGAAAGCTGCACATTCTTGGTGAAGTGACGCGGCCCGAATCGAAAGGCGATGGCATTCAAGTCATCGTGACAAGTTCGCGTCGCGGACTGCTCGGTGAGTGGCAGCTTTCGACCGGTAAACAAGAAATCAAGATCAACTTGCCCAATGTTAATCGAGGCGAAACGATTGATTTCGTTGTCGCAAGTGGCGGCAACGACGCCTACGATTCTTTTCAATTGCCATTGCGTCTGTCACTTCGTACGCCAGACGGAATGCAAGTCTTTGATTCGCGACAAGGTTTTCACGGGCCATTGCCAACAACACTCGACGTATGGGCACAGTTCGTACAAGTGCTGCTCGCGTCGAATGAATTCGCCTTTGTCGATTAGGAGTGATAGAGGATGAAGGGCCAACTACTTCCCGTTCCCTCGCGGCGCGAGTTCTTTGGTAAATGCGGTATGGGAATGGGCAGCCTCATGCTCAGTCAAATGCTGGGCGGCATGATCGGCAGTCGAGCCTACGCTGATGCCGACCGCCTCGCCGCCAAGTCACCCCACTTTCTGGGCCGCGCGAAGCACATCATCCACTTGTTCATGAATGGTGGACCGTCGCACGTCGATACGTTCGATCCAAAGCCGATGCTCGCAAAACACCACGGCCGGCCGCTGCCGATACCCAATCTTGTCACCGAGCGCCCGACGGGTGGCGCTTATCGCTCGCCTTTCCGATTCGCGAAGCACGGCGAAAGCGGCATTGAAGTGAGCGAGCTATTTCCGCACGTCGCCCGCCAGATCGACGACATTGCCGTGGTGCGATCGATGTATGCCGATGTGCCGAATCACGAGCCATCGCTGATGCTGATGAATTGTGGCGAGGCACGACTGGTGCGGCCGAGCGTCGGTTCGTGGGTCACCTATGGCCTTGGAAGTGCGAATCAAAACTTGCCTTCGTTTGTTGCCATGTGCCCCGGTGGTTATCCGATCCAAGAGTCGCAAAACTGGCAAGCCGGCTTCTTGCCTGGCAATTATCAGGCAACCTACATCGATACCAAACACCAACAAATCGACAAGCTCATTGAGAACATCGAAAACAAACGAACCTCGCGTAGCGATCAACGCCGGCAACTCGATCTACTGGCTCAACTTAATGCGATGCACGCAGCCGAACGCTCGAACGATTCGCAACTCGAAGCTCGTATCGAGTCGTTCGAGCTGGCATTTGGCATGCAAATGGAAGCCAGCGATGCCTTCGATGTCAGCCGCGAACCACAACATATTCGCGACATGTATGGTCCTGGTGTGCAGGGCCGACAAATGCTCATGGCGCGTCGACTTGTCGAACGTGGCGTGCGATTTGTGCAACTGTGGCACGGTGCCGGCCAGCCCTGGGATCACCACGACGACATCGAACAGGGACATCGCCGACTAGCGAAGGAATGCGACCAGGCGATTGGCGCGCTGTTGGCCGATCTGAAGCAGCGTGGAATGCTCGACGAAACGCTCGTGTTGTGGGGGGGTGAATTCGGCCGCACGCCGGTCGTCGAAATGCCCAAGGAAGGATCAAACCAAGGCAAGATGAACGGCCGCGACCACAATCATCATGGCTTCACGGTATGGATGGCTGGTGGGGGCATTCGGGGTGGGCAAGTCTATGGTGCGACCGACGAGTTTGGCTTTCGCGCCGAACAGAATCGCATGCACGTACACGATTTGCACGCGACGATGCTCCACTGTTTGGGCTTCGACCATACCCAGCTCACCTATCGCTACGCCGGTCGCGATTTCCGCTTGACCGATGTGCATGGAAATGTGGTTCACGATCTATTGGCTTAACCAAATTCGACTTCATCACTGGGCCAGAACTGAAATGCCGACGCGCGTCGAACGACTTCACGGTATTTGACCGGCCGGCGCCACGCTTCTATCGCCCTGCCCCGCTTCGGGCCCCATTTCTGCTGCAAAGGGGCGGTACCTCGGTTCGAACTTTCTCGCAAGTCGCTTGCAAAATTTTCTCAAGAAAAATTGCCTGCCGGCGAATAATCGTTCTGCAACCGAACGAAACCAATCTGTTCGGTATCATACCTTCACCCCTGATGGTGAGCCATCTCATGCCAACAACCATTCAGCGTCCTCGGGCCGCTCGACTCGGGCGACGGGTCACGCCGTCGACTGTCGATCCGCAAAACTCCGATCCGTTCACGCTCGAACAAGAACTCACACCCTTTGGATCGTGGGTGGGAAGTCCGCTCTGGGTGCCTCCGAAAGAGTGCAGCGAGCGATTCGCCGCAACAATGTTAGCGAACACTTGGCCTTTTGTTTCACGACAATCTCGCTGGGAAACAGTTGTCGAGAAACATCGCGATGAGTTTACCCAGGTTCGCCAAATTAACCTATTTGAAGCCTCCATCCGCTTGCCCAAGGGTCGATTTTACGTAAGCGTCACGCCCCAGCGCGACTTCGACAAAATTGCCGAGACCATTCCTGCTTGCGTGCAAACACGACTCGACGAATTCCTCGCGGGTCCGGGAAAGGCGCGAGGAGTAAAGGTCTATTACCTCAAACCGCTTTGTATCGAAGTTGGCAACCAGTTGCTGCTCACCAATCGCGAAGATATCGACGCGGCTATAA
>JBGSWC010000076.1:0-3560 GCA_041752635.1 Pirellulales bacterium | reverse complement strand
GGTCGATGTCGAGGGTGTCAACGACACCGTCGTTGTTGGTGTCTCCGAGGATGAAACTGGTGCCACCGCCGCCCACGAGTGCTTCCAAATCGCTGGTAGTTAATGAGTTGTCATAGATGCGCACATCGTCGATCAAACCGTGCCACTCACGGCCATTGAGGTCGTTGGTGAACGCACCGATGGTCATGTTGAGCAGGCGCATGTTCTTGTTTTGCGTTCCATCTGCCGTCAGCCATGTACCTGCATCCGCGTCGTAAACGGAGATTCGGTTGCGATTTAGATCGCCGCCGACCGTGTCGATGCCACCACTCGGGTCGCGAACCACTGCCAAGAAGTAGTCTTTGTCGACATCCAGGCCAATCCCGGCATATTGGCGGGTGTTGCCGAAGTCGACGAAGACGTTGTTGGTCACGCCATTGAAGTTGCGGACGCCGAACAGGTGGCCATCGCCGGAACTGAACTGGTTCGAGAAGAATACTCGCTCGTTACCCGACTGCGGATCGGTGAGATTGACCCACGCCGTGACAGAAAAATTCGACAAGATGGTATACGTCCCGTCGCCTGAAGCTGCGACGTAGTCCCCGTCTTCTTCAAAGGTTCCGGCGCTGATGCTGCTGCCACCATCGTCGGCGAAGAGGACCGATTCACCGCCATCGGGGGCGATGCCTGGCTGCTGGCTGGTGACAAATCCGACTTCAATGGTATTCGTATTGTTGCCGGTTACTTCTTCGGTAAACGGGCTTGTGCCGTCGAGCGTCCAATGAGCGACCAAGTCTGCGCAAGCGCGGTCGGCAGTGGCGATCACCAAACAGGCAACGGTAAGAACAGGTAAGATTCGAGGCATTCTTTCAGTCTCCTGATTGTGAATGATTGCTCAAATGGCAATGTTGGACCAAAAAAATTGGGTGTAGTGAGTGAACGCACTCAGAATTGGCGACGCAGTACCACGACGAGTCCGCCAATGGCCAACAGCGCAAGTGACGCAGGCTCGGGAACCGATCCAGCACCCGTCAAGCTTCCGGCTGTCAACAAGGCGACAAAGGGATCGATATCGAGGGTGTCGACCACCGTGTCCATGTTGATGTCGCCCACGGCGAGCGGGTCGACTCCAGGGAAAGCTGCCGCATAGCCAGCGGGATCGGTGAGCAGCAATACAAACGGGTCGATGTCGAGGGTGTCGACAGTTCCGTCGTTGTTGGTGTCGCCCAACAGAAAGCCGGGGCCACCGATGTCGAGGGGTGACAGCGTGCCTGCGGCGATATTAGCAATGTCTAGTGGGTCGACGATGCCTGCGAAGAGCGCGAAGTCGTCGAGCAGGCCGACGAAAGCACGGGTGCCAGCATTTTCGGCATCGCCACCAATGATCAATTGTCCTTCCGTGTTTTCGAGGCTAAATCCGTCCCAGTCGGGGTTTTGGCCCGAGAGGTTTACGCTCTCTCCATCGACGTATGTTTCGCCGTAGGCACCGCCATCTCCTGGATCGCCAGAGTTCGAAAGCACGAACGCAACGTGTCGCCACTCAGCCATGGTTTCACCCTGGTCGTCGCGTGCCAGTGCATTGGTCGCGTCGGGGCTGAACCAGTTTTGAGGATATATGCCATTGGTGGGCTGATAGCGAACGTCCATCGCGTCGCCGTTCTGACCGTCGTTCGTGGAGTCGCCATCATTGTTGTCGGGGTCACCGAAGCCCTCGACCTGCCAGGGACGTCCAGTGGTCGACTGTCCGTCGGGTAGACGTCGGGTGCTGATCAAACGAGTGTTGTTGTTTTCTTGATCAATGTCGCGAGCCTTGATCCAGAACATGATCGTAAACGCATCGGGATCAGGGCCAAGATCGGTCGTGTAGGCATCGGTGAATAGTGCCGAGTTGCCGTCGAAACTCGCCGATTGTGTGCTGCCCGTAACAGCAGGGGTGTCTGTCGAAAACGCAGGATTGAATTGACCGACAAGGTCGTCGGCAAAATCGCCGGCGGGGTCGTCAAAACGATCCGCGTCGATGCCTTCAAAATCGTAAAACACTGTCAGCGTCTGCGCGACGACGCTGGTAGAGCCGAGTGCCATTGCCAACCAGGCAACAACAAAAACTGACAAGAGGCGACACATGATTTCTCTCTCCAATTACGAATGATGCCAATAATGTGGCGAGACTGTGACACCTTGCAAGGCATATCGAGCCAACCGGTCACAATATCCCTTGGCAAGGAAGCCAATGCCGCTCTGTCCGACACTCAGTTTACTTTGCAAACCCAACGCTTTTGTGCCAAACTATTACGATTCTGAGACACGCTAAATTCGAGCAGATAAATCATGCCCCCACAGCGAACGATCGCCATCGCGATGGAGTTGAATCTCCCGTTTCAGTGGCATTACGGCATCTATACCGGTGTCCAGCAGTACGCCCATCGCCACAAACACTGGCATTGCGTAATCGATGAGTTTCCGCAGTATCATATGAACCGCGCTCGGGGGGCGCAGCCCTACGACGGCATCATCGCGCGTGTGACCCGGTCGCTGGCAAGCAGCGCGACACGTCATGATATTCCGGTGGTGAACGTTTGGAGTACCTCGCCAGTCAGGAGCGTCCCGACCGTCAACATCGACTTCGCCGAGTGCGGCCGACTTTGTGTTGAGCATCTGCTCGAGCGAGGGTTCCGGCGTTTTGGTTTCATCATGCGCGAGCACCACCCGAACGACTTGGTGGAGAATTCGGCCTTTCAGCAGCGTGTCGAGGAAGCAGGTTTTAGTAGCTCGTCGGTAATGGTCGACAACGGCGATCTGGTTGATGCCAAGACTTGGGGCAGAACGCAAGACAAAATCCTCGAATGGCTCCAGTCATTTGAGCGCCCAGTGGGGATTTTCGTGCCCCAAGGCAACTTCTCCCGACACATTGTGCACCTTTGCGATAATTTAGGGTGGCACGTTCCCTTGGACGTCGCGATCATTTGCGGCGAGAATGACCCGATCTTCTGCGAGAGCCCAGCTCCCTCGCTGACTGCGATCGAACGCAACTTTGCAAACGTCGGTTATGAAGCGGCCCGACTGCTCGACCGAATACTCGATGGAGAAGAACCGCCAACCGAACCGACGTCTCTTCCCCCGCGCGGCATCGTTCCGCGCAATTCAACAGACTTCTTTGCAGTCGAAGACGCTTTAGTCGGCGACGCCCTGCGGTTTATGAATGCCAACCTGCGTAAGCCGCTCGACGTCCAGTTAATCGCGTCAGCTATCGCCACCAGTCCGCGTACACTGCAGCGGCGGTTCAAACAGTGCATGGACCGGTCCGTCGCCGCCGAGGTCCGTCGGCTACGTGTCGAGTTGGCTAAGCGGATGCTCGTCGACCTCGACAATCCAATTACCCAGGTCGCTCGCGATTCGGGGTTTGACTCCGCAATCCGGATGCACGAAGTGTTCAAACGCGAGCTTGGCGTCTCGCCGAGCGAATTCCGCAAACAGCAGCTTCAATCGAGTTGAAGTCGAAGACTCGCCTCGCTACAAGCGAGCGACGCAACAGAAAAATCCCTCAGCACCACCGCTACTCGCGGTGATTACTGAGGGCAATC
>JBGSWC010000075.1:0-14437 GCA_041752635.1 Pirellulales bacterium | reverse complement strand
CCATCGGCCGACACGCCTCAAATTGACGCAAACCAAGACCGCCATGACAACCATCTCGATCTTGGTGAATAATTCGGGGTCATGTCTCAGCAGACGAACCCAAGCCTTTCAATAGCTCGACCCATTATTCGCAACACTCGTGTCGGTCGCGGCTATGAGTACGCATTTGAAACGCGCGAAGAGTATTTTGCCCGCGTCGTCGAACCATTTTTCGACAATCTCATGGCCCGCTACACACAAGTAAGCGGCAATGGAACGACGATCCATCGCGATATCTTGCCCTGGAACGAATGGACGACACTCACCCAAAACGTTCCAAGCCAGACGTCATTTACTACCGTTGCAACCCTCGACATTAAGTCGGCGACGCTGCGCGACGCGGTCAGCGTGCCGGCCCCAACACAACAGCGATTCACAAGCAGCTTTAGCCCATCGCCCACTCGCTCGTCGTCACAAATCTTTTCAACGCCCGACAGCTTGTTTGTTGTCACGGCGCTGGCGAGTGGTGATTCAGCTATTCAAAAGTTTTCGGTTAACGAGCAAACGGGTGACATCGAGTTCGTTGCTACGGGCTTGGTCGAAGGTCGTCTCCCCAACCAATTCGCCATTGACGAGAGCGACGGCATGTTGCGTATCGTCACGCAAGACGAACACGGGACACGCGTGACAATACTCGAACAGCAAGGAGATGGCTTGCAAATTGTCGGCGAAGTTGTTGGCCTGGCGCCGGGCGAACAGCTTCAGGCGGTGCGATTCGTTGGCGAGCGCGTCCACTTAGTGACATTTGAGTCGACCGTCTCGTACCTGTATCCTTACTACATCGACCCACTGATTGTTGTCGACCTGTCGGAACCAACCGAGCCAACCGTGTTGGGCGAGTTGACGATTCCGGGTTACTCCGAATACCTGCACTCGATCGACGAGAACCATTTGTGGAGTTTGGGGTCGAACAACGGACTTGAGTTGTCGATCATCGACGTGACCGATCCGACTGCACCGGCTCAGAAGTTCACCTATCGACTCACCGAAAACGCTGGCAGCAGCTCATTGGCGACCGGTGCGATCTGGTCTGACGACCTCAAACATCATGCAGTCGCTTACGATCCTGGTACAGGAACGCTGGCAGTGCCGGTGCAAGAGCGTGTGATGATGCGTAACGTCAGGGGGCAGAGTTATTGGGGACAAAAATATACGCTCGAGGTCGTTCATGTTGATCCGGAAACGGGCATCGAGTCGTTGGCTTCGATCGAACACGCAAGCCAAATCTATCGCTCGGTCATCGTCGGCGACCGGTTGATCGCGATTTCGTCAACTCACGTGAGCGTTCACGACTTGTCTTCACCAGCGACCGAAATCGCGCGCGAGACCCTTGGCAGCACCGCCACCGGTTTTATCGGCGTCGATCCCCTGCCTCTCAATCGCTCGGGCCTTTTCGAACTTGCTCGTTTCGACGGGAACCTTACCGGCCTCTCGACCGACTTCGACGTTCTCGCATCGTCGCTTGTCGCGACCCGCGCCAGAGTCGTGTCGCGTTCATCCCCGACGGTTGTGGCTGTTTGGGAGGCCTATGACAATCCGATAGACGACAGTTATTTCGACTTCGGCGAATCGCTTGTGATCCAACCCACCGTTGAAGAGTTAGAGGAATCAGAGACGGACTCCGACCAAGCCGATGGCGACGAAACATCAGACAAACAGGTCAAACCGGCGAGTGACGAGCAGCCAGTCGCCGACGACTTGTCCGAAGAATATGAAACTGGTAACAAAGGCGCAGCCGACGGCGACGACTTAGACGCGGCGGATACCGCAATCGCGGATACTGCAATCATCGACGAGCAAGTTGAACCAGCGTCGGCAGAATCTTCCGAAAGCGAGAACGTGGTGGTACCGCAGTAGTTCCGTTGCGAAGTTTACTCAACCTCGCTGGCCTACTTCTTCTCCGCCATTCTCTCCGCCGCTGCGAGCTTTCTTCCTTTCACCGCTTGCAATTCCTGGCTCTGCCCCGTGACGTAGAACATGATGCCTATGATGGTGCCCACGATGGCGGCCGACAGCACCGCCGCTGCGCTGGTGGTGAACGTCGAATTCTCGGTGGCGGCTTGGGTCGTTAGCACCAGGCCCACCAGGCTGACGAAAAGCCCCAGCGCGTCGGAGAGTATTTCGCTCAGGCTGAAACCCATCCGCGAGAGCACAACCAGTTTGCCGAGCGTAAGCTGAAGCGCGAAACTAACGACACCCGCCACCATCGCGGCGAATGCAACCCAGTGAAATGCGGGATGCGAAGCGTACTCCGCGAGCGAATAGATGGGGGCCAAAATGCCGCTCGACACTTCCTTGGCGGCCTCATTTTCGTCGACCGATTTGGCGATGTCAGTCGTTTTCTGCTTGACGGTTTCTCCCGCCTGTTCGATCTCGCCGGCGATAGTGGTTGTGTCCGCGTTGTCTTCATCGCCAGTGTCATCTTGCGCAATTGCTAGCGGCGCAAAACCAAGTAACAGTGCCAATACGAAACTGATTCGAAACGTGGTAGCCATGAGTTTCCTCCGCCTGGATTAAATAAGTAACCTGCGACACGACGAGCGTCAAAGGTGTAACAAACGCATTCGTATTCTATAGCTATTCGCAATCGCATTACCATTCTTGGCAAGGATCGACTGCGAGACACAGAAGAACAAGATTCGGGCGTGGACGATTCCCCACGCATTCACAATCGGCTAATCTGGTGGTCGATCGAGCACGCTTGCTTGAGCCCACTTATCTGGCGCAATGGAGGTAGAAGTCGATGACCCCGCAAGAAGTTCTCACTCTTTGTCGCGAAAAAGACATCAAGGCGATCGATTTTCGCTTCATGGATTTTCCCGGTGTTTGGCAGCATTTTTCGATTCCCGTGGGAAAGCTCGATGAAGACCTGTTTGAAGATGGCCTCGGCTTCGACGGGTCGAGCATTCGTGGCTGGCAGACGATCAACGAGAGCGACATGCTGTTGATGCCACAGCCCGACACGGCGTTTATCGACCCATTTACCGACCTACCAACGCTCTGCATGATTTGCAACGTGCAGGATCCCATCACCCGCGAAGACTACACGCGCGACCCTCGCAACGTGGCCCGCAAGGCGGTCAACTACCTCAAGAGCACGGGCGTGGCCGATACTTGCTTCATCGGACCCGAAGCCGAATTTTTTGTGTTCGACGACGTCCGTTTCGACCAAACGCCTCAAGCCGGCTACTTTTATCTCGACAGCATCGAGGCAGCTTGGAATCGCGGAACAGATTACAAAGCGCGAGGCGAAGGCCCGAACCTCGGTTACAAGCTCCGCCACAAAGAGGGTTACTTTCCTTGTCCGCCAGCCGATTCGCTACAAAATTTGCGTGGCGAGATGATGCAGACGATGATCGATTGTGGCATGGATGTCGAGGCCCAGCACCACGAAGTCGCCACAGCCGGGCAATGCGAGATCGACCTTAAGTACTGTGATCTCGTGAAGATGGGCGACTACCAGTGTATGTATAAGTACATCATTCGTAATGTCGCTTTCAAGCACGGCAAGTCGGTGACGTTCATGCCGAAGCCACTTTACGGCGACAACGGTTCGGGCATGCACACCCACATTTCGTTTTGGAAGAATGGCGATCCGTTGTTCGCCGGCAGCGGTTATGCCGGGCTCTCGGACGAAGCCCTGCACGCGATCGGCGGCATTCTCAAACACGCACCGGCGATTCTGGCGTTCAGCAACCCCACGACGAACAGCTACAAGCGACTCGTCCCGGGCTACGAGGCGCCGGTGAATTTGGCTTACTCACAGCGAAACCGCTCTGCCTCGTGCCGCATTCCGATGTACAGCCCCAGCCCGAAGGCCAAACGCATTGAGTTCCGCTGTCCCGACCCAAGTTGCAATCCCTATCTTTCGTTTAGCGCGCTGATGATGGCGGCACTCGATGGCATCCAAAACAAAATCGACCCCGGCGAGCCACTCGACAAAGACATCTACGACCTGTCGCCAGAAGAGTTGGCTGACGTGCCGAAGACCCCCGGCTCGCTGGCCGAGGCGCTCGCGGCATTGCAAGCCGACCACGAATTCTTGCTGCGTGGCGACGTCTTCACCGAAGACGTCATCAGCACCTGGATCAACTGGAAAACCGTCAACGAAGTCGAGGCGATGGCTCTCCGGCCGCATCCCTATGAGTTTTGTTTATACTACGACATGTAGCCAAGTATCGCCGTTTGAGCCAACCGACAATCTATTTCGCCCCCGGTCAATGAGCGTGGGCGAAATTCGCTACTGCGTCGCCTCTTGAACAATGCGAATCTCGTCGTCGGTCAGGTCGTAAAGCTGGTACACAAGCTGATCGATCTGCCGAACTGGCATCTTCAATATTCCCCCCTCATCCCCCGATCCCCATTTCATCTCCACTATCTCCCCTTCTCCGATACGTTCGTCGGTGAAGCAGTGTTGTGGGGAGACTGCCGCATGGCGGCCATTTGGCACGGGTTCGCCGGTTGCGTGGGCGACTTGCTTTGGGCGATACTTGTCGCTTGCACACACCCCAAGTTCCGAAGATTGAAGAGAAGAATCGCTATGCCGCTTGTAGTTGTCGGATCGGTTGCCATTGATAACGTCGAAACTCCGACGGATCGTCGCGATAATTTGTTGGGAGGGTCGGCGACGCACTTCTCGTATGCGGCGAGTTTCTTCACCGGCGTGAGACTGGTTGGTGTGGTGGGCGACGACTGGCCTGGCGAGCATACCGATATGCTGGCCAGTCGGGGCATCGACACATCGGGCTTGCATCAAGTCGGTGGCGGGAAGACTTTTACCTGGACGGGCCGCTACCTGCCCAACATGAACGATCGCGAGACTCTCGATGTGCAGCTCAACGTGTTTGGCGAATTCGACCCAGTGTTGCCCGAGTCGTATCGGCGGGCCAAATATGTGTTCTTGGCCAATGGCGTTCCGGCGGTGCAGGCAAAAGTGCTCGACCAGGTGCCTGGCTGCCGGTTGGCGGTGGCCGATACGATGGATCTTTGGATCAAGACGCAACGCGACGACTTCGACAAACTGCTCAAGCGGCTTGACGGACTTGTGCTCAACGACAGTGAAGCGAAGTTGCTCACCGGAACCGAGAACCTCGTCGCCGCTGGCCACAAAGTGAGGGCGATGGGACCGAAGTTCGTGGTGATCAAGAAAGGCGAACATGGCGCCATGTTCTTCGGCGAACACGAAACGTATGTGATGCCCGCTTATCCCACCTCTGACGTCATTGACCCGACCGGTGCGGGCGATAGTTTTGCGGGCGGCATGATGGGCTATTTGACTGAGCAGGACGACTTCGAACCGGCCACGCTCAAGCGGGCGATGGCCTATGGGACCGTGACCGCGAGTTTCAATGTCGAAGGCTTCGGCCTCGAGCGAATACAGCAAGTCTCACGCGCTGACATCGAACATCGAATGACCGAATACCAAAAGATGCTGTCGTTCTGAGTCCAAAGTGTCGAAGCAGCGATACATTCCTAGCGAAGCTCGCCAAGAGTTTGGTCGTCGTATCCGGGCCGATCGTCGCAAGCCCTTGCGATTAAACAACTTGCGTAAATCAAAGCAATCTTGACGCATCCCCCAGCTTCTCTATAATTCGCAGACAATCGGCAAGCAAGGTAAGTTCGGTACTTGTGGCGACTATTGCTATTTGCAGAGTTGCCGGAACCTGCTTAAATCCTGGCCGAGGACGCAAACTGGATTAACCGCACAAGACGCGGGGGTCACGCTTCTTGCGAAGCTAACCCAGTTTGTGGTGCGTGTCAGACCAACGGAACCAGCAACACCGGTTGCTATTGCCCGTCAAAACAATCCGCTGCCGTGGTGAGTAGAGTGTCCCCCCGTGGGGCTCGCCCGGCGATTAACCATCGATAGGGAAAGAGGTGGTTCGAGAGCCATGAAAACGGTATTCACAACCGGCGAAGCCGCCAAAATTTGCAAGGTCAGCCAACAAACGATTATTCGCTGCTTCGATTCGGGTCAGCTCAAGGGCTTTCGAGTGCCTGGCAGCCGCTTTCGCCGCATTCCGCGCGAACAGCTCTATTCGTTCATGCGCGACAACGGGATCCCTACCGACGCCCTCGATAGCGGGAAGCGCAAACTGCTAATTGTTGACGACGACCAAGATCTGGTCGATTTGCTCGTCGACCACTTTACCCGCGATGGCCGCTTCGACATTCGCTCGGTCAATAATGGCTTCGGTGCGGGAATGTTGATTAAAGAGTTCGGCCCCGATCTGGTGATTCTCGACGTCATGTTGCCCGACATCAACGGCATGGAAGTTTGCCAATTGGTGCGCAGTGACAAGACGATGGACGAGGTCAAAATCATCTGCATCTCGGGCATGGTCGAGCAAGATCGCATTCAGGCGCTTCGCGATGCGGGGGCCAACGACTTCGTGAAAAAGCCTTTCGATGTTGAACAGTTGGGGCAACGAGTCTGTCAATTGCTCGACGTCGAGACGGTCACTTCCAAATAGTGACCCAAACAGTGAGTCATCGGCGTGCTTTGGCTACCTCATCCCGTTCGCGAGCCATCGCTGCCGCCGGTGGCGGTCGCCGATTCGTCGGTTCTGGCACTCGAGTGGTTGCTGCTGGAACCCGATGCGGCGCACAGCCGCTGGCAAATTTCGGCGGCCCTCGTCGCCGATCCCTGGTTCGTTGCCTGGATCGACCGTTTGTTGCCTGACATCGAAAGTTCGCGGCAGAATTGCGTGACGCTGCTCTGCGATTCAGTCGAATCGTTGGTCGAAGGTTGGTCCAACACCGAGAATTGCTGTTGGCTAAGATTGCAGTCAAGCCAGTGTCGCGATTTAGCGCATCGGGCGATTTCGATCGTGCCGAAAATACTTCGAACAAACAGTCTTAGCGAGAGTCACTGGAGCGACTATGTGACCGATTGCCGCCGGGCGTTACAGGGAGTGGCGACGACGGGTCGCGTTTCGACGTCGCTCGTATCGCGTTACCTGACCGAGCATCCTGGCATCGAGCGGCGTGTCCCCGCGTTGGCGCGGCGGATCGCATCCAGCGCGATTTCGGCGAGCTACGACGTGCGACTCCGCGACGCCAAGCTCGCCGCACTACAAGAACTGGCCTATGGGGCGAGTCACGAAATCAACAACCCACTGGCGAACATCGCCGGCCGGGCCCAGTCGCTGCTCGCCGACGAACAATCGCCCGACCGACGCCGCGCTCTCTCCGCGATTTATCAACAGTCGCTGCGTGCTCACGAGATGATCAGCGACCTGATGCTTTTCGCCCAACCACCTGTGCCGGTGATGGAGTCGTTATCGCTTGGAGACTTGCTGGCGAAAGTGGCTCGTGAACTGGAAGTCGAAGTGCTACAGCGGTCGATTGACTTGCACCTCGACGTTCCTCGCGAATTGCCCGCAATTACCGGCGATGCAACCCAGCTCGGGGTTGCGCTGCGAGCGGGAGTCGTCAACGCCATCGAAGCAATCGGCCATGGGGGGCGCATTATCGTCGCGGGCGAGTACGAGACATCGCTGGTTCGTGTTCGTATACTAGACACCGGCCCGGGGCTAAATGACCGCGAGATCGAACATGCGTTCGACCCCTTCTTCAGCGGACGCGAAGCGGGACGGGGTCTGGGATTCGGCCTCACCAAGTGCTGGCGAATCGTGGCGGCTCACCACGGTAGCGTTACAATCGCAAACCGCGAAGTGATGGGGGCCGAACTGGTCATTGAACTTCCACTGACAACGTTGGGCGACACATGAGCTGGATCGTGCGAATGGCGACGTCGCTGCTCATGCGAAAGTCGGCAACTGCTGCGAGCAGCGCGTTCGCCCAACATCAGCCGACGCCTTCGCGAAAAGCCAGCGCCGCCCGCCGCCCGGCCGGCATCATTTGCTGGTCGCCCGACTTGATGGCCCGCGTTGCCGACCGGATGTCGGGCCAACGCGACGTCACTGGCGATGGCTTTCGTTTGGCGTATGGCCAGATCCGTGGCGAGCCGACCATCGCATTGCGTGCCGAGCCGTCGCCGCCCGGGCCAAAGCAAATTCGCGCGCTTTGGGAGGGACACCGACCGCGGTTGGCGGTGTTGTTGGGTGTGGCGACAAGCAGCCAAGTGCCCGCTGGCGATTTGGTTCTGGCTACCAGCGTGAGAGACGCAACTGGGCAACTAAAGCTCGATGTCCGCACTCCTCCGCTGCCAGGGGTGCACGTCGGGATGGTTGCGGATGGACTCGACGATATCACCAACGATAAACTCGCGGGCGAGCGAGCAATCGCTCACTGTACTGGACTAGCCGCGCTTCTGCGAGAATGCCGCCAACTTGAATTGCCGACACTGGTGGTGTTGCGAATCGCGGTGGCGGAGGATATGCGACTCCGCGAAACCTCCGCGAATTTAGCGCGGCAAACCGGGCGGTGGATTGGTAAACTAACCAAACGAAAAGGGGGCGTCGGCCGCTGGTGGAACGAACAGACCGCCGAGAACGACGCAACTGAACGACAGATCGACTTGGCGATGCGTTTTATCGTCGCGTGAATGTAGCCACCGTCGCCAGACGGTGGACCCAACACGTTAAGCCGTCCACCGTCTGGCGACGGTGGCTACATTTGATTAACACATCAACATGTACATCACTCAAAACCCCGTCTTGCAATACGAACTGCTTAGCAACCTGCGGTTGCTGCGTTCGTTTTTATTGCTGTTTGTCTATATCGCGGCGCTCGGGGGGCTCGTGATCGCGGCGTGGCCCCAGGATCAATTGCTCGACCTCGCTCGGCCGGAGGCGGCCAAGCGGCTCGTGAACTTGTTTTTCTTGGGACAGTATGTGCTCGCGTCGCTCATGACTCCAAGCTTCGCGGCTGGGGCAATCACGGGCGAAAAGGAACGGCAAAGCTACGAAATGCTGCTCGCCAGTCCCATTCGGCCCGGAGCAGTGGTGATTGGCAAACTGCTCGCAGCGCTTTGTCACCTGGGCATCTTGATGCTCTGTTCGTTGCCGATTGTGATGCTGTGCTTGCCTTTGGGGGGAGTGAATGCTCTCGAAGTGCTATCGACCTACGCGTCAATGATGGCCTCGATCTTGCTGTTTGGCATGATCAGCCTGTGGGCGAGCAGCTACTTCAAGCGTACCAGCGCGTCGTTGGTAGTGAGCTACTTAATGATCCTTCCGCTGGTGTTGGTCAGTGTCTTGATTTGGAATGGGCTCGGGCAAGGATCGTATCGGCTGTTCATCGCCACCGCGATTGTGCCTGCCGTTTGTTTGGCACTCTCGGCTGCGCTTGGCTATCACGTATCTCGACGGCTTCTGAATCCCGCCGATCTTGGCAGTGAAGGACGCGAGGTAGTCGATCTTGAGACAGAAGCAACCGAAGCGGTCGGGCTTTATATCGCGCGCGACGAGTGGCCCGATCGGATGTTCGCGCCTCCCAAACGGACGACTTTTCTGGAAGACGGCGCAAATCCTGTTTACGACAAAGAGATGCGCAGCGAGATTTTCAGCCAAGGCACCTTAATGCTACGGCTTGTGATCATGATCTCGATGGGATTGGCGCTGCCGCTCATGGCGGTCTGCCTGTTTGTCAAACCCGAGTGGGCACCTTGGTATGTGGCCTATGTTTTGATGTTCAATATGCTCGTCGGCCCTGTGTTTAGCGCCGGGAGCGTCTGTAGCGAGCGCGAACGCGAAACGCTCGATCTGTTGCTGACAACGCTCATTACGCCTTGGCAAATACTGTGGGGCAAGCTGCTCTCGGGGCTTCGCGTTTCGAGCGTGCTGACTTGTTTTCTGCTGTGGCCGGTGATCCTGGCGTTGCTCATGCCAGTCGGATACTTGCCCAACATCCTGACGATCTTATCGTATCTATTGGTGGTCGCGCTGACCTGTTTAACGACCGCGGTGACGGCGCTCGTCTGCTCGACGCTCTTTAGCAAGACGTCGCAAAGTTTGGTCTGCACCTACATCGTGTTATTGACCATGTTCGTGTTACCGGTCGCTGCACAGGTATTCGCACTGACTTTTCTGAGCGGCACCGCGAGTGAAGAGGTGATCGCTGGGTTCGGCATTCTGAGCCCGTTTTCGGCTGTGTTTTCGTTGCCGCTCGATTTCGAAGCGAGCGCAAGCGATGCGGTCGAAGTCACTCGCGGCTTTCGACTCTTCGCTGGCTATGTTGCTTCGACTGTCGTTTACAACGTGGCACTGCTGCTTTTGCTTGTCTGGCTCTTTGCCAACCGGTGGCGTGTCTCCGATTAGTCGCCGCGAGCGCTGCGCAGCTTGACGATGTTGAGGCGTCGTGCGATAAATCGTGACGGTGCTCGATGTTAACAAGGATTGGGGGGCCGGTCATGTTGCGCGTGGTGGAAACGGTGCGAACGATGTCGACTGAGAAGCCGCAAATGGGCGAGCCACAGACACAAGACGAGCGAGACCTTTTGACCTACGATGGTCGATTGGGCCGTTCGGTGCGGTTGAAACTGCCCGAGCTTTCGCGTGGAGATCGATTGAGGCACGTTATTTTCTCGGGCCAACTCTCGCCAGGCCTGCTCGACGAACTCGCAGGTATTGCCGACACAATTCGCTTGCTGTCGAAACATCGTGCGGGGCAAGACTTCCTGATTAATCTGTTGCATCACAAGCGGGCGATGCTTTATTTCACGCAGCCGTCGACGCGGACCTTTTTGTCGTTCATGGCCGCTTGCCAGATTCTGGGCATCACTTGCAACGAAGTTCGAGACCCATCGACATCGTCAGAAACCAAAGGCGAAACGCGCTTCGACTCGATTCGCATGTTTTCGAGCTACTTCGATCTCATTATCATGCGATCGCCGATTGCCAGGCTCGCCGAGAGTTGTGCTTACCTGATGAACGACCTAGAGCGGACCGGTCAGCGGAGTGTGCCGATCGTGAATGCCGGCTCGGGTGCCGACGAGCATCCGACACAAGCGCTGCTCGACATTTATACGTTGCAGCGATCGTTCCAATTCTCGGGCGTCAACGATTCGTCGATAGCCAATCGATTCGACCAACTCAAACAACTTCCAGGCTGCGAGAACTTAACCAAGGGGCTGGCCGACAAGACCTATACCTTTTGTGGCGACATTGGCCGTGGCCGCACGGTTCGCTCGCTCGCGTTGCTGCTCGCAGAGTACAGCAACGTACGGCTGATTTTTGTTGCCCCGAATCACCCACGACTCGTCATGCGCGACGATCTTAGGCAACGGCTCGCCGATCGAAATGTGCGGTTCTATGAAGTCGATTCGTTTGACGAACTCATCGACGGCAAAGCCGTCATCGAACAAGCCGACGCGCTCTACATGACGCGCATCCAACGAGAGCACGACACGCCCGAAGACATCGCCAGTTACGCGGATATCGAGTTCTCGAATTACTGCCTCAGTCGGTCGCTGGTCGATCGCATGAAGCCCTACGCGCCGATCTTGCATCCGTTTCCTCGCGACCAACACTTTGGCGAGATACCACAGGAGATCGACGCCGATCCGCGGGCCATGTATTTTCGCCAAGCGCGCAACGGCATGTGGGTTCGAGCGGCGCTCTTGGCCCACTTGTTTGATGTCGATAGTCATATCACACGCTATTTTCATAACGAATTTAGTGAACGCCACGAATACAGCTTGTAGCCAATCGCCATGCGGCTGCTCATCGACGGCTATAATCTGCTGTATGTAACCGATCTGTTCGGCGAAGGAGTACAAGCGGGGACGCTCGAAGGATCGCGTGAAGCATTGATTGCCTATCTGGTGGCCCACCTGCCCGACAATCTGCGCCGTGCAGCCACGATTGTGTTCGACGCGGCCGGTGCCCCTCCCGGGTTGCCCGACCGGTACTCTCGCAGTGGTCTGCAAGTGCGATTCGCGCGTGGCTACGCGGAGGCCGACGTGTTGATCGAGCTCAAGATTGAGCACCACAAGGCACCCAAGTCGCTGCTCTTGGTGTCGAGCGATCACCGCGTGCAACGCGCAGCACGCTCGCGCGGGGCGAAATACGTCGATAGCAACGTGTGGTTTCGGCAACTGCGTCAGCGAAAGTCAGAGCTTGGCGAGCCAAATATCAAAGTCTCCGGCAAAGCAATGTCGGCCGAGTATTGGATACGCGAATTTCGCGACCACGTCGGCGAGATAGACTTGCCGACGGTCGATGCGATCGACATACCGCCCGAGGCAAATGAGGCACCGCCGCCGCCAAATGCCAACGAAGGCGAAGATCGATTGGGTGAGATTTTTCCGGCGGATTATCTCGACGAATTGCGCGATGAATTCGGCGACGGGATTTGATTAGGGCAATTCGCTTCCTACGGTTTCACTGGCAAGAAACTAAAATCCCCCGTCGCCCGGATTTCGATCTCGTACGTCTTGCCTTCGAGAACACGTAGCGACGGAGCTTCGGCTTGAATCGCGCGGATTCCCAACTCCTCGGCTTTCGCGCGGTTGTTGGCAATCGTCCAAAAATCGTCCCAAATTTGTTGTTCAAATTCCGAGACCGGTTGTCCCCGGTCGTAGCCGGTGGGACGGGTGCCGACTTGATCGATGATAAATCCCTCGGCCGGTTTTTGTTTCTCGCCAAAGATTCGCTGGATCAAGCAAATTGACGTACCACGCTCGATGTCGGCCTGGGTGACGTAGGCGTCGTCGAACTTAACGACGAGATACTCGACATAAATGCGATCACCGTCGATCTCGTAGGTCTGTGTCTCGCCGATTGGTTGTCCCTCTTCGTTGATTTCGACGAAGTCAAACACCGTTGTCAGGATCCCGGCATCGTTGGGTGCCTGTTTACGCACCGTGATTCGCGCGAGGCGGTGCTTGAGCCGCAGTAGCTTGATCGACGTTGTCAGTCGGTCGACGTTCTTAGTGAGCTCGCTGTTATCACTGGCGAGTTTGTCGACTTGGTCCGTCAGCGCAGCCACGGTCCGTTCGCGTTCGGCAAGCTGGCGACTCGTTTCCTTGAGATCGGATTGAGCCTGCACGAGGTCATCGCGTGCGTTGACGAGTTCGGCACGAGGATTCGCGAACGACTGGTAGCCGACGTAGCCAGCGGTGCCGACCAAAACGACTGCCGTGCCGTAGATGATCGTTCGCAGCGACGTATTGATGTGCTGTACTGTTTCGCCGACTTTGCTCATAGTGCTGGTTGGTTTCGGTGATTGCGAAAGGAAGACCTGAACCCGCTATCTTATACAGATTGTCGTCTGCTGGCAGCATTGGTTTCACCACTTTGGCGAACGAACGAGCGACTGGGGCAAAGAAAATCGCGCCGAACGCGGCAATTCGCGGCCAATCGGGTGGTGTCGACTGGCATCGTGGCCCGCCATCGCAATAATTAGGCCTTTGAGCAACGTATGGCTTCGGGATAATAACGGGATAAAGGTGAATAGATGCCAAATGCACGACTTCGCGATGTTAGGATTGTTTGCTGGTCGCTGATCGTCAGTTGTGCCACGGCCGGGCCGACGGCGTTCGCTCAACCAGCGGCCAGTCCGAGTCATCCCGAGGCGGTTCGGCTGTTTAACAGTGCTGTTGAGTTACAGAAACAAGGCCTGTTGCCGTTGGCTGCCGACGAGTGGCGAGAGCTGTTGAAACAGTTTGGCGACGATCCATTGGCTGCGCGGGGTGGCTATTATCTGGGTACCTGTCTGTTTCAAGATGGCAAGTACGACGCCGCGGCCAGCGCCTTCGCCGACGTTGTGGCCAAGCATCCGAACTTCGCCGAACGTTCGGCGGCGATGGTGAATTTGGGGCTGGCTAGGTACAGCGACGCTCAAGCGAAACTCAACCAGCAGGAGGCCGGCGAGCTATACGAACAAGCAGTGGCGGCGTTTACAGACCATTTGAAACAATTCGCCGACGATCCGCTTGCCGCACAGAGTCGCTTCTATCTAGCCGAGTCGCAGTATGGACTTGGCAAGGGAGAATTGGCACTCGCCACCTACGCCGATTGGCTTACTAAGCATGGGGGCAACGAATTGGAGTCGCGGGTGCAACTCGCGTTCGCGGGTACCGCTATCGAGCTGAATAAGCCGGACGACGCGATTGCCCCTTTGCAAAAGTTGCTGGGCACCAATCCCGACGAACAGACGACCGCCGCCGCTCGGTTGCGATTGGGCGAAGCGCTGATCGCCGTTGGCAAACCGCAAGAGGCGCTGGCTCAACTGGCGTCAGCCGCGAAAATCAACTTCGCCGACGCCGACTATGCACTGCAACAACTCGGTACGGCACATTACGCGACGGGCAACATCGCGGAGGCGGCGAAGAGCTATGCCGAGGTTGCCAGCAAGTTTCCTAAGTCGCCTTTGGCGGGGGAGAGCTTAGTGCTGGCCGCGCGATGTGCGGTCGAGGCCGGGAAACCGGCCGAGGCGCTGCGAATGGCGAAACAGGCAAGCGTCGCTGGCGCGATGGGTGCCGAGTTATCGC
>JBGSWC010000074.1:0-17686 GCA_041752635.1 Pirellulales bacterium | reverse complement strand
TACGCGCGGTCAGTTGGCGGGCAAGGACAATGCTCCTCGCTCGCGCTTGCACAACCTCTTGTTGACGCGAGCCGCTGGTGATTTGTCGCTGGGTGACACCGTAGTAGCGAGCCGCGACGCGAAGCATATCGGCGAGAGCCGGAGCCTTAGCAGCAATGCGTTTGTTGAGCAGTCGTTTGACTTCGGCCACGTTCGCGCCGCGGCCGGCGGGAAAGTGTTGATTCGCTTCGGCAACCCAGCGGACGACCGTCGATGGTTCGCTGCCACAGTGAGCGGCAATTGCCTCGATGATCGCAGCGGTGGGTGACCAACCATAACGCGAGAGCAGTTGGCCAATAAACACCGAGCGGGCAGCCGGGCCAAGCGGGTCGATTTCGAGTGTGAGACCCGACTGCAAACGACTCACGAGGCATGGTAACCAGCCATCGAGATGAGCCGGTGGCTCGGCGGAAGTCACTATGACGCGAGCGCCGCGCGACTCGAGTGCGTCGAGCGTAGCGGCTAATTCGTCTTGAATTGCGGCACGTGTGGAGAAGTGATCGATATCTTCAATTATTAACAGGTCGAGTCCGCGCATCGTTTTTTGCCAATTGGCAACAGCGTCGTCGTTGTGCGAGCTGTCGAGAGCGGTGGCGAAGTCGCGGCGGAAGTCGCTGGCCGTCGTTAGTAACACCCGCTCATCGCCCCAAGCATTGGCGAGGTGGCTGGCCAAACCACGGGCCAAATGGCTCTTACCGCTGCCGGTGGGACCGAGCAGCACCAGCGGTGACGCGACGCGGCAAGTTGTTGGGTCGGTTGCCGAGAGCAAATCGACAAGCACAGCCGCTAGCAGCGCATTTTCGGGACCAGCGACGTAGGACAACTGTGCGGTCGCCGCCGAATTTGTCGACCGCGACTCCCCCCCCATCGGTAATGTCACCACACCGTGAACCACGTCGGCGCCGTCCCTGCGAGAATGAAGTCCCTGTGAAAATGAGTGTGCCAGAGGGCCATCATGAGGGCCTCTGGCGCAAGCAGAAATTGTACCCGATTTTGATTCCAACAGGGAGCGTCGGAGTCGATTTTGAAGCGACTTTCGCCAGTCAATTCGCGTGCCGTAACTTGGTGCAGCACAAACAGATGCGCTCGGCGGCCTGAGTGATCTCGGCAATCGTCGTAAAAGCACCCACACTGAACCTCAACGAGCCTCGCACGACGGCTAAGTCACAGCCCATCGCCAGCAAAACGGGTGAAGGTTCACTCGACCCGCTGGCACAGGCCGAGCCGGTGCTACAAGCAACGCCGGCCGTGTCGAGAGCCATCGCGAGTGCTTGCCGATCAAACCCGATGAAAGCGATGTTCGACGTGTGAGGCAATCGCTCGACATCGGCCGCGATAACTTGGGCTTCGCTGACGCCTTTTAGTACGAGCGACTCGAATTGGTTGCGAAGTTCGGTCATGCGATGGAATCGCGCGTTGGCTTCGCGTTGGTAAAGTTCCAGCGCCGCCGCCATGCCGACCGCGAGCGCAACCGGCTCGGTTCCTGCCCTCATGCCCGCTTGTTGAAAACCCCCCACCAGCAGCGGGTCAACAACCGTGTCGTGGCGCACGATAAGCACGCCAATGCCAAGCGGTCCGTGGAATTTGTGGGCTGTCGCGCTCATCGCACTCGCGCCGAGCGCGGTGAAGTCGACCGGCACCTTGCCGACACATTGTACGGCATCGGTGTGCAGCGGCACGCCCTGAGCATGGCATACTGCGGCCAACCCCTGTATCGGTTCGACGACGCCCGTTTCGTTGTTTCCTAGCATCACACTCACGAGCCGCGTATCGGGGCGGATCAAGTCAGAGAGCGCGTCGACTGACACAATGCCTGCTGAGTCGATCGGCAAACGATCAACTTCGTAGCCTTCACGAACAAGCTGTTCGGCCAAGACCGCGATACTGGGGTGTTCGATTGGCGAGATGACAATGTGCCGCGAATCTTGCGCAGCCCGTGCTGCGATGCCCCGCAGCGCCATGTTGTTGCTCTCGGTGCCGCCGCTGGTGAAGATCACCTTGTCGGCATCCATGCCGGTTGTCTTCGCGCCCAGAATTCGGGCGACGGTTTGCCTGGCCTCTTCGAGTCGCCGCCGGGCGAACCGCCCTGCGGCGTGTTGGCTGGCCGGATTTGCGAGCCCAGCGATTAGGCAATCGTACATCGCGTCCGCCACTTCCGGCGCTAGGGGAGCCGTGGCGTTGTGGTCGAGAAAATTGTTTTCGAGCAGCGGGGTATCGGGCATACTGCAATTATATGGCACGCCACCGATTTAACATCCGAACGCTGCTGATGCTCACGACGATCGTCGCCATCGCGGCTGGTGTGGGCGGCGCGCTCATGCGGGACTACGTCGACCGGGCAACCGTGGTGCTGTGGGGTATTGCCGCTCCGGTGGCGACGCTGATTGTCGTCGCGACGATTGGTGAGATATTCAGGCGACGGTAGGCCCATTGTGGCACGACTCTCCGAGTCGTGAGCGCACGATTCGGAGAATCGTGCCACAATCATTCCGCCGTTTCGGTCACCGGCGCCGGCGGATTGTCTTGTACATATCCCGTGATCTGAGGCTGATATTCGAGGCTATCCATGAGCGCGATGCCCAGGAAAAGGGCCACAAATAACAACGAGCCAACCAGAATAACGCTGTTGAGCACTTTGTCATACATGAGTTGCATAAAGACCAGCGCAACGAGCGCGGCCTTGACGACAGCAATACTAAGCGTCACCACCATGTCGAGTTCACCCAGGTCAAAGGCCGCTAGCAGCACTGTGATGAACGTCAAGAAGATGAGCGCCGCAAACGTGGCGAACAGCGCTGGCAGGCTGGTAATGTGGTGAGTGTGAGCGGACATTTGTCAGGGAGTCGGGGGCCGGAGGATAGGGGCCGGGGAAATCTCGTTAGTGAATTAGATAGAGCAACGGGAACAAGAAGATCCAAATCAAGTCGACAAGATGCCAATAAAGGCCAACATATTCGACCGGTCCGAAATAGGCGTGGCTGAACTGGCCAAGGGCGCTGCGGCCGGTGATCCAGACGATAACGCCAATGCCGCCGAGGATGTGAAGGGCGTGAACGCCCGTCATCGCATAATAAATGCTAAAGAAGATGCCTTCGTACCTTCTTTCATTACTCGTTGGAATAGCCAATTCTATTTTGCTGGGATCGATTCGGTCAGCACCAGGCACCATGATTGGTTGGCCAGCAAAGGGCTCTAGGTCTTCGTCGACTGCGGGACTGTTGTCGGCTGCAATTGCCGATTCCGTGCCTTCTTCGTTTTCTTCGGTGTCGTGGCCTTCGCCTTCGTCATGGCTGGCTTTTTGGTGGCTGGCATCGTGTTCACCATCGTGTGTGCCGCCGTGTTCACCATGTTCAGTTGTCTCGACAGCGAATCCGAGGGCGCTCTTGAGGCTGTTTTGTGCCGATTCGAGGTGAGGTTCGATCGATTGAATGCCCTGGGCACCGACAATTCCGAGTGCAACCGATGCCACCGCGACGCCGAGCGACAGCAGCACCCAGCCGCGCATCTGCTTGCCCAGTCCACTGAAGAATCCCCCCGCGATTAACAGCCCACCGACAACAGCTGTACCGATGGCAATGTTATTGACCGTTGCATAAGCAACCGTCAGATCGGGGTGTGACCCCACGGCCGGCGGGGCGTAGTCACCGGCCCAGAAGACGCCTTCATAGAACTTCAGCGTGTATTCGACAGCTTTCACACCCATAAACAATCCCGCGCAGCCAAGCGTGAACACCAAGCAGGCGACCAGCCCTTTGCGGTTGTCGAGTTGCGCACACCTCACCCCCCAGGCGACGCTCAGGCTGCTCGCGAGCAACACGACTGTATTGAACGCGCCGAGCCACTTGTCGAGGTAGTGGTGAGCGTTGACGAAAACTTCGGGATGGTTGACCCGAAAGATCGTGTAGGCGACGAACATGCCGCTGAAGAACAGCACCTCAGTGGCAAGGAACAGCCACATGCCGAGCTTGCCAGCATCGAACTGCTGATCCATGTCATCGAAATGATGAGCCTGAAACGGATGATGGTCGGCGTGGTCGGACATGTGCGGAGTGATGAATGTTGAGTGATGAGTGATGAGTGGCAAACTGTTGGACGAGCGAAGCGAGAGCTATCACTCCACATTCCACATTCCACACTCAACCATACGTTTACGTGTGAGCGGGTTGTTCGAGTGGTTTCATTCCCGGGCGGCTGGGAGTCTTTTCAACGTAGCCTTCGATTTCGGGATCCCACACAAGGTTGTCGTAAATATAGGGATCACCAACCCAGGGGGTCTCGTCGAAATTGTGATGAATTGGCGGCGATGTGCAAGTCCACTCGAGCGTGGCGGATCCCCATGGGTTCATCGGGGCTTTGCGACCGTAGAATAGCGAGTGAACCAGCACGGCAGCCGCGACACAGAGGCCAAAGCCAAGCAGGAGCGCCCCGCATGTGGCGGTGATGTGAAGTGGCTGAAAGACGGGCTCGTAAGAGGCGTACCGGCGTGCTTGGCCCTGCGTCCCGAGAATGAACATCGGAAAGAAGGTGAGGTTGAACCCGACGAACACGATAGCGGCCGAGACCTTGCCCCAGAATTCGTTGTACATTTTGCCGAACATTTTCGGCCACCAATAGAAGATACCAGCAAGGAACGCGATGAGCGTGCCCCCCATCATCACATAGTGAAAGTGAGCCACCACGAAATAGGTGTCGTGAAGTGGGCGGTCGGTCGCCAAGGCACCCAGCGGCAATCCGGTGAGTCCGCCGATAGTGAACAGAAATAGGAAGCTCAACACATAGCACATGGGTGTAGCGAGGCGGATGTTGCCCTTGTACATCGTCGCGAGCCAGTTGAAGACCTTAATGCCCGACGGAATGGCGACAAAGAACGTCAAGAAGCTAAACACGGCCGCGGCAAGATTGCTTTGGCTGCTGACGAACATATGGTGGCCCCAAACGAGGAAGCCAATCAGCGCGATTGCCACGCTCGAAAAAGCGATGAATTTGTAGCCGAAGATGTGTTTGCGACAGAACACCGGCAGCACTTCGCTAATGATGCCCATCGCCGGCAAGATCATGATATAGACAGCCGGGTGGCTGTAGAACCAAAAGAAGTGTTGATAGAGCACCGGGTCGCCGCCGTAGGCGGGGTTGAAAATACCGATCTGGAGCGTGTGTTCAGCGAGCAGCAACAGCACTGTGATACCAATGACCGGCGTCGCCAGCAACTGAATTATGGCGGTCGAATAGGTGGCCCACAGAAACAACGGCATCCGAAACCAAGTCATGCCCGGCGGACGCATCGTGTTAATCGTCACCACGAAGTTGAGCCCGGTGAAAATCGAGCTGAACCCGAGAATGAACACGCCAATGGTGGCCGGTATCACGGCCGCGTTGGTTTCAATGCTGTAAGGCGTGTAAAAGGTCCAGCCAGTGTCGAGGCCGGTCATGAGCAGGGCGCTCAGAAAGAAAATCGCGCCACCGACCCACAGATAGAAACTCATCAAGTTCATCCGCGGAAAGGCGACATCTTTTGCGCCCAGCATAATTGGCAGAAAAAAGTTGCCCAGCGACCCGGGAATACTGGGGATGATAAAAAGAAACGTCATGATCGCCCCGTGGAGCGTGAAGTATTCGTTGTAGCGGTCCTTCGCGGCGGTGGGGTCGCGACCGAGCAGGTCGGCGGCGGGGGTGAGCAGCTCGAGGCGAATGATGATCGCGAAAATGCCCCCCAGCAAAAACGCCGAGAGTACACCAACGAGATACATCACGCCAATCCGTTTATGATCGAGCGTGAAAGCCCAAGACTTCCACCCCTTCGAGCAGTTAAGGTAATTAGAGGGTTCAAGTTGCGCAGTAGTGGCAATCATGTTTATTTGTCCTTCAGGCTTTTGATGAAGGCGATAAGGGCGTCGATTTCAGGACTTTCTTCGGTATCTTTCAGCCCAATTACAGGCATCCCCGGTTTGTAACCGGCACGGTACTTTGCGTTGGGTTCTAGGATTGACTGGCGGACGTAGTTCTCGTCGACTGTCACTTCTTCGCCGGTCGTCATTTTGGCGTCGGTCCCCCATTCGTCGGCCGTAATCTTGAAGCTAGGTCCGACCTTCGCCGAGCCATCGAGCGAGTGACACTGGATACACCCTTTCTTGAGGTAGAGAAGCTTTCCCACTTCGTCGAGTGGCAGCCGATTGCCATCTTTGTCGAAGAACAACTGCGACGCTTGTTCGTACCATTTGTCGAATTCGGCCTTCGACTCGTGGACGATGACCTTGGCCCACATCGACGAGTGACCGGTGCCACAGTATTCGGCACAAAATAAATCGAAACCGACCTCTGCGTCTGACCCGTCGGGCATCCGGCCTGCGTTATCGATGTTGTCGGCATCGTCGCGCTCGGGAAGCCGATCAACCATGAACCACTGATAGGTGTAGCGGCCCGGCACGCAGTCCATCTTGATGCGAAACGCAGGTATATAAAGGCTGTGGATGACATCCTTCGACGATTGCACCAGCTTGAATGGCTGATCTTTCCAAACGTGCAGGTTGGGGTCTTCAACACCCCCAGGATAAACGAAGTTCCAGTTCCATTTGTTGGCAATGACGTTGATTTCATAGGCGTCTTCGGGCGGGTTGGCCATGTTCAAAAAGCCAACAAAACCAAGCACGAAAATCACCATCACGATGAGCGTCGGAATAATCGTCCAGGTGACTTCGATCGCGTTGTTATGGCTCGGCGAGTTCTCTTCTCGATGGCCGGAACGCATGCGGTACTTCACCACGAACAGGGCCATTGCCCCGACGATCAGTACGAAGAACGCCAGGCTGATCCACAGGATCAACATGTAGAGACCGTCGACTTCGGGCGCAAAGTTCGAGGCCCCTTCGCGAAACCAGAAACCGGCGATCGGGAGTGTTTGAGTTAGGTTGCTCATTGTTTTTTACCACTGAGTCACAGAGGACACAGAGACATTATTTGCGAGTTTTCGATGATAGTTCGGTGACACGGCGATTTCTTTCACGCGATGACTTGAGTCTCTCAGTGCTCTCCGTCGCTCTGTGGTTGAATCTCGTCGGGCGCTTGCTTGCGGCTTCGCAACCACACCGGCACCAGCACGATCGAGAGTGCGATTACCGTCGTTGCAGCACCGACTTGCATGATCTTTACCGCTTGAGGCCCATAGCGACCTTTGGTTTCGTCGTAGTGAAAACAATAGAGAATGAGTTGGTCGACGGCCGAGCCGATTTTGCCTTCACCCGCTTCGACCAGCGACAATCGAATCGTCGATTCTTCGAATAGCACGCCGTAAAGGTACCGCGAGACTTTACCGTCGGGGGTACAGACCATAATTGCGGCAGCGTGCGCGTAGTCGTTCGTGTCGGGGACAGCCTGGTAGCGAAAGCCAACCGACTCAGCCAGCTTGGCGATATTTGCTTCGCTACCAACCAAAAACTGCCAACCATCGCCGGCGCCGGCGCGACCATAGTCGTTGAGATACTTTTGCTTGGTTTTGCGGGCATCGTCGGGCGTTTCGCGGGGGTCGATGCTCACGCTCACGATCGTGAATTCGTCGCCGGCGGTCCACTCCATGTCGTCGATGCCATCAACCAGACCATTGAGCTGATGTCGGCACAACAGTGGGCAGTTGCTGTAGTTGAGTGACAGCAATACAGGCTTCGAGCCGTCGAAGATTTCGCGAAGCCGAACGCGATTTCCTTTGGCGTCGAGAAACTCGAGGTCGAGCGGCAGCGAATCGCCCCGCTTTTCGTCGACACCTACGTCGGCGACTTCGTCGGGCATGGGGCGGGCGAGCTGCGCTCGGGCGGGTTGAACCACAGACACACACAGCGCACCAAGCAGCACACACCAGCCGACGAACGCGGGGTGTACTCGTTTCATGCTTGCTCTCGCCTTGTGCATGGTTTTCATCGCCTATTGTTCATCGCTTTCCTGCAACTCGTCGACCACAATCTCCATCGCCCGATCGATCTTGATCGCCACCTTTCCCTTCTCCTTATCGACCCACATTGGCTGGGTAGGATTCAGTCGCAATTCTTGTTCGTTCAGCTTACTAACCGAATCGCGGTACTCGGCTTTCACGCTCTTTTCGAGCCGTTGCTGTTCTTCGTAATGATAGTAAAACGCCTGGACTCCGAAAATGAACGCGAGCACCAGAAATGTGGTGACAAGCACCGAAACGACCAGTACGGGGATGTTAATGTCATCCGCCATATGCTTGATATTTGGATCGTGCGTCGGTGTTTCGGGTGTTTCGGACATTTTATTTGGTGGTTTGTTTGATTACCCACTGAGTCACAGAGAACGCTGAGCAAGCAGACTTGGGAAAGGCACATTACGTAATCGCCAATGCAAAATTCCGTTTGCTCGACTTCATTCAGCGGTGCTCATTTCTCAGCGGCCTCTGTGACTCGGTGGTGAAAATATCTAGTGATTCACAAACGCTAGCGATTGACCAAGCCGCGGATCGCGGACCGGGACAAGCCATTGCCCGGCGGCGTACCGCATGCATGTGCCGACGAACAATGCACCAATGCCGAGAGTACAAAGGACTTCGGCAGCGCCGAACACCCACGGACTTTCGCTCTGCGACGGTGAAATGATAAAGAATAGGTCGTACCAATGCCAAATGAGCATGTAGATGGCCCAGGCGGCCATCAGCGGTTTGTTGCGACGGACCGCACTCGACATGAAGCCCAAGAAGGGAATAAACAAGTGACCAATAAACAGCGCCGCGACCGGCACTGAGATGCCAAGCGTGGTCGGTTCGCCCTGACGTTCGGCAAACCACTGGGTCTCTTCGGGGATGTTCGCATACCAGATCAGCATGAACTGACTGAAGGTGATGTAGCCCCAGAATACGACAAAGCCAAACAGCAACTTGGCAAGGTCGTGGTAATGTTCGACGGTAATCGTCCCGGCGAGGACGCCCCTTTGTTGCAGGTAGTACGAGACGATTATGAGTGTCGAAAAGATAGCCACGGCGCTACCGGCAAAGTAATAGACGCCAAACATCGTGCTAAACCAGGTTGGCGCGAGCGACATCATCCAGTCGAAGCTCGCCATGCTGAGCGTGAACGCAAACCACATGAGTGCCGGTCCACACCACACGCGCAGCGGGGCCATCGGGGCGTTGGTTTGAGCGCGGTCTTGAGCCACACTGCCGCGATAGAAGAAGCGAGCAATCAGGTACCAGCTAAGGAAGTAAACGACTTGTCTGATCGCAAAGAACGTGGGATTTAGATAAGGTCGCTTGTGCTCAAGCAGCACGTTTCCTTCAACGATTTCGGGGTTGGTCCACGAAAACAACAGTCCTGTTTCTGAAAACACAATAAACAAAATCGGAATGAACGCCACGCCGACGATGCCGATGCCCATGGCGATGACTTCGGCGAGCCGCCTCACGACGATGCCCCAGCGAGCCCCGGTCAGATGCATCGCTGCGACCAGAAACTGTGCGCCGAGTGCGATGCTCGCGAAGTAGCAGACAGCGATAAGGTAGGCAGTCCAAAAACGCTCGGGCGCGGACCACAACAGTGGCAGAAAAGCGACAACCGCTCCGCCAATCATCAGGGGCACGCCAACGCCGGCGAGCGCGGGGCTCGCCTGGCGGCGTTCGCTGGTGTCGTTTAGCCAAGAATCGAGTGAGATGCCGTGCATCGTAGGGGGTTCTTCTCGTTTCGGTGGTTTACGTCATTCTCGCGTAGGCGGGAATCGAGACGCATGCAATGTTTATTGAGGCGAGGGCATTTCCCGCAATTCTTCTTCGCTCAGCACGCTGCTGTCGGCCCATTGCGACTCTTGTAGCGCCTTGATGTAGAGCACAATTGCCCAGCGATCTTCGAGTGCGATATGCTCGCGGTAACCGGCCATTTTGCCTTTGCCATTAGTGACTGTGTTGTAGAGCTTGCCAACTGGGTATTCGCGAATGAAGTCTTGGTGCAAGTTGCTCGGCTGCACCCAGGTCGGTTGCTCGAGCGACAATGCCCGCTGGGCGACAAGGCCATCGCCGTTTCCGCCGAGACCGTGACAGGCCGAACAGTGGATTTTGAAGCGTTCTTGACCACGCGTCATCATGTCCATGTCGACCTTCATGGGGAACTTGGTCACCCAATTCGGCTCCGGCGTAGCGGGTTCTTCAGCGGGTTCTTCGGCTGTTCCTTCACCTTCGGCAGGTGTTTCAATTTCCGGCGAGTCTTCGCTCGAGCCGGCTGCCGGTTCTTGTTCGCCCGCTTCGGGCTGCGTGGGCGGTTCGGCCGGCTCGGGTGGTCCACCTTCTTGTTGCAAGAACAAGACTTCGCCCGATTCCGCGTCGGGCTCGACGCCGTAGTAGAGCCGGGGGTCTTCGTAGAGAGTGCCGCGTGCGACGGTCCCTTCGACCGGCAGCCGCATCGTGCGACCATCGGCAAAGATGTCGTTCTTCATTAGTACCTGTGTTTTGGCCTTTGGCTGGAAGTCCATGTCGATCCACAATTGCCAACGAGGCGCGTCGCTGTTGTCGCCACGCGCCATGGCGATGTAGGCAATCGGAACGAGGGCCACGACGGCAGTGGTCGCGCCGATAACGTGGAACCACCCAGGCACGTGGGCGGGTGTGGGATCTTCAGTGATCGTTTCCATACCGCTCGCACCGACGGTCGCCATCGCTTCGGCCGTCGCCGTCGGATTGAACTTTGGGTCACTTGCATCAGCGTACAGAAAGAAACCGTCGTTGGTCGCCGACAAGAACTGCTTGCTGCGGAACATGGGGTTATAGAGCCGGGGTAGCCCGTTGAATGCGAGCATGCCAAGAAACGACGTGAATGCACTGAACAGAATGATCAGCTCAAATGTCACGGGAATGTTGGCCGGCAAGCTGAACGAAGGCTTACCGCTGATGTGGTAATCGTAACCGCTGAACGCCCAAGCCCCTTCGACACTGTTGGTGTAGAACTGCAAACCGAGCGCCACCAACATGCCCGTGAACCCGGCACAAAACACGACCCACGGCAAAATCGGTTTTGGCGCGGCCAGCGCCTCATCGATGCCCAGCACCGGGAAAGGCGAAAACGCTTCGAGCTTGGTGTAACCCTTTTCGCGCATCTGGCGCGCCGCTTTGACCAGTTCGTCGGGACCGGCAAGACGCGCCAGCACACCGAGTGTCACCGGATCGGGCACAATCGCGCTTTCAGGAGTTTGTTCTTCGGGAATTTGTGTCATTGTGTTTAAGCGTTGTCAATTTTTGCGATGCACTACCTGTGTGCCACTGCCAGTGTCGTTGTCCGATTGTCAGTTCGTCGCTGGGCACTCGCGGAGCCCGCGGCACGCGAGTCTTTTCTGCCTCATCGTCCTAGTGTTTCGCATCGTGATCTGGGCTGTGGCCTTCATCACCGCCATGCGAGTGCGGCATTACGTGTTTTACTTCCGCCATGGCGACCATCGGCAGGAACCGGATAAACAACAAGAACAGCGTAAAGAACAATCCAAAGCTGCCCAGCAACATCAAGTAGTCGACCCAGGTTGGCACGAACTTTTGCCAACTCGAAGGAATATGAGGGCGTTCAAGCGTGGTGATCACGATCACGTACCGCTCGAACCACATGCCGATATTCACGAAAATCGACACGATGAACATCAGCCAAGGAGTCGTGCGGAATTTCTTGAACCAGAACAATTGTGGCGAAATCACGTTACAGAAGAACATGATGTAATAGGCGTACCACGAGATACCAAACGCCCGATTATAGAACGCTTCGTATTCGTAGAGACTGCCGCTGTACCACGCCATAAAAAACTCGGTGATATACGCGAGCCCGACCATCGTGCCGGTGGCGAGCAGAATCTTGCAGACGTTCTCAAGGTGCTGGATCGTCATCAACTCTTTGAAGCCATACCACTCACGGCACGGCACCATCAGCGTCAGCACCATGCCGAAGCCGCTGAACACAGCCCCCGCCACGAAGTAAGGGGGGAAAATTGTCGTGTGCCAACCCGGTAGTTGGCTCACAGCGAAGTCGAAGCTGACGATCGTATGAACGGATAGCACCAGGGGCGCGGCGAGTGCAGCGAGCAGCACGTAGGCCTTTTCGTATACTCGCCACTGGCTGGCCGAGCCAGTCCAGCCGAGCGAGAGAATGCCATAACCGAACTGACGGAACTTGTCTTTCGCCCGGTCGCGAAGCGTCGCGAGGTCGGGAATCATGCCCATGTACCAAAACACGACCGACACGCTGGCATAGGTGCTGACCGCGAACACGTCCCACAGCAGCGGGCTACGGAAGTTGGGCCACATGTAGAGCGGCGTGCTCGGGTAAGGCCCCAGCCAATAGGCGAACCACACCCGGCCGACGTGAATGCCTGGGAAAATGCCAGCACAGGCGACCGCGAAAATGGTCATCGCCTCGGCAAAGCGATTGATACTCGTCCGCCAGTTTTGACGGAACAAAAACAAAATCGCCGAGATCAACGTTCCCGCGTGACCAATACCGACCCAGAACACGAAGTTCACAATCGGAAAGCCCCAGAAGATGGGGTTCGTATTGCCCCAACGCCCGACGCCCGTGAAGACGACGTAGCCGATGAGTGCGAAGAACATGCCACAGATGCTGCTGGCGACGGCGAACGAAATATACCACGCCAAAGGTGGTTTATTGTTGAGCGCGACTTTGCAAACCTTGTCGGTCACCGACCCATACGTGTTCGCCCCCTCGACAAGCGGCTTGTCGACGAAGTCGGGATCGTCGGTAATCGGACGAGGCAGTGTGCCGCCGTTGAGTGTGAGGTCTGCTGTGGCCATTACTTCGTGGAAAGGATTGAGTGCTCGGGGAAATGACGAATGACTAAATCCGAATGACGAACGTTAGGGGGTGCGTCTTGTTCGTCATTTGTCATTCCGGTTTCGTCATTCTCGTTAAGTGTGGGCCTCTTCGTCGGCGTGAACCTTCTCGTCGTGATCACCTTCATCGCCGTGTCCTTCGCCCCCGTGTCCTTCACCATGCCCGCCGTGCAAGACGGGTGGCGGGAACAGCGCGGCTAATCTGGGGTGAGGGTTGCGAATCTTGGCGAGGTACATCGTCCGCGGTCGCGTGAACAACTCGGTGAGAATGCCATAGGCACGTGGGTCATCGTGTTTCTTGCGAATGACGCTCGACTTGTCGTTGAGGTCGCCGAAGTCGATGGCTTGTGTCGGACAAGCTTGCTGGCAAGCTGTTTTGATTTCGCCATCGGCGATCGGGCGATTTTCGGCCCGGGCGGGAATCCTCGCGGCGGCGATTCGCTGGACACAGTAGGTACACTTCTCCATCACACCCCGGCTGCGGACCGTCACTTCGGGGTTGAGCGTAAGCTGCTGGAGCGCATTGTTGGCTTCTTCGAGGTAGCCGGTGTAGTGGAAATAGTTGAACCGGCGGACCTTGTAGGGGCAGTTGTTGGCACAATACCGCGTGCCGATGCAGCGGTTGTAAACCATGTCGTTGAGGCCTTCGTCGCTGTGCACGGTAGCCGCGACCGGGCAAACCTGCTCGCAAGGAGCCGTTTCGCACTGTTGGCAAGTGAGTGGCTGGGTCGACACCTGGGGGCTTTCGGCCGCTCCCGAGAAGTAGCGGTCGATGCGAATCCAGTGCATCTCGCGACCGCGAAACACCTGTTCTTTGCCGACGACCGGCACATTGTTTTCGCTCTGACAGGCGACCATACAGGCGTTGCAGCCGATGCACTTGTTCAGGTCGATCGCCATTCCCCACTTGTTAACATCTTCGTACGACTTTTGATCCCACAGCGGATCGGTTTCGACTTCGTGGACGACATGCTTGGCGAAACTTGGATCTTCTTTGTAGAACTCGAGCGGCGCTTCGCGAACCAGTTGGCCAATCCGGTTGCCCATCATTTCGAGCCCGACGGTGTCGATCGCGAAGTGATCTTGCGTGAGCGCGAGCTTTGCCTTTTTGCCGGTGGGCAAAACTTTGCTTGCCTTGGCGACATACATGGCATCGCTGGTACGCAGCGGATAAACGTTGACTCCGACGATTTCTTCCTGCATCGAGGGGGTCATCTGATACATGCTGCCGCCGACCTTACCGGCCGAGATGCGGCCATAGCCCAACTCGATGCCGATGCTGTTGCGGGCCTGACCGGGCAAGACGTAGACGGGTAGATCTCGCGCTTCGTCACCAATCTGGATGCGGAGCACTTCGCCCTGTTTGACACCTAACTTCTGGGCGGTGGCTGGCGCGACGCGGGCCACGTTGTCCCAGGTCAGTTTGGTGATAAAGTCGGGCGTTTCTTGCAGCCAACCGCTGTTGGCGAGGCGACCATCGTAAACGCTGCTCGAGGGGGTGAAGACGATTTCGATTTCGTCATCTTCACTGACGGTGATTTCGGGCAGGTCGCTCACCAACATCGGTGTTGCTGGCGTCAACTGCGACTCTCCGCCGAAACCTTCATGCAGCAGCTTCTTCCAAGCTTCGCCCTTCATGGGGGTCGCGAGCAACTCGCCCAGCGACTGCCGAACCAACACTTGCGGCTTCGCCGCGGGTCCAGTGATTCCAGCAATCTGTGCGAACAACTGCAATGGAGCTCGTGATGCAACCAGTGGCTCGATCATCGGCTGCGATACGCTAACGAGCCCTTCCCAGCTCAGCGCGTCGCCCCAGCACTCTAGCGGGTGACAGGCGGGGACGTGCCACTCGCACTTGCGGCTCGTTTCATCGACGTAGAACGATAGATGAATCGAGTGAGGCACTTTCTCGAGTGCTTCGGCAAAGTTCAAATCAGCCGGGGCGTCGTAAACCGGGTTGCCACCCGCAATAAGTAGCGTGTCGATGCCACCGAGGCCGATCTGATTTGTGAGCTGGCCAATTGACTCCGTTTCGGGACCGAATGGCATCGGCTCGGTGTAGGTGATCGTCTTACCGATGTTGCCAAGCAGCGAGTTGATTTGGCAAACGGCGGCGTGAACCTCGGGCGACTGTGTCGCACCGGCCACAACAATCCCGGCACCTTGGTTCGCCACCAAATCATCGGCCAAGCAGAACAGAATCTCGTCACGCGTCGCAATCGGCGTCTCTTCGCCGACGTACAATAGCTTGTCGGCCTCTTCGGTGCTCTTGGTTGGCTCTTGCACCTGTCCGCCATCGAGCCGGGTTTGCACTTGTGCGAGCAGGTCTTTGACGAATGCCGGAATCGCGCTGCTTTTGATTGGCAAACGATGATCGGCAACTGTGCCAGTGAGGCTAAATTGGCTCTCGACCGCGTAGACGCGGCTCATGGTCGACTCTTCGGGATGCTCGTCGCTGACTTTGCGCCCAGCGGCCCAGTCGCGAGCGTAGCTGACGCTGTTGGGATGCAGATTGATGAGATCGGCATCGAGCGAAGCAATCACCTTTGCATCAGCCAGCTTGTAGTGAGCATCGAGCTTCTGCCCAAAGGCCATTTCGATGCCTGCCGCTTCGCTCGTGTTGGCGAGCGGCGTGTACTCGTAGAATTTCGCTTGCGGCATCGCTTGGGCGATGCGCTTGAGCATAGCCCCGGTCGACACCGACCGCGATGGCTCGACCAAAATGGCGAGCCCGGCACCTTGCTTGGCTTTGAGCGACGTGAGTCGCTCGCCCAGGAACGAGTCAAACTCGCCCCACGTTGCCGGTGCTTCCGATTCGCCTTTTTGGGGAGCTCGCGAGCGGTCGGGGTCATAAAGGGCGAGCGTCGCCGCCTGCGTCATTGCGTTGGTCGCACCGAGGCTGCCGGGGTGTTCGGGGTTGCCTTCAACTTTGATGGGCCGCCCATCGTAGTTGGTCATCAGCAAGTGCCGCGGCGCGCCGGCCCACTCGATGGTTGTCGCGTATTTGGTCGGTTGGCCTGGAATGTAACCCTCGGGGCGATGCAAGAACGGCGCGAACTTCTCGGTCTCCCAGCGACAGCCAGCCACGCCGGCCAGCGCGAAGCTCGCCCCCATGAGCTGCATCCAACGACGCCGCGACACGCCGTCGGGATATTCCGACGCGGCGACCGGAAATTCGCGATGCACGAACTCCTGGAACTCAGGGGTGTTCTCGAGCTCGTCGAGGCTGCGCCAGTATTTAGTTGCGTGCTGTTGGCTCATTTATGATTGGATTGGGCGTTGTCGAGGTCGGAGAAAGCTTCGCGTTTAGAAGGCGTTAGGCAATTTTGGGCGGATTCGGGTAATGACGAATGACTAAATCCGAATGACGAACTCGGTGACTGATTTCGTCATTCGTGCTTCGTCATTTCCCACTAGCGGTGGCAGGTCGAACAGTTGGTGTTGGGGTGAACATCGAGGACTTTGGCGACCTCCGCTCCGATTGTGGCCGCGTCGCCTTCGGGCACCCAAGCAAGGTTGGTTATCTCAGCGAGCGGGCGCAGGTTGGGCTCAGGGTTACGGTGACAGGTGATGCACCACGCCATGCTGAGGCTCTCGTGCTGGTAAACGACGTCCATTGTGTCGATGCGGCCGTGGCAAACGACACAACTTACGCCCGCTTTGACGTGGGCTATGTGGTTGAAGTAAACGTAGTCGGCCAGTTGATGAACCTTGATCCACTCGACCGGCTCGCCGCTCGCTTGACTCTCGCGAATTGCTAGCAGCTTCGGGCTATCGCTGTGGATGGCCGTGTAGGGAGCGCTGCCATCGCTGTATTTGCCGCTGTGACAATTGAGACAGGTGCTCGTCGCCGGCACGGCGGCGTGGGCCGCTTTGTCGACCGTGCTATGACAATAGCGGCAGTCCATTTTCAGCTCGCCTGCGTGCAGGCGATGGCTGAACGGCACCGGTTGTTCGGGCTTGTGGCCGGTCCGCAGCGTGCCGGGCAGCGTGCCATAGGTCCAAACGCCCGCGGCATACGCGGCCGCAACGCCCCCGCCGGCGAGTGCCATCAGCACAAATTGGTTGATCCACCTGGGAAAAACGAAACGATCCACAACACCCTCGTACCAGACGAGACAAGCACAATGAAACATCCGCCCCGAGCGAAGCGGACGAACCCCAGCGAGAGAGTAGAGCCGATAGGGGTTGTTTCGCCAACACCGTCCCGGCAAATCCCCGCGAAGTTTTCTCCTAGACTTTACACGACTTTAACGGTGGCGCGGACGTGGTCTAATGTCGCACCCAAGTGGGGGGTGGCGGAAGGCGGAATGCAGAAGGGCGAAGGCAGGCGGGGCGAGTTCCTCCGTCACGGTGCGAGCTTCTTCAGCTTTCGTTGTAGCGTCCGCCTGGGGATGCCCAGCAGAATGGCCGCGCGGCTTAGGTTGCCGCCGGTGTCGGCCAGCACCTGCTGAATGTGGTTCCATTCGGCTTCGGCGAGCGAGGGCGGATCGATTGCCTTCGGCAATTCGCGTGAACCTTCGTCGCGCGTTTCGAAAGCGGCGAGAATCTGGTCGGTGTCGGCCGGCTTAGTTACATAGCCTGCCGCACCGAGACGCATTGCGTCGACGGCGTTGGCGATGCTGCCGTAGCCGGTGAGCAAGACCACTTGAGTAGCGGCCGAACAATTCTTGATTTCGCGCAAGACATCGAGCCCGGTGCCCCCCGGCATTTTAAGGTCGACAATCGCCCGGTCGGGTCGCTCGTCGGCCGTGATCTGGCGAGCCGCCTCAACATCCTCGGCCTGCAGCACCACATGGCCGCGCGTCTCCAGCGCCCGCGCGAGCCGCGAGCGGA
>JBGSWC010000073.1:0-10866 GCA_041752635.1 Pirellulales bacterium | reverse complement strand
TCTGCCTCGAAATGGTCGTTCCGGGAGTCTTGGGGCTCTGGGTCGACTCGCGGTTGGCCATCTCGCCGGCGTTCACGCTGGTGGGATTCGGCGGGGGATTGGTACTCGGCGTTTGGCATTTGTTGAAAATGGTGGCACCCTCTAAGTCCGGCGACTGAATGCAGTACAGTTTTGTACAAACCTCAGCTTCACTGCTGCGATCGTGGATTCTCACGGCGGTCGCCGTCGCTTGCGTGGTGGCACTCGTCGCGGTGGCCATCGCCGATTCGATGCGCTGGGTCGAGTACCTGGCCAGCGGGCTTGGCGTCTCGCTGATCGTGTCAGTTGCTGCTGAAATTGCTGCCCACGCGACGCGAAAGCCACTCACTCAATTGCTGATGGGCACCGCCATTCGCAGCGGCATCCCGCTTGGCATTATTCTCGCGATTTCGATACGCGATCAGGGCCTACTGGGTACAGAATTTTTACTCTACTGCGTGCCAACGCAACTTGTCACGCTGATCGCCGGTACGCACGCCGATCTGGCGCGAGTTCAGTCAACATCTCTCGCTGTGGCTGACGTGAATGGAAAGGGGCTGACGCAACATGGAAGCTAAACACAATCCCCTCAGTACCGAAGAACTATTCGCGCACGTCCAAGACTCGCCCGACTTTCACGTACCGGTACGGTTTGCGCCGGAACATCACGGCCACATTGAAATTCCGCAACCGCTCGCAGGCAACATTAGCTGGAAGCCATCAACTGGGGTCGAAATTCTCGACAACATGATCGAGCCACTCGATCTCGTGTTCACGAAGTTCATGGTTGTCGAAGTGATGGCGGCCGTCATTGTCGCCCTGCTCACGATTTCGGTTGCCGTTTGGGTTCGTGGTGGCAAGCCCCCCAAAGGCAAGCTTTGGAACTCGATTGAGGCGGTGCTGATCTTCATCCGCGACGAAATTGCTCGCCCCACGATCGGTCGACACGATGCCGACAAGTATCTGCCTTTCTTGTGGACGATGTTTTTCTTTGTGTTGATGTGCAACTTGCTCGGAATGGTTCCTTGGCTTGGCAGCCCTACTGGTGCGCTGGCCGTAACTGGAGCTCTCGCACTCTGTACGTTCATAGTCGTTGTTGCGAGCGGGATGGCAAAACTGGGACCGATGGGCTTCCTTAAGGCACAAGTTCCCCACATGGAATTACCTGGGCCGCTAGCCGTACTGCTAGTGCCGATGATTTTCGTTATCGAAGTGTTCGGTCTGATCATCAAGCACTTTGTGTTGGCCGTACGATTGCTCGCCAACATGATGGCGGGGCACGTCGTGCTCGCGGTAATTGTCGCTTTTATTTTTGTGAGTAAAGACACTTGGCTGTGGTACGGGGTGACGCCTGTCAGTGTCGTCGCCGCCACGGCGCTCAGCTTGCTCGAATTGTTTGTGGCGTTTTTGCAGGCTTACATTTTTACGTTCCTGTCAGCATTGTTCATTGGCTCGGCAGTCCATCCTCACTAGTCGTGTTGGTTGTGGTCGTGGCTGTCGAATCGGTTCTTGGGAGAAATCAGTCGTGGAAAAATTGCTTCGCTTGAGTCTCGTTTGTTTTGCCGTGGTGGCGTGTGCCGCGCCTGCTTTCGCCCAACCCGGTGAAGCGGATGTGGTTGTCGCAGAAGAGACCTCGTCGACTCTGCTTAACAAACTCGGCGCTTCAGTGGGTGCCGGCCTAATTCTGATTGGTGCCGGTCTCGGTATCGGTCGCATTGGTGGCCAAGCCGTCGAGGGCATTTCGCGTCAGCCCGAAGCGGCCGGCAATATTCAGACGGCCATGATTATCGCGGCCGCGCTGATCGAAGGTGCGACATTCTTCGCGCTCATCATTTGTATCATCAGCTAACTGGACGGCAGCAGCCGGGCGAAGCTTGCCCGGTTCCTGAGTTTTGACTGGGAGCATTGCAAAATGCATCGGATCAATTTATTGCGCACCACTGTCGCAGCCGTCACTTTGGTGGTGGCGTTATTTGGCGTGACTTGCCCCTCGACCAGCGTCGCGGCCGAGGCGGACGACCATCCTGTTCATGCTGAGAGCGAAGGTGTGAAGAGCCCGCTGACGACCGATCCCGATCTCGCGATCTGGACGGCGGTCGTGTTCCTCGTGTTGTTGGCGGTCTTGTACGCCTTCGCGTGGGGGCCGATCACCGAGGCACTCGAAGCGCGCGAGAAGACCATCACCGACGCGATCAAAGACGCAGCCGCCATGCGTGACGAAGCCAAGGAGATCTTGGCCCAGCACGAGGCGAAGCTGGCGATGGCCAAGGACGAAGTTCGCGAAATGCTCGACGAAGCCCGTCGCGATGCTGAGGTCACCAAAGGCACGATCGTCGCTGAAGCAAGTGCCGCAGCGGCCGAGCATCATGCCCGCGCCGTTCGCGACATCAGGCAAGCCCGCGACGCCGCCGTGCGTCAAATGGCCGAGCAGAGCGCGAACCTTGCGGTTGACTTGGCAGGCAAGGTTGTTGCTACCGCCATGACGGCCGAGCGTCAGTCAGAGCTTGTGAGCGACGCAATGAATCGGCTCGCGAGTTCGTCGCCGAGCAGTAACTAACGGTTCGATGTTTTTTTAGTTCTTTCCTAGGCACAAGTCAGCAAGGCAATGGCGATGGCCAGCGGCAAACTCCCTTTCGACGCCAAACGCGAACAACTAGCGAAGATTTACGCTAGCGCCTTACTCGCTGCGGCCGAGGCCCAGGGCGTGGCGGCGAGCGTTGTCGAAGAGACGGAGTCGCTCGTTGTCGACGTCTTTGACCGGCTGCCCGACTTCGAGGATGCGTTGACGTCGCATTTTCTCGACCACGAGCAACGCGAGGAGCTCATCGATAAGGCGTTCACCGGCCGTGCAAGCCAGCTCACTTTAAATTTGCTCAAGGTGCTTTCGCTCAACGAGCGCATGGAGCTTGTTCGCTCGATCGCCCGACAAAGTCGTCGACTGTACGATGAATCGCAAAACCGCGTTGCCGTCAACGTACGAATTGCTTCCGCGGCTTCGGACGCAACGCTTGCCCAAATTCGCAATGCGGTGGGCAAGGCGTTCGGTATCGAGCCGCAACTCGATGTCTGGATCGACCCGGCGATTCTCGGTGGCGTTGTGCTGCGAATCGGCGACACGGTTTACGACGGCTCCGTCCGCACAGCGTTTGAACAAACCCGGACACGTATGCTGGAGCGCGCCGTCGAGGCAATTGAGGGCGCCCCCGATAGATTTTTGACAGCGGCGGGCAATGGCCCGGCAGCTTAGCAGCTAACATCCAAAATTTTTGGCACCACAAGGCCCTTGCGGCGTAAGTCGCGATTGGGAGCAAGACAAAGATGAAGTTCAACAGCGACGAAATCGCCTCGGTCATTCAGGCACAAATTGCCAATTACAACACCCAACTCGACGTTCGCGAAGTCGGCCGCGTGCTTGAAGTCGGTGACGGCATCGCCCAGGTCTACGGCCTATCAGGCGTAATGGCGGGCGAGATGGTCGAGTTCGCCAGTGGCGCGACCGGCCTCGCGTTCAATCTCGAAGAGAACTCCGTCGGTATTATTATCCTTGGCGACTACCTCAAGATTCTCGAAGGCGAAGAGGTCCGCAGCACTGGCAACCTGCTCAGCGTGCCGGTCGGCGATGAGCTGTTGGGTCGCGTCGTCGATCCGCTCGGCGCGCCACTCGATGGCAAGGGCCCCGTGGTCACCAGCAAACGGCGCCCGGTTGAGGTAATCGCTACGGGCGTCGCCGAGCGGCAGCCGGTCAAGGAACCGTTGCAGACGGGAATTAAAGCGATCGACGCGATGACCCCGATCGGTCGTGGCCAACGAGAACTCATCATCGGCGACCGCAAGACGGGGAAAACGGCAGTTGCCGTCGACGCCATCATTAACCAACGCCATTCGGGCGTGAAGTGCTTTTACGTCGCGATTGGTCAAAAAGAGTCGACCGTTGCAGGTGTCATCGAGAAGCTTCGCGAAACGGGCGCTATGGACTACACCACCGTCATCGTTGCCGGTGCGAGCGACCCTGCCCCACTACAATATGTCGCCCCCTACGCGGGCACGGCGATGGCCGAACATTACATGTTCAACGGTGGCCACGCGCTGGTCGTTTACGACGACCTTAGCAAGCAAGCGGTCGCCTATCGCCAACTCTCGCTGCTCATGCGGCGTCCGCCAGGCCGCGAGGCGTTCCCTGGCGACGTATTTTATTGCCATAGCCGATTGCTTGAACGCTCGGCCAAACTGTCAGCCGAAATGGGAGGTGGCTCGATCACATCGCTTCCGATTATCGAAACGCTCGAAGGCGAAGTCTCGGCCTACATTCCCACCAACGTCATCTCGATCACCGATGGACAGATTTATCTCGAGCCGAACCTGTTTTTCGCGGGTGTGAAGCCGGCCATGAATGCCGGTATCTCGGTGAGCCGCGTCGGTGGAAACGCCCAAATCAAAGCGATGAAAAAAGTGGCCGGTGGTTTGCGGCTCGACTTGGCCGCGTTCCGCGAACTCGAAGCGTTCGCCCAACTCGGCACCGAGCTCGACCCGGTGACGCAAAACAAGCTCGACCGCGGTTACCGAATGGTCGAATTGTTGAAGCAGGGCCAGTACAAGCCGCTCGACGTGGTCGACGAGGTGCTCGTCATTTACGCCGGCACAGGCGGATTTGTCGACACCGTGCCGGTCAAGCAGGTGCAAGAATGGGAAGCAAAGTTCCTGCAATTCATGCACGACCAAAAGCCCGAAGTGCGACAAGAGCTGGCCGACAAAAAGGAACTGACTGACGAAATTGTCGCGTCGATCAAAGCAAGTATTGCCGAATTCCAAGGCCAATGGGACGCCAGTCAAAACCAGTAAAAATCAAGAACGTTATTCATTCCCGCGCAGGCGAGAACTTAGAGCGAAACCGCCGCGTCTGGATTCCCGCCTTCTCGGGAATAACAGGTTACTTCAGATTTAGAACCAAATGGCAAATCCTCGCGAACTCGACAAACGACGCAAGTCGATCAAGAACATCCGCAAGATCACGCGGACAATGGAGTTGATCGCGACCGCCCGCTTTAAGAAGGCAATGGACCGCGCGTCGGCGGCGACCGCCTACACCGACCAAATTAGCAAATTGGTTCGCGACCTCACTCTCTCCGGCGTGGAACTGTCCCACCCACTGCTCGTGAAGCGCGAGAAGGTCGAGAACGGGACCATGTTGTTGCTCACTGCCAATCGTGGTCTATGCGGTGGTTTTAATTCTAATCTTGTCCGCGCGGGGCTCGCTCACTGGAAAGAAATGACCAGCGAAGTGCCCAACTGCCGCCTCGAAATCAGCGGCAAGCGGGGGCTCTCAGGGTTCAAATACAAAAAGATCGACGCTGACGAGACGTTCTTGCAATTCGAAGACAAACCGGCGTTCGCGGAGGTCGACCTGATCGCGAGCCGCTATCTCGACGATTACTCGAAGGGAAAGCTCGATCGGCTCGACATCGTTTACACTCGCTTCGAGTCGGTCTCGAAGCAGGTAATTGTCATCGAAACATTGCTGCCGCTCGGTTCGATTGGCGATGGTTCGGTCGCCGACGATCCGACAACCCGTGGAAACAACGTCCAGTACGACTTCCTGCCTTCGCCCGAGAGCATTCTCGAAGAGGTCGTACCGACCAGCTTCAAGGTTAAACTCTTCAAGTGCTTCCTCGATTCGGCGGTCAGCGAACAGATCGCCCGCATGGTGGCAATGAAGGCCGCGACCGAAAACGCCGGCGATCTCATCAAACGGCTCAGCATGGCTTATAACCGGGCCCGTCAGGGTCGCATTACTTCGGAACTCATGGACTTGATCGGCGGCGTTGAGGCGCTCAACTAACCGAGCCCACAATTGGCGCGGAACCGGTCAAAACCTGACAACTCAAAAAACTTTTAACCCCCGTAATCGCATGACGACCACAACCGAAAACATCGGACGTATCACGCAAGTCATTGGCTCAACGTTCGACGTCGAGTTCGACGAAGCCAACATGCCTCCTATCTACAACGCTGTACGCATCGTCTCCGAGCATAAGGGGATTAAAATCAACCTGACAGGCGAAATCCAGCAGCACCTCGGCGGCGGTCGCGTTCGGTGCGTCGCCCTGGGTGGCACCGATGGATTGATTCGGGGACAGGATTGCCTCGATACGGGCGGGCCCGTGACCGTGCCGGTTGGCGAAGCAACTCTCGGCCGGGTGTTTAATGTGGTTGGCGACGTTGTCGATGGCCGTGGACCAGTCGCTACCGATGAACGTTGGTCGATTCACCGCGAAGCCCCGCCACTCGCTGACTTGTCGACCAAAACCGAGATTTTTGAAACGGGCATCAAAGTAGTCGACCTGCTTGCCCCGTTCGTGCGTGGTGGCAAGGCGGGTTTGTTCGGCGGTGCCGGGCTCGGAAAGACAGTTATCTTAACCGAACTGATCGCCCGTATTGCTAAAGAGTATGGTGGATATTCGGTGTTCGCAGGCGTCGGCGAACGAACCCGCGAGGGAACCGACCTGTGGCTCGAAATGCAAGAAACGCTGATGGACGACGGACGCAGCGTCATCGAACAGACCTGCATGGTGTTTGGACAAATGAACGAGCCGCCCGGCTCGCGGCTTCGCGTCGCCTTGTCGGCACTCACGATGGCCGAATACTTTCGCGACAAGACGGGTGCCGACACGCTGCTGTTTGTTGACAATATCTTTCGCTTTTCGCAAGCGGGTAGCGAAGTGTCGGCGCTGTTGGGTCGGATGCCTTCGGCTGTAGGCTACCAGCCCACACTCGCCAGTGAAATGGGTGCGCTACAAGAACGCATTGCTTCGACGAAGAACGGGGCCATTACATCGGTGCAAGCCGTTTACGTGCCGGCTGACGACCCGACCGACCCCGCCCCGGCGACCGCGTTCGGCCAGCTCGATGCGTTCCTCTATCTCGAACGTTCAATTTCGGAAAAGGGCATCTACCCCGCGGTCGACCCGCTGGCTTCATCGAGCCGGATTCTTGATCCCCAGTACGTGGGCCAAGAACACTACGATTGTGCTCGCCGCGTGCAGACGATGCTGCAAAGATATCGCGAACTGCAAGACATCATCGCGATTCTCGGTATCGACGAGCTTTCCGAAGGTGACAAGCAAATCGTCCACCGGGCCCGCCGTATCGAGCGGTTCTTCTCGCAGCCGTTCATCGTGGCCGAAGTTTTCACCGGCAAGCCGGGCGAGATTACGCCACTGACCGAAACGATCCGCAGCTTCAACGAAATCTGCGACGGCAAGTGGGACCACTTGCCTGAAAGCGCCTTCATGTACGTCGGCGGCATCGACCAGGCTGAAGCCCAATGGAAGAAGTCACAGGAGTAACAAAGTAGGCCCGAACGTGGCGAGAGCCGCAGTTCCGGCGAGCAGATGAACACAGGTGCGAGACTCAAAACCAGAGCTGCCGGATTTGCGGCTATCGCCTTAATCTGGCCTACAATAACGCAACCAACGCAACTCTGCTTCCTCAGTGATTAATAAGTAGTGAAAAGACATGGCCGAAACAACATCCACTCGCTCGCTCCGCTGCCTGGTTGTCACGCCCGAAGCAACGGTGCTCGACGAAACCGCCGACTTCATCGTGGTTCCATTGTTCGATGGCGAGCTTGGCATATTGCCCGGTAAGAGTCCGATTGTCGGCCGGCTGGGCTTCGGCGAACTGCGAATGAAATCGGCCGGCAAAACATTGCACTACTACGTCGACGGCGGTTTCGTTCAAGTGCAAGACAACGTCGTCTCAATCCTCACTAGCAACTCCGTCTCGCACGATACACTCGTGGTGGCGGAAGCTCGCGACGCCTTACGCCACGCCCAGGCGATGCACAGCACCACACCCGAACTCGCGGCTCTTCGCGACACGGCAATCACCCAGGCTCGCGCGAAGTTGCGGATGGCGGAGAAGTCGTCGGCGTAACGTTCCGAAGAACGAGCGAACGGAACTTGGCCGCGCCGTTGGTGTTTTGTACCTTGCTGGTCGAACATTTCACCTCAAGGCTCGCATGAACCATGACCAAGTTCGCTTCATTCGCGGCAACCGTGGCCATCGCGTCGACCTATTGCTGCGTCGCCACGGCGCAGCGAGGCGCGCCCCGCGTGCCCGCAGGCACCACCGTTCATCGCGACCTTGCCTATGTCGAAAATGGCCACCAGCGGCAGAAGCTCGATCTCTATCTGCCCAAAGGCAACAACACGCGACTGCCGGTGATTGTCTGGGTGCATGGGGGCGCGTGGATGAGCGGCAGCAAAGACAATCCCGGACCGGCTTTGACTTATGTCGCCAAGGGCTACGGGGTGGCGAGCATCAACTACCGGCTTAGTCAGCACGCGACGTTTCCGGCACAGATCTACGACTGCAAGGCGGCCATCCGTTGGCTCCGCGCGAATGCCGACAAATACCACCTCGACGCCGACCACATCGGCGTTTGGGGGCCTTCGGCTGGTGGCCACTTGGTGGCCCTGCTGGGTACTTCTGGCGATGCAAAAGAGATCGAAGGCGATTTGGGAAATGGCGATCAGTCGAGCCGGGTGCAGGCGGTGGTCGATTGGTTCGGCCCGACCGATCTCACCAAAATGGGGGGCATGCACGACCGGCCGAGCTCGCCCGAAGCTCGACTCATTGGTGGATTGGTGCAAGACAAACCTGGAGAGGCGAACGCCGCCAATCCCATCACCTATGTCTCAAAAGACGACCCACCTTTTCTCATCATGCATGGCGACAAAGACCCGTTGGTGCCGCTCAATCAGAGCGAGTTGCTCAGCGACGCGCTGTTAAAGGCCAAGGTGCCGGTCGAACTGGTCGTCGTCAAAGGTGCCGGTCATGGTGGCGACCAATTCCGCGGTGGTGCAAATCGCTCGCTGATCGACCAAATTGAGAAATTCTTTGCCAAGCATCTTGAGAACGATGACAAAGGCGAGCCGTGACACGCCAGCGACCGGAGTCAATTGTTGGGGACTTCACCCGCTAAATCGCACGCAGTAAATCGGCGGCAGATGCGTGCTTACAGACTGCCAGTCGTCGCCGCCGGTTTCACTGATCCACAGCCCACCGGTCGAACTGCCCATTGCTAGTCGCGTTCCCGATGCATCGACATCGAGCGCGTGGCGGAAGACGATATCGTAGCAGTGTTCGGCCCGCAGTCCCCGGTCGAGCACCTCGAACGACTGGCCACCGTCGCGGGTGCGAGTCACCACGAGCTTACCATCAACCGGTACGCGGCATTCGTCCTTTACGCCGGGCACAAACCATGCCGTGTTTGAGTCGGCCGGATGCACCGCGACCGCAAAGCCAAAGGCGGCCGGTTTGACGTTTTCGATCTCGGTCCACTGTACTCCGCCATTGGTGCTGCGGAAAATTCCGTTGTGGTGCTGCACCCACAGCGAGTCGGGCTCGTCGCGGCACTGCACCAGCCGGTGAGGATCTTGCGAGTTTGGTTCGTATGCTAGGTCGGGCGGCATGTACTCGGCCCTCATTCCTTGTGCCCTACATTCCCATGTCTGGCCACCGTCGAATGTGGCCCAGGCTCCGCCACACGAAATGCCGACGGTTACGTGCTGGCTGTTGCTGGGATTCACGGCGACCGAGTGGATTCCCGGGCTGTCTTTGCCTCCGCCAAACCACTGCCAACGCTCGTCGCGATCCCAAAGTGGCCGGATGAGTTGCCACGAGTCGCCACAGTCGTCGCTACGAAACAACCCGCCGGGAATCGTACCGGCCCACAAAACACCTGGCTGTTCGATGCCACCGGGCACCAGCTCCCAAATCTCGCTCAGCTTCGAGAAGTCCCGCCGCGCGCCCATTTCGCCGGCGTCGTCTTGCTTCTGCTGATCGGCGGCTGTCCACTCGGGGTACGCGGGCACGCTGCACTCCTGCCAGTTCGCACCGCCATCAGCCGAGCGGTGGAGCTTCGTACCAAAGTGCCCATGATCGAGGGCCGCGTAGAGCTTGCCATCGCGCCGGTCGTCGCACAACATCGTGGCATTTTGGCCGAGAAAACTGACCCGCGATATCGACCAACCGGCAACGCCGCGATCGAGTGTGAAAAAACCCTTACGGGTCGCGACGTGCAATCGATCAGACATGGCGGCTACTCGGCAACCGGACAGGAATCGTGTTGCCTCAGAATCTAACAAGTCGCGTGGAAACCCACAAGAAATCGCTCCAGGTCGGGCTAGCCACCCGAAAGCGCCTGCATGATATAGACCTCACTATCCGGGGACACGGCATCGCGAAGCGACGCGCGGTCGCGGACCGCTTGGCCGTCAACAAACACCACCATGTGTTTCCGCAACCGTCCCTGATCGTCGAGCACATATCCCTTGAGCGTTGGCTGAGTCGCGAAAAAATGGCTCAACACTGCAGCGACGGTCTCGCCGGCCGCTTCTCCCGGGCGAAAGTCACCGTGGCGAGCCAGATTAGCGGTGAGTTCAACGCGGGCCATCGTGCGTCTCCCGGTGCCAAGCTTAAATCGCTTCGCTGCCCCGTTCGCCGGTGCGAATTCGAATGCAATCGTCGAGCGGCAGCACGAAAATCTTGCCGTCGCCGATCTCGCCTGTTTCACCGCTGCGTCCCCCTTTGACGATCGCGCTAATCGTCGGCTCGACAAAATCCTCATTCACGGCGATCTGCAATTGCACTTTGCGAAGCAAATTGACCGAGATTTCGTTGCCGCGATAGACCTCGGTCTGCCCTTTTTGGCGTCCAAAGCCCTGCACATCCATAATCGTCAGCCGCACGACCTCAACCTCCGACAGCGCGGCTTTCACACTCTCGAGCTTCGATGGCTGGATGATGGCGATGATGAGTTTCATGCGTGCGCTGCGCTGGTGGGCG
>JBGSWC010000072.1:0-9410 GCA_041752635.1 Pirellulales bacterium | reverse complement strand
CGCTGTTGTTCTTCATTCAACTCAATCGGCTTGGCCAATGAACCGCTCATCACTCCACCTCCTGGGACCGGAAAATAGGTAAACCTGATTCCAGTTTAGCAAATGGCAGAATTTTGTACCCACAATCGTGACGCTCACACGGTGTAGTTCAAAAGCCCTTATTTGATGCCTCGTCACCGTAGTCTGTGGGTACAATAGTCGGTAGGTAAAATCCGGCTCTGTTAAGCGGCCAAGATTGGGAAACAAGTTGATTGAGGGCCCCTTGGCTGGTTTGGAGTCCGTCGAATTTTTTCGTGGTCGGTTTTGAAGGGCCCGTTCGTGGCCGGTTTTAAAGCGCCCAATGACTGCCTATTTCGTAGGAATAACCTCGTCGAGCTGGCTTCGTAGTCGTTCGACCGTTTCCGGTAACTCGGCGGCAAGGTTGCGAGATTCCGACTGGTCGTCGTTCAGATCGAAAAGCTGCACTGGTTCGGTGTCCCACTTGTGCACAGTCTTATAAGAGGTGATATCTTCGCCCGAATGTCGGTCGATGAGCTTCCAGCGATCGTCGACAACATAGCGATATTGCAGCGTTGAGCCTGGGTCGCCGACGTTGGCGTTGTGAATCGACCACACGCCGCCGAAGACAGACTTGCGTTTTGACCGTTCGGCCGTGTCGAGAAGATTCACGCCCGGCAATCCCGCCGGTCGATCGATTCCACATGCCGTGAGAATTGTCGGCATCAGGTCGATGGAACTCGCCAAGTCGTTCGATTTCGCCGGTTTCACGCCGCGCGGCCACGAGATCATGATGGGTGTGCGTATGCCGTTCTCGTAGGGCGACCCTTTCGACCGCGGTGCGAAGTCGGGCCACCAATCTTTCGGCAGGGAGCTAGTCGAGGCTTCCGTTGGCTCTTTGGGGACCGGCGCCCAGCCGTTATCGCAAACATAGACCACGACTGTATTTTCGCGAACGCCGGTATCGTCGATAAGCTGCAGTAGTTCACCGCATGTCTGGTCGAACCAATCGCACATCGCATAATAGCGGGCGACGTTGAGGGGTCGATCGTCGGTCGTGTACTTGGCGAGCAGAGACGCCGGCGGATTGTGTGGCGTATGAGGCAGAAACGGTGCGTACCAGACAACAAACGGTTTGCCGTCGGCGATCGATTGGTCGATGAAGTTGGTGACTGGCCCCACTCCCGTTCGCCCAATCTTGAGCCCGACATCGCCGTGGCGTCCGCCTCGCTGTGGGTCGCCATGTGTCATTCCATCGGTGAATCCTCCGTCGCGCCACGAACCCTCCCACCACTTGCCCGATTGAAAAGCGACATATCCGTTGTCGACGAGTTGTCGAATGAGGCTGTTGTTGCGGTGAAATACCTGCTGTAGCGCAATATCTGACGACGCGCGGTTCTTTGGATCGACATCATTCGCGACGACGCCATGCTGGTGGGGATAAAGTCCGGTGACCATCGAGGCGAGCGATGGGCGACAGAGCGGCGCCACCACGTAGCCGCGCGTAAACAACAGGCTCTCGCTGGCTAACTTATCTAGGTTGGGAGTTTGGATGACATCATGCCCCATGAAACCATAATCGCTCCAAGCCTGATCGTCAGAGATGATAATCACGACGTTCGGTGGCTCGGCGTTGAGTCGCGTCGACCACAACATATCGAACGCAGCGGTCAGCGTGAGTAGCAAGGCGAAGCGAACGATTGGTGTCGCTAGACTTTGCTGCAGACAAAGGTATTGAAGAGCATGCATCGCAGGTAACTCAGTTGTCAGAATACAAACGAACACGAGCAAGCGAAATTCGCAACCATTGCGTCATGTAACCGCTAGGAATTCGGCGCTAACAATTCGTGTTTCACGTTGGCTGGTTCGACGCCCGTCAATTTTTGGTCGAGCCCTTGATAGCTGTACGAGAATCGCTGGTGATCGATTCCGAGGCAGTGCAAGAGCGTCGCATTTAGGTCGCGGATGTGAACGCCGTTGGCGGCGATGTTATACCCGAAGTCATCGGTCTCGCCATACTCAATGCCGGGGTTAACTCCCCCGCCGGCCATCCACATGCTAAAGCAGCGCCCGTGGTGATCGCGCCCGCTGCCCAGAGCGCCTTGCGAGTACGCGGTGCGTCCGAACTCACCACACCACACTACCAGCGTATCTTCGAGCAAACCTCGTTGTCGAAGATCGGTCACCAGCGCAGCAGAAGCTTGATCGGTATCTCGGCATTGGCTCGCGAGCTCCTTCGGCAAGTTCAAGTGCTGGTCCCAGCCACGATGAAATAACTGCACAACGCGAACACCGCGCTCGACAAGTCGCCGCGCCATCAGGCAATTAGCCGCATAAGTGCCGGGAGTCCGCGATTCGGGACCATATAATGCAAAAGTGGCCTCTGATTCATCTTTCATATCGACCAGATCGGGCACCGATGTTTGCATGCGATAAGCCATCTCGTATTGATTAATGCGCGTATCGATTTCCGGATCGCCCGTCGCGGCTGCCTGCATCGCGTTGAGTTCGGCGAGATCGTCAAGCATGCCGCGCCGCACTTCGCGGCTCACGCTTGGTGGATTTTGCAAATAGAGCACCGGGTTCGAGCCCGAACGGAGTCGCACCCCCTGATGCTTCGATGGCAGAAAACCGCTGCCCCACAGGCGACTAAAGATCGGTTGCCCAGGATTCTTGCCCGTGCCCTGGGAAATGAGCACGGTGAACGTGGGCAAATCGCGATTGGTGCTACCGAGTCCGTAACTGAGCCAAGCGCCGAGGCTCGCTTTGCCGGTTTGTTGTGACCCGGTGTTGAGAAAAGTGATTCCCGGGTCGTGATTGATGGCTTCAGTATTCATTGATTTGACAAAGCACAAATCGTCGACAACGCCGGCCGTGTAGGGCAGCAAATCGCTGATCCAGCGTCCCGAATCGCCGTGCTGGCGAAAGGGCTTTAGCGGTTTGGCGACAAGAAACGCCTTTTGGCCCGACGTCATGCCGGTCAGCCGCTGAGTGCCCATCACACTTTCGGGCAGCGGAGTGCCGTGTTTATTGACGAGCGTCGGCTTGTAGTCGAAAAGGTCGATGTGCGATGGTCCACCCGACTGGCACAGATAAATCACTCGCTTTGCCCGGGCCGCGAAGTGCGGCAAACGTCCGAGTCCTTGGTCAGTCGATTTTGCCAACGAGAGTTGCGTCGACGCGGCAGCGGCGTCGTCGGCCGCCAACAGCCCCATTGCCAAGGTGGCCATGCCGCCCGATGTACCTTGCATGAATCGGCGTCGCGACAACTGTGCGAATTCACGTTGCCAAACTCGATCGTGCGTTCTGTCGTGGTTACGGTCCATATTCAATTTCTAGTGATGACTTCATCGAGGTTGAGTATCGTGCTTGCGACGATGGTCCACGCCCATAGTTCGCGCTCATCGCTACCGAATGCCGGCGACGGTGACTGGCTGACGAATTGCTGGGCAAGCGGTGCTTCGCTGGCTTGCCGCGTAAGTTTCTTTAGCCGCACCGCGAAAACTCGCTGTTCTTCGTCCGTTGGTTGTCGCGCCAAGGCGACACGAAACGCATAGCTGAGCCTCTCGGCGACCGAATCGTCGGGGGCTTCGTCGATAATGCGATTGGCGAAGGCCCGCGCCGCCGCGAAGAACTGGGGGTCATTGAGAAGCACAAGCGATTGCAGCGGAGTGTTAGTTTCGAGGCGTCGCACCGTGCAGGTTTCACGATTCGGTGCGTCGAAGGTTGCCAACATCGGTGGCGGCGACGAACGCTTGAAAAACGTATACATGCTTTTGCGATTTAGACTCTCACCGAGACTTGGATAATAGGCTTGGGCAGTAAACACAGTCGGATGGCCAAAGTGGCTCACCTCTTTCCACAGTCCGTTGGGCTGCAGCGGATAGACGCTCGGTCCACCAATCGCTCGATTGAGCAGCCCGCTAATCGCGAGGGCATTGTCGCGCACTGACTCGGCCGAAAGCCTTTGCCTCGACATACGTGCCAGCAAACGATTATTCGGGTCCGCCATTCGCAACGCGGGCGTCGTGTTCGATGACTGGCAGTAAGTCTCGGACAAGACAATTTGCCGCAGCAGTCGCCGCAAATCCCAGCCACTCGCGACAAAGTCGTGGCTTAACCAGTCGAGCAGTTCGGGGTGGCTAGGCCACGCGCCTTGGGTGCCAAAGTCTTCGCTCGTCTCGACTAGCCCTTCACCAAACAACATTTGCCAATAGCGATTCACAGCAACTCGCGCCGCCAGCGGATTGCTGCCATCAACAATCCATTGCGCGAGATCGAGGCGATTGTTCGCTTGCGATTTACTCGCCAGGAACTCAGGGACGCCCGGTTCAAGCACTTCGCCGAGTTGATCGTAAGCTCCGCGAATGCGTAGGTGAGTGACCCGATTGGCGGCCCCGTTATCCATCACCATCACATTTGTCTTGTCTGCCTCGAGTTGTTTACGAACGATGGCGAGTTCTTGCTCGATGCTATTCTTGTAGGCGGCTACCGGATCGTAGGGGGGCGCGGGCGAATCGCCTACAGCAGCCGCAGGTTCGGCGAGTGCCGCGACGAGCTCAGCCTCGCGTAGTCGCAACCGCTCATGCCACTCGTCGATGCCAAACAGCGGTGGATCGACGCCGATGGCGGGAGGCGTGTTGCCGTTCGTTGCCCCATTCCCAGGCTCACTGCTGCGGTCGAAGAATGCGTAGAAGCGATAGAAATCTCGCTGGGTGATGGGGTCATATTTGTGGTCGTGGCACTGCGCACATTTCATCGTTAGCCCCAGAAATGCCGTCGCCACGGTGTCGACTTTGTCGACGGTATAGATCATGCGATACTCTTCGGGGATCGTACCCCCTTCGTGGGTATTCATTCCATTTCGCAAGAATCCGGTGGCGATCCTCTGCAAGTCCGTGGCATTTGGCAGTAAGTCGCCCGCGACTTGTTCGACGATGAAATCGTCGTAAGGTTTGTTTTCGCGAAATGCTCTGATCACCCAGTCGCGCCAAACCCACATGTCGCGATGATCGTCAATCGAAAATCCATTGGTGTCAGCGTAGCGCGCCACGTCGAGCCAATCCTGAGTGAGCCGCTCGGCCGATGCGGTCGATGCCAGCAGGCGATCGACGACCCGCTCGTAAGCGTTGGGTGAATCGTCGGCAAGAAACTCATCGAGTTCTGTGACGGTCGGGGGCAAGCCGGTCAGATCGAGCGTCACGCGCCTCAACAACGTTGCTTTTCCGGCGCGTGGCGAGCGAGCGAGTCCATGCGCAGTTAGCTCGGCAACTATGAAATGGTCGATCGGCGAACTGTTGTCCAAGGAGAGCTTCGTTGCTATCGGCGGCGTGAATGCCCAGTGCGTTTGGTATTTGGCTCCCCCGTCGATCCAGCGTTTCAATACCGCGACTTGCGCTGGCGTGATTTGCTTGCCACCCTTCGGCGGCGGCATTCTCAGATCGGGATCGTCACTCTCGATGCGGCGGATGATCTCGCTTGCGGAAGCATCACCTATCGAAATCGCTGCATAGCCACCCCGATCGGCGATAGCCGCATCGCGATCGTCGAGTCGGAGATCAGCTTCCCGATGTTGCTCATCAGCACCGTGACAATGAAAGCAGTTGCCGCTGAGGATGGGCCGAATGTCGCGATTGAATGTGGGACTATCATCGGCTCGCGCACCAACCCCACTCGCAATACCCGCCACTAGTCCGAGCGCGATACGAACCACAACGTCGATTCGCCACTTTCCACAGTTCCCGCTGCTGCTCAATGCCATGCATATTTCCCAAAGCTTTCGTGCGACTACCTCCTCATTGTAGCATCAGCCGCCAACATCTCCAGTTCCATAGCCAATTCGCCGGTCGTGCGGCAATTCCATCCATCGCCCGATATCGCACAGCAGAAATCTTGGTTTGTATCGCGGTAAGGACGGCTGTTACCAGCCGCCCCCCGCACCGATCCGTACGTGAAGCACTACCTCATACGGCTCCTCTGTTGCGTGATGACGGTCGCGATGCTAGATCGCTACCTGCCGTGCATGTTCGCTCGCTTTAGCGTCGCAGACTCCGGCGCTGTGTGAGGTGCGACGACGATTCGAACTTGACTCCTCTTCGGTGACTTCCTTCCATCCGCAAGCTCCGCCGCCGGTGTCCCGGTTTTGTTCGCTCGCTTCGTTGGTACTACAAAGTCATCTGACTTCCTCGCGTCGTACATGTCGGCCTTACCGCCTGAAGCGTTCGCCGACCGGCCTGATTCGATCGAATCAGGCGTCGTGAGGATCTCCCGCCCGGTCGCCAGTGGAAAGGGCGCGTTTGGAGTTTCGAGACATGCTCAGTTTCTACGACTCCGCCGTGCCGCGACGCTGCTTGCCAAAGCGCGGCGTTGCGTATTGCCTTCCACAGACACCACCACTGAGTCGGCGCACGGAAGTTGTGCCCTGTCTAATGGTGAGAGAGTGGAACTCGATAGCTGGGCCTATCTGTACCTCTTGCCGATGCTACACCCACCACGTTACCGTGGTCAGCGTACGGGCACGGGTGATTTGGTGGGGCCGAGACGACTGGCTAGGTCTTTCTCGTCGGACTCTTTCATTCCTGACTCCAAACCGGTTTATCCCGGCGCTTTCGGTGTCCCGGTTTCTTCGCCCCCTTTCGCAGTTTCTTTCGAGCCAAGTGACACCGCAAGCAAGACGGTGCGGCAATGGCAGTTGATTTCGGCGGGCAAACCGTGTCACGCGGGCTGCCTGAATCGACTATAATGTTGGTATCATCGAGGCACCGCCTTTTGCAGTTCGCTAGCCAACATCGATCGACGAAGTATGACCGCATTACAATGCCTTAAGTGGGGGCCAGCACACGGGCCTTCCAAAGGGTCTCAATCTCTCGCACGGTTTGCATGGTGTTTGCTCATTGCCTGGGCGTGCGTTGTGTTGCATGTCGTTGTCGCCCGCGCCGAAACGCCGGCTGCCGATCAGCAGCCGGGCGAGGAAACCGCTGAGCGAGTCGATTTCGCCACGCAGGTGTTGCCGATCTTGTCGGATAAATGTTTCGCTTGCCACGGCCCCGACACCAAGCACGACGACGTCATGCGGCTCGATTCGTACGAAGCCGCCACGCTCGACTTGGGTGGCTACAAGGCAATCGACCCGGCAAAGCCGGAGTCGAGCGAACTTATCGCGCGGGTCCACGACCCCGACGCGCCGATGCCACCGCAGGAAGCCGACAAGCCACTGACCGACGCCGAGCGCGACTTGCTGACGCGTTGGGTCAAACAAGGGGGCAAATACGCCCAGCACTGGGCGTACGTCGCGCCGACGAAACGATTACTAGAAAGTCTTGAGGCGGCCGCCGCGATTGACTTTGCGATCGCGCGAAAGCTCAAGGAGAATAAGCTCGCGTTTGCTGCGGAGACCGACCGCGCGACCTTGGCCCGTCGGGCTGCGCTGGTGTTGACGGGGTTGCCGCCCGAGGTCGATGCGTTAGAGAAATTCTTGCGCGACGAGCAGCCCGGCGCTTACGAGCGGTTTGTCGATAAACTGCTCGCCAGTCCGCACTACGGCGAACACCAGGCCCGCTATTGGCTCGACGCGGTTCGCTATGGCGACACCCACGGGCTGCACCTCGACAACCGTCGGGGCATCTATCCTTATCGCGACTGGCTCGTTCGTGCGTTGAACGACAACTTGCCTCTCGATGATTTCATCGAGTGGCAACTCGCTGGCGACTTGTTGCCCAATCCCACGCTGCAGCAGCAAGTTGCGACCGGCTTTGTGCGGATGAACCCCACAACCGCCGAGGGGGGAGCGATCCCCGATGAATTTCAAGCCAAGAACAACTTCGACCGCGTCGAGACGCTCGGCACGGTGATGATGGGCATGACCCTCATCTGCGCGCGCTGCCACACGCACAAGTACGACCCGATCACGCAAACCGAATACTACGAGTTGCTGGCGTTCTTTAATTCGACCGCCGAAACGCCACTGGATGGCAACAAGTACGACTACGGACCGGTTGTCAAAGCACCGCAGAACCAGCAGGCGTGGGAGCAATGGCTCGAGCTGGAGCAGGAGGCGAAGGAACTCATAGCGCAGCACAGCCAGGGCAAGCCGCCCGCGAATCCAGAGGAACTAATCAAGAAGGTGGAAGCGGTCGCCGGCGCGGTGGGACCCACGCCCGACGGCCAGCCCACCGCCGCTGCGGATCTTCACCGGCGTCTCAGCGAGGCGTACAACGCATTTACCACGACGCTTGTTGCCCAAGAATTGTCCAAGCCGCGCGAAACCAAACTGCTGGACCGCGGCGAGTACGATCTGCCCATCGGCGAACAGTTGTCGCCGAGTGTCTTCGGGGTCTTGGGCGAATTGCCCGATGATCTGCCGAAGAATCGACTTGGCCTGGCCCAGTGGCTCACTGCCCCTGAGCATCCGTTGACTTCGCGGGTGCTGATCAATCGCGTTTGGCAGCAGGTGTTTGGCTACGGACTGGTCCGCACGCCCGAGGACTTCGGGCTCCAAGGGCAACAGCCGACGCACCCCGATCTCTTGGACTGGCTCGCCGTCGAGTTGTACGACAGCGGTTGGGACCTCAAGCACATGCTGAAGCTGATGGTGATGAGCGAAACTTTCCGGCAGCAGTCGACGTTCCGCCGCGATGTCGACGATCCCGAGAACCGTTTGTTCGCCCGTGGCCCGAGCCACCGTCTCGACGCCGAGGAAATTCGCGATATCGCATTGTGGGCGAGTGGGCTGCTGGCCGACGAAAGGGGGGGCGAGGGGTTCAAGCCCTACCAACCCCCCGGCATGTGGAAGGCGCTGGCCCACCCGGGATCGAATACCAAGCAGTACCAGCAGGACACGGGCGAGAAACTCTACCGCCGCTCGCTCTACGTGTACTGGAAACGGACCAGTCCACATCCGATGATGACCTTGTTCGACGCGCCCAGCCGCGAGTCGAGCTGTGTTCGTCGCTCGAGAACCAATACCTCGCTGCAGTCGTTGGGCCTATTGAACGAGACGCAGCGGATGGAACTGTCGCGAACGCTGGCTGAGCGATTGATCAAATCGGAATCAAGCGAGAAGGCGCGGCTCGAGCTGCTTTTCAAGCTGCTCGCCAGCCGCGACCCCAATCAGGTCGAGATCGAAGCCTGCACCACTTTGCTCCAGCAGATGAAGCAGCGCTACAAGGCTGCACCAACCGATGCCGCGGCGTTGCTCGCGATTGGTGAGACTCCAAGCGACCCGGCGCTCGATGCGGCCCAGCACGCCGCGTGGACGCAAGTCTGCGCAACCGTGCTCGCCTCCGATGTGGCGCTGCGGGTTTACTAATTTCGTGTGAGACAACATTGGCAAGGGAAGAATAAGAATGACGGAACACAATCCGCTCCGCGAATCCGACCTGCTGTGTACCCGCCGGCAACTCTTTGGCCGCTCC
>JBGSWC010000071.1:0-1982 GCA_041752635.1 Pirellulales bacterium | reverse complement strand
TTGGGCCCGGCTCCGGCAGGCAGTCGCCATGAGTAGCGCGAGGATCGCCGTTCGTAGTAAAAGAACTGTGGGGGGGAATTGGCTCGGCGAGTGTGATGCGGGCCGTTTGTTCGAGTCCCACCGTCGCGACAAGCAAATCATGCAGGTTTCCACTCGCAACAACCTTGCCGTGGTCGACAATCACGATTCGCTCGCATCGTTTTTCAGCTTCTTCGAGTTGATGGGTGGTGAGCACGATCGCTGTGCCCTCGGATTGGAGTTCGGCGATCATTTCGAAAATCCGCTCGCGACTATGCGGATCGACGCCCACCGTCGGCTCGTCGAGCAACAGCACCTTCGGACTGTGAAGCACGCCACAGGCGATATTCACGCGGCGTTTCATGCCCCCCGAGAAGCTGCCAACGAGTTTCGTCGCGCGATCTTCGAGACCAGTCCACACGAGTGCCCACTCGACCCGGCGGTCGAGTTCGCGACCGACGAGTCCATGAAACCGCCCGAAGGCGGTGAGATTTTCGCGCGCGGTGAGGTCGCCGTAGAGGCCAATTTCCTGAGGAACAAAACCGAGCCATTTCCGCTCGCGACGCCCAAGAATTCGCTTGCCGAGCAGTTCGACGGTGCCCGAATCGGGACGCAGTCGCCCCATGATACAGCGGATCGTCGTGGTCTTTCCGGCCCCGTTTGGCCCAAGCAGTGCTAGCAACTGGCCGCTGCCGACAGTCAACGACAGGCCATCGACTGCCTGTACGCTGCCGAGCCGCTTTCTCAAATTGTCGACGCGAAGCGCGGCCGTCATTCCGTTTTGGCGTTCATTGTTATTTGTCGTCGTTTTTGTCAGCGTCACGAGTTCCGCCTATTATAGCCCTTGGCGGCGAGTTGGCACGACGGCACTCTGAACGGTTTGATAATGAAGACACGGTGGTGGAAAGCAGTCGCAGTGTTGGCGAGCGTGGCATTGGTAGTTTGGGTAGTTTTACCAACGAAGCCGATCGACCTAACATCGCCCGCTGCGGATGTGGGTCAGCCGATCACGCTCCGCGCTTTGGCATCCGAAGAAGGCGGGCCAGTGCGATGTGCGATTTTTGATTCGGCCGAGTCTTTTAAGGCCCGCGAGAACGCGGTGGCCGTCGGCGTCGCCGATTGGAATGGGGCAGATTGGACGTTCGTAACGCCGCCAATCGCGGGCGGCGTTTATGTCGCGGCCATCTATCGCGACGCGAACGATAACGGCACACTCGACTACCACCCACTCGGTTATCCGACAGAACCCTATGCGTTTAGCAACAACGCAAAGGGCAGTTTTGGCCCGCCCTCATTCGACTCGGCTTCGTTCACACATGGTGACATGCCGACGACACTGTCGATCGTGCTCGACTGAGTTGGGGCCGAAACCGGCGATTCAAGCGTTTTTGGTCACCGACAACAAAAACATCGGCTTCAGCGGATCAAACATGAGCCGCTCGAACTGTTCGCTGCCCCGCGCGAGGTTGATCATCAATACCGAAACTTCGACGTCGTGTTTGCGAAGCGAAGTTCGCAGCTCCGACACGCTGTCGATGCTTAGCAGGTTGATCGCCATGCGGCCACCGAAACGGAGCCGCTCGAAGGCAAGTTCAGCGAGGCGAAGCACTTCGCGGCCCGTGCCGGCAAGGAAAACACAATCGGGCTCGGGGAGTCCCTCCCAAATCTCGGGCGCTTTACCGAGCACGGCGATGACATTCGAGACGCCGAATCGCTTGGCGTTGTCGACGATCAGCCCATGATCCTCGGCGTCCATCTCGATTGCGTAGACGGTGCCGTCTTTGGCGAGCTGGGCCGCTTCGACGCTCACCGATCCGCTTCCGGCGCCAACGTCCCAGACGATGCTGCTCGGTGCGATGTCGAGTTCCGCGAGCGCGAGCGCGCGGACTTCGGCCGGCGTGAGCAACCCGTACTTTGGCTTGGTTTGCAAGAACGCCTCGTCGGGATTGCCAAACACGCGAAGG
>JBGSWC010000070.1:0-19918 GCA_041752635.1 Pirellulales bacterium | reverse complement strand
CTCGACGTCGTCAACGCCGTTGAGCCGATCAACCGCATCGACACTTGCCCGTTGGAACTAAAGTCACACGGCACACGACTCTGTCCGCTCCATCGCAGACTCGATTCAGCGCTCGCGATGGTTGAACAGGCGTTTAGCGCTACGACGCTGGCCGCAGTCGTCAGCGAGCCCGGAGAAAATTTGCCGCTTTGTGATGTTGCGGTGCGGCCGATTTCCGCAAAGAAATAGCAGTGCAGGCCAGAAATTGGAGAGCTTGCCGTGCTCGCGTAGCGGGCACGGGCCGTGCGGCGAGATCGACCCAGTTGGCCGAAACAGCCGAGTTGAGTCTGCCCAACTCACGGCAACCAAAAGCTCTTGACCGCCGAGGGGCGAGTCGCGACTATCTCGCGGTGCGAATTCTCACCCGCTATGTCCTGTCCGAACTCTTTGGCATCTTTCTGCTCACGTTGAGCGGAATGACGGCGATGATTTTCGTCGGCCTGTTGGGACGCGAGGCGGTGGAAAATGGGCTGGGGCTCGGGCCCCTGGTGCGGATGGTGCCGTACTTGCTTCCCCAAGCCCTCCAGTTTGCGGTGCCTGGGACAATGTTGCTAGCAACCACCAGCGTCTATGGCCGACTGGCAGCTAACAACGAAATGGTCGCTGCCAAGAGCATGGGCATTTCGCCTTGGGCACTGACTTGGCCAACGCTCGTGCTAGCAACGCTGGTGAGCTTCGCCGCGGTGCTGCTCAACGACATTGCCGTGAGCTGGGGGCGACTTGGCCAACAACAGGTGCTGCTCGAAAGTATCGAATCGGTTGCGATTAACCGGCTCAAGACTCATGGCACCTACAGCGATGGCAAATTGCGTATCAATGTCCGTCGCGTCGATGGCAAACGGCTCGTTCAGCCGACCGTGGTGTGGCAATCGGGCAGCGACGACGAGCCTTGGAATATCACGGCCGATTGGGCCGAGCTCGAATCACGACCCAAACAATCGCAACTGGTCATTCGATTCTTCAATGTGTTGGTCAGCGGACAGGTGAATTTCATCGAGCCAGGGCTGTATGAGCATGTGCTGCCTCTCGAAGAGTTGACACCTGCGGGACAATCGCGGAGCCCGTCGAACTATGCACTTTCGGAAATCGGCCCCGCCCAGACCGAGCAAGTGAATCTCAAAGACCGCGTCGAGCAAGAAATGACGACGCAAGCGGCCTACGCGATGCTAACCGGCGATTTGCAACAACTGGGCCACGACGCCTGGTTGCCGGGGCAACTGGCGATCGGCGACGCCGACTACAAACTCCAGCGATTTCGCACCGAGCCCCATCGGCGTTGGGCCGGGGGATTCAGTTGTCTGGCATTCGTAATGGTCGGAATTCCGGTGTCGATCATCATGCGCAAAGGCGAATTTCTCGCCAGCTTTTTCATTTGCTTCTTACCCATTCTGCTCGCCTACTATCCACTCTTAATGCTGAGCCTCGATCAGGCAAAAGATGGCAACCTGCCACCGATTTTTGTGTGGTTCGGCAACGGCGTGCTGGCGCTGGCCGGCTTGTGGTTTATGCGACGGGTGGTGCGTTATTAGCCGCCACGCCAACACAATAGGACCGCATAGCATGGCCACTTCGGCCGTGCGAGTCTCGACGATTGCATTGCTCGCACGTCGGGGGCGGCAAGGCGACGGATCAAAGCGCGTTGTGCTATCACACGTCGGGGTTGCCGGTAAGCGAACCTCGCTGCTACACTCCCGCCCCCAGCGCCCGCCGTGTCGGCGTGCGCAGCAAAAGTGCGCGCGGTAAGCGACAGGAGGTCGCCGTTGATTCGTCAACTTTCGATACGCCTGAAGCTGCGAATTGGCTTGGGAGCGATGGCCTTCAGTGTCGTGCTGTTATTCATGGCGGCCATGTATGGACTGTACGCCTATCGCGGGCTCGTGAAGAGCTTGGCCGCTCGCTCGGCCGAGTTGCCTGTGGCCGATCAATTGAGCCAACACGTAGGCAACCTGAGGGTGATTATCGCTCAGGCCCGTGAGCGTCATGCCGTGGTGCAAGATAACGGATTGCAGATTCCGTCACTCGTTGTGCCGGCGAGCATCGACGACAACGCGGCAACTTGGTCATTGCGCGACATGCGACTGCACTATCGAGCCGAATGGGATCATTTTCGCGTCACGCTCGAACGCTATCGCGAACGGCTTGAGGCCAGTGCTCAGCACCTCGACACCGATTTCGGTAACGACGCCGCCGAACGCAAGACGCTTGACACGATCGACCAAATCGTCGCGCGAATCGATGCAAATCAGCTTTACGAAAACTGGTGGACTGACGATCCGGCCAGTCTCGAAGACGAGATCGATAAACTTCGCGAAATGGTCTCCGACCTGCCGAGCCACTTGCATCGGCGACTCAACCAAGTGTCGGGCGACGTCTCGGATCGTTACCGCGTGGCCATCACGCTGGCGATTTGCACCTGTGTCAGCAGCGTGTCGTTGCTAATTTGGGGAATTCAATTCTTCCGCCGCACCGTGTCGCGACCACTCGACCAACTGGTACAGGAATCGCGCATCATTGCTGGCGGCAAATTCGATCACCGTATTAGTTCGATTGCCAACGACGAAATCGGCGAGCTCGCCTGCGCGATGAACGACATGACGACCCGGTTTCGCGACATCCGCGACGACCTCGATCGGCAGGTCCGCGAGCGAACCCGCGAAGTGGTCCGCAGCGAACAACTCGCTAGCGTCGGTTTTTTAGCGGCTGGCGTCGCTCACGAAATTAACAATCCGCTCCACTCGATCGCGCTTTGTAGCGAATCGCTCGAAGGACGACTCAAGGATCTGGTCGAAAGCGAACGGCAGAATAATCCCGATTGGGAAATCGTCGCTAGCTATCTAGAAATGATTCAGCGCGAGGCGTTTCGCTGCAAGCAGATTACAGAGAAATTACTCGACTTCTCGCGGATGGGCGACTCCGAACGTCATCCAACCGAACTCCGTGAACTTGTCGCAACGGTCATCGAGATGGTCCAGCACCTCGGTCGTTACAACGGCCGCCGGCTCGAGTTGGTCGCGGGCGAACCGGTCGTTGCCGAGGTGAATGCGCAAGAGATCAAGCAGGTTGTGCTGAACCTGATCACCAACGGACTCGACAGCCTCGAAGAGCATGGAGTCGTCGAGGTTCGCGTTGGGAAAGACGATGGCGTCGCCAAGATCGAAGTCAAAGACAATGGCTGCGGGCTCAACGACGAAGTGCTCGAACATCTGTTCGAGCCCTTCTTTACACGCCGTCGCGACGGCCAAGGAACAGGGCTCGGATTGTCTATTTCCTATCGTATTGTCGAAGAACATGGCGGCAAATTGGTCGCCCTAAGTGAAGGTGAAGGAACCGGATCAAGGTTTATTGTCGAGTTGCCCCCGCGAGTGCCCACAACCGGTCGGCGTGCCGCTTAATTGTTACGCATCGAATGTCCCGCTAGGAAGTAGAAATATCATGTCAACGAAGTCGCCAACGAAAAGTGAAGGCATGTCGATGCTCTTCGCCGACGATGAACGCAGCCTGCAAGAGTTGATGAAGCTCGAACTGCCCCGCATGGGCCATCGCGTCACCGTTTGTCCCGACGGTACAACGGCGGCGGCGGCGCTTGAGAAAGAAAACTTCGACTGCATTCTCGTCGACCTCGACATGCCCGGGATGTCAGGCATCGATGTGATTGCCCGCGCCAAAGAATTCTCGCCCGACACCGAAGCGATTGTCCTTACCGGCAAGAGTAGCACCGACACCGCGATCGCCGCGCTACGCCACGGCGCGTTCGACTATTTGACGAAGCCATGCAAATTGGTCGAGATCGAAGCGCTGCTCCGCCGCGTTCAAGAGAAACGCGAGCTGACGAAAAAGTGCAACGCGCTCACCCATCGGCTCGCCAGCGTCGAAGGCTCACCCCGCTTGGTGGGAACCACTCCGTCGATGCAACATGTGCAAACGCTTATTGACAAGGTCGCACCGACCGAATCGACCGTGCTCATTCTCGGCGAGACGGGCACCGGGAAGGAGCTCGTCGCACGAAGCGTTCACGAGCGGAGCCACCGCGCCGAAAAGCCATTCGTCGCCATCAACTGCGGGGCGCTCCCCGAATCGCTGATCGAGAGTGAATTGTTTGGCCACGCCAAGGGTTCGTTTACTGGGGCCGACGAACACCGCACAGGACTCTTTGAAGTTGCCAGTGGCGGGACAATTTTTCTCGACGAGATCGGCGAGCTGCCAAAGGCGATGCAAGCCAAGCTGTTGCGAGTGCTCGAAAGCCGCGAAATTCGCCGAGTGGGCGAAAACAAGACGGTTCAAGTCAATGTACGGGTCGTGTGCGCAACGCACCGCAATCTCGAAGAGATGGTGGCTGGCGATGAGTTCCGCGAAGACCTGATGTATCGCATCAACACATTCGAGATTCAGATTCCGCCGCTTCGCGACCGGCTCGACGACATCGAACAACTGGCTTGTCACTTGCTCAAACGGTTCCGCCCGAAAGGTTCGGCCGACGACCACCGGCTCGCCCCCGACGCGATTGCCGCCTTACGGGGCCACGTCTGGCCTGGCAACGTTCGTGAACTCGCCAATGTGATTGAGCACGCGACGATTCTTTGTGACCGAGGTCCATTGTCAGCCGACTGCTTGCCACAGCACTTCAGCCGTCGGCAACTTACCGGCGGCGCTAAGACCACACTTGGCGTGATGACACTTCGCGACCTCGAAATGGAAGCAATCCACCAAGCCCTCGACCGCCACGACGGCAACAAACCGAAAGCGGCCGAAGAGTTGGGGGTGAGCCTGAAAACGCTCTACAATAAACTGAATCAAGCGAGCGGGTTGAAAGAATCGGCCTGAGATGCCGGCGGACGGCTGACGGCAGCAAGCGGCAAATTACGTTCGCTGAGCGAACGTATTGGCCATGTAATTACTTACCCCCCTGCCCTCTCCGCGCCCCCATCTCAACGACTTACACTCGTCGCACAACACCCGTCACAACGCCCAGCACTCGCACATCGCGACAATAGATTGGCTCCATTGTCGAGTTGGCCGGTTGTAGGCGAACACGCCGCGCTTCGGGGAACCAATATTTGAGTGTTGCTTCGCCTTCGTCGGTCAGAGCGACGACGATGTCTCCCTTATGGGCCGTTTTCGTACGGCGGCAGATCACGACGTCGCCATCGGCTATCGCCGCCTCGATCATCGAATCCCCTTTCACCCGCAGCGCAAAGTTGTTGCGTTTGGCGGGAAACCAGTCCTCGAAGTCGAATCGCTCGCTCTGTTGAATCGCTTCGGTCAAGTTGCCGGCAGCGATCATACCGACCAGCGGCATTCCCTTTTCTTCCTCGGCTTCGGCAGTGAGCTGAATTGCTCGCGACATGTTTGGCTCGCGCGTAATGAGCCCCTTCTTCTCGAGCGCCTTGAGGTGACACATCACACCGTTGGGCGAGTTAATTGAGAAGTGCTGGCCAATTTCGCGAACTGTCGGGCCGTAACCACGGTTTGTAATTTTGTCGCGGATGAGTTCAAACACCTCGCGTTGGCGCGTCGTGAGCGAATCGAGGAGCATCGGGAATTTCCTTCTTCGGGGTTCTTCAAGGGCTTTCTTCGCCCCATTCTGGGTTAGTGCCGGTTTAGAGCGGGAACGTAAGGTCTACACCGATTGCGGGCTGTTTCGTAAAAAAATCGTTCGCAAAATTTCGCTTGCCGCCACCTATTCGCTATAACGAAAGAGACAGCGCGCCTACAATGAAGTGTCGGATTCGACGACTGCTAGACAATAGTACATTATACACCCGTACAGTGTCAACACGACTGCGGGAGTTTATGACGATCAGTGGCTTAATTTGGCAAATCGATAAGGATCACGCGAGGATGGTAAACCAGGTAATTTGTGCGGGGCATCGCCTGCTCTTAATCGCCACGCTCGTATCGCTGGCCAACCTCACGGTTGCCGCACCACCCGAACCCGAGGCCAAGCCCTCACCAAAAGCCGCCGAAGCAGCGCAGCCGAGTCCTACGAAGGTCGCACTTGACGACGAAACGGCCAAGGCCTTGGAAAAACGGTATCCCGAATCGGTCGACGATTTGCGGGCAATCGAGAATCAACTCAAGCAGGTACTCACGGCGGCGTCGCCTTCGACCGTGTCGATTCAGATCGGCGGAGCCTTTGGCAGCGGCGTCATTGTCAGTCCCGACGGCTTGGTGCTGACCGCCGGTCACGTTTGTGGGCAACCTGGCCGCAAAGCCGTTTTCATCTTTCCCGATGGGACCCGCGTAAAGGGCGAGACGCTCGGTGTAAATCGCCAAATCGATAGCGGAATGGCGCGGATTACCGAACCGGGCCCGTGGCCTTACATGAAAATGGCCGAGGCGGGTGACATTAAGTCAGGCCAATGGGTTGTCGCTATCGGCCAGCCGGGGGGCTTCGACGGCGAACGCACCCCGCCGGTGCGGCTCGGCCGCGTGCTGTTCGCCAACGACGATGTCATCAATACCGATTGCACCCTCGTCGGTGGCGACTCAGGTGGCCCGCTGTTCAACATGCGAGGCGAAGTGATCGGCATCCACAGTCGCATCGGTCAGTCGATCACCAACAACTTTCACGTCCCAATCAGCACTTACCACGGTACCCGCGATCGTTTGGTGGCCGGCGAGATTTGGGGAGGCCGCCTTGGCTCCCGCGAACAAGTCCAACAGCGTCCCCTGCTGGGGGTTGCCGGCAACGACCTGGAGGGCAAAGCCAAAATCACCCAAGTCTTCGGCAACATGCCAGCCGCTCGCGCGGGCATAAAAGTGGGTGACATCGTGGAGTCGTTCGATGGCAAGTCGATTGAATCGTTCGACGATTTCTCGCGACGCGTGCTCAGCTCGAAACCGGGAGCCCAAGTCAAGATTGGCCTGCTGCGCGACGACAAACCATTGGAAATCGAAGTCAGACTCGCCGTCACTCCAATGGCCCTGCCCGGCTCGCCCGACTTTGAACCTCCGTCCGAAGAAGAAGGTTAAATCGACAACGACGATTCTCGTTTTAGAAATTTGGGAACGCTGACGTTTGCTAATCTCCACTCATCTGGACAAACTCATTTTGATTTCGCGGGCAGCTTAAAAAGCAATTTGCGTTAATTGGTGCAGATCAGTGTTCATTAAACAGCCGCTCAAAAACCATCGATTTTGGAGTTAACTCAATTGACTACTTTCTTCGCTGTGCCGCGTTTAGTGTCATGTTTCGTGTTGACTGCCGCCATTCTTCTGACGGCCCAGATCGCCCCGGCGCAAGAAAAAGACGACAACGAAAAGACGGGCGAGCAGGCGGGCGAGGCGTTTCGCCAGGCGCTTGAACGCGTGATGATTCCCAAGTCGCGACTCACCAATGGGCCGCAGGTCCGGCGGGCGTTTCGCGAAACCATCGCGCCCACGACCGAGGCGACAGTCCGCGTGAAGTGCGATGGAAAAGATGCCGCGCTCGGCGGCATCGTTGGTCCTGATGGTTGGATTGTCACCAAGGCGAGCCAACTCGAAGGGCAAGTGACTTGCCGCTTGAAAGATGGCCGCGAGCTTGATGCCCGCATTGTTGGAGTCGATCGCGAATACGACTTGGCCGCGCTCAAGGTCGCCGCCAAGGATTTGCCAACTGTCGACATGCTCCGCGACATCGATGGCGACGTGGGCCAATGGGTCGCCACGGTTGGCATCGACAACGACCCCGTCGCGGTCGGCGTGATGAGCGTCGACACAAGGCGGATTCGCCACCAGCCCGGCATTCTTGGTGTGCAACTCGACCAGGTGAAAGAGGGAGCCCGCATTGTGAAGGTGTTCCCCGACACCGGCGCGGCCGACGCTGGAATGCTGGTGAACGACATTGTGACCGCCGTCAACGACACGCCCACTCCTAGTCGCGAAAAGTTGATCGGCGAAATCAAAAAGTTCAGCCCGGGCGATGACGTCGAGCTGACGGTGCTGCGAGGCGGCAAGAAAATTAAACTCAAAGCCGTGCTCACCGGCCAACCCGAAGGAATGGAACCACTCAATCGCCGCGACTACCAAAACAGTTTGGGCAGTGAACTAAGCCAACGCCGGTTTGGGTTCCCCAAAGCCTTCCAGCACGACACCGTGCTCAAAGTAACCGATTGTGGCGGACCAATTGTGAACCTTGACGGCAAAGTCGTCGGCTTCAACGTCTCGCGCTCGGGCCGCACCGAGAGCTACGCCATCCCCTGCAACGTGCTCGTCACCCGCCTGATCGACATGGTCAACGGCAGCCTCACCCCCCGCGAAGACGAAGACCTCACCGCCCCGGTCGAGCCAATCGAAGACGAAGCCGACGCCGACGAAGCCTCGGCCGAAGCGGAAGAGTAAAGCGCCGGCTGCCGAGCGTCTGCCGGGCCGCGGCTCCTGCCGAGCTTGGCGTTTTGGGTTCCTGCTTTTGGGATTGTCGCCCGCTTGGTCTCACGCCACCAACGAGCTACGCCCGTCACACAACAAGCGCTCAATCGCCCCCATCACCCGGTCGGCCGTGAGATTGGTCATGCACTGGTGATGCCCCAACGGACAAACCCGTTTCATGCAGGGCTGGCAGTCGAGGCCCAGTGAGATTCGCGTTTCAAGGGGGCTGTGGGTCGCTGTCATTTCGGGTGGAGTCGAACCGAATAGCGCGACCACCGGCCGGCCAAAGGCCACGCCGAAGAAGCGCGGCCCGCTGTCGGTGGTAACGAGCAACCGGCTGCGACGGATCACCGCTTTGCTGAGCCCAATCGGCAGCTCGAAGTCGGCGAGGCTCTTCACGTGGGGCGAGGCCGACAACTTCACAATGTCGCGTGCGGCGTCGCGCTCCGCCGGGCCACAGTTGACGAGCACACTCATGCCGAGCTTGGTAACGATTTGATGGGCCAGTGCCGCGAAGTGCGTCACCGGCCAGTGGCGAGCCGATCCGGTCCCGCTGCCGCCGTTGAGCACGACGACATTGTCACCCGCGGGCAAACCAAGCTGACGCCAATCAGCATCGGCCTCTTCTTCGTCGCCCGGCGACGACGCGAGCGTCAAATCGGGAGTCATATCACGGCAACCAGCAGCAACAGCGATTTCGATAAAGCGGTCGACCTGGGGCACGGTCAGCATATGGGCTTTGGGACTCTCGACCACATCGGTCAACAGCAGTCGGCCAAGGACATCGCGTACCGCTCCCACCCGACGACGAGCCCCCGATCGCCAAGCCATCCAAGCGGTGCGGAGCGAGCCGGTCAGGTTCACCGCCAAGTCGACATCGAGCGACCTGAGGTGTGCGATCGCCCGACCGGTCTTGAGTTCGGGCCGTTTCGATTTGGGCTGGAACAGCACCCGATGATCGAACCAATCGAGACCTTCGAGCACCTCGCTCACGTAGGGCCGCATGACGCCAACGAGTTGTCCCTCGCCAGCCAACTCACGAAGCCCGCGCAGCGCCGGGGTGGCCATCACGGTATCGCCAATCCAGTTGGGCAGGAAAACGGCTATGTTCATCGGCGTCGGCCTCGCACTCACTCAAAACGGGTTCGCTCGAAACAGTCGGGGAGGATAGTTGATGGCTCACCCGCTGGCGAGATGGAACAACCCACTGCTAGCACCAACGACGAGCACGACCGCTATCCGGGAACATCCAACTCCACCGCGGTGCAATAGCGGCGAGCAGGCGCGTCGAGTCCTTACTTTGATCTTCCCAAAATAGCCACGACGGTTGCTGCGACATGTACGACAAAGGCTGCTACATGTCGTCGCGGCTGCACCTCAGCGGGGCGATGGCGTTGGTGTTTTCGGTGGACGACCCGCAACTACGAATTCAAGGCAAGAATTGAGACTGGCAAAGCTTTTTGTTCCGATCGTTTTGTCCACGAAATGGCAAACACGATTGGAGGGGACAAAACCCTGAATTTTGTTTAGCGACCAATTTGCAAAAACAACTTATTTTCTAGTCGATTTCGAGCTTTTCGGGCCAATTTCGTACCTGGGTTTTGACCGACCAGTTGGCGACGTTTTGGACAAAACCTGTCAAAGCCTTCTTTTTGCACATGACTCGTAGCGGAACTCGCCAAGAGTTTCGGCCCTAGCCGATGAGCTACGTCTCATCGCCGGGTGCCACTTCCTGGTTTTCTCCAGCGCGGCAAACACACTTTCTTGTACAGTCTTTCTACCACGCCGCGCGGCCAATTTCTACAACAAAGTTTGGCCACATGAGCCCGTAGCTTGGCCCACCGGGCCGAGCGAATCAGCATCGCAATTGGCAACGAGAACGTCGCACGTCGGGAAACAAATGCACGGCAACGACGACAAGAACGCGGCGGGGGCTAAGTAGCGTAGAACGATGAAGCCGAGGCAGTTTCGGTCGGATTCCCAACGGCGCCATGAGGGTTCGTCCACGTTGGGCCACGGGGGTATAATGTCGCCATGAAAATACGTGATAGCGGGATGCCAGACGAAAGCTATTGGGAAACCTTGTTTGACGTGCCGTTGACGATATCGCGATTCAATATCCAGCAATATGGGGACGTGGCGGAGTTGGGTTGCGGTTACGGTACTTTCTCGATTCCCATTGTTCAGGCGATTAGCGGAAAGTTGTATGCGTTTGACGTCGACCCGGCGATGCTTGACCGGACGCGGGAGCGTGCAGGTAGCCTGAACATTGTCTGCGAGCAATGCGACGTAGTAGAGTCAGGCTTCGGCGTCCAAGTTGACGCTGTGTTGTTATTCAACATTCTGCATTGCGAGCAACCTACCTTGCTGCTGCGACATGCTGCGGAAGCTGCCCCCGATATTCTCGTCACCCATTGGAAGCATGGCCACACGCCACGCGGACCGAGTCTTGAGATTCGGCCACGCCCGGAACAAGTGGCTGAATGGGCTACTCAAGTTGGTTTGCAAGCTGGTGAAGTAATCGACCTGCCGCCGTGGCACTACGGGCTGCGGTTACATGTACAATAGGTGCGTGACTTGTACACGCTCGCGGCACCCACCAACTTTCACAAGCGTGAAACATCTACGCTAGTTGCGGTACATCGACCTCTGCCAACCCACCACCCCGAGCCGGTAACTTCGTCCGGCCCGATTCGTTACAATCGAGCAGCTTGAATCAAGTTCCGCGAATCTCCCGTGCGCTTTCCAAAACTTCAGGCAGGAGTGGCCGATGTTGACTCGTTTTGTGATGCTCTTTGTGGCCGTGTTCGGAGGCTCTGCGTCGGTGAGTTTGGCCGAAGACGTGCGGCATTCTTTTCTGATCGTGGGGCCTACCTTTACGGGCATCATCGACGAGCAGGGCAACGAGGCTTGGGACACCGGTCGACCGGGTGGCAGGGATGGCTTTGTGCTGGAGAACGGCAATGTGTTGATTGCCTGGGCCGACGAAGTTGTCGAACTGACGCGCGAAAAGGAAACTGTCTTTCGCTACAAGAAGTCGCCGGCGAACAAAGAGATTGGAACCGCAGCACGACTAGAGAGCGGTAGCACCCTCATTACCGAATTGGGGAGTGCCCCAAGACTTTTAGAGATCGACGCCGACGGAAAGCAGGTGGCGAGTATCCCGCTCGATCCCGAAACCGACAATGCTCACATGCAAACTCGCATGGCCCGCAAGCTGGCGAGCGGCAACTACCTGGTGCCCCACCTGTTGGCATTTGCCGTCAAGGAATACGATGCGCAAGGCGAGGTGGTGCGTGTGCTCAAGACCGATCTTGCCGAACTGGGGGGTCGCGAAGCCGAGACCTGGCCCTTCACTGCCATTCGTCTGGAAAATGGGTCGACGCTGGTCACCCTCACGCACGGCAATCAAGTCGTCGAGTTCGATGCCGAGGGAAAAATCGCCTGGCGACTGACCAACGACGACTTGCCTGGCGAGCCACTCGCCGATCCGTGTGGCGCTCAGCGGTTGCCGAACGGCAACACGGTCATCGCCAGCTACGCCGCCAAGGGCGACGCCATCAAGGTGCTCGAAGTGACTCGCGAGAAAAAAATCGTCTGGACCTACCGCGGCCCACATCGCGCGCACGAAATCCAAATCCTCACGACCAATGGGACTCCGATTGAGCAGCCGCCTTTGAAGTAGTTGGGAGTGGTGGCATCCAATGAACCTTATGCAGTTGCCTACGAGCTTCACGGCACACAATCATTGCCACCCTCCCAGCGCGATATGCTAATGGCACCCCGCCGGCAATCCATTCCCCGCCTCGCTTGGCAACCCATCACTGTCGCCACAACTCATATCGGCTTTATCTTCTGGTCCTGGGCTGCCAACGAATTTCGGCGAGAGCCTGACTAACAGTAGGCGGGGCCGGCGACGCAAGTTGCACGGTTGACGACGATATCGATGAGCAAAAATTCGGTAAGACCGATATTCACACGATGGAACTGGCGTTCGGGGCCCCGTCGCTGGGGGCCGAGTTTCGCAGCGTCGATTTGAACGAGTGCCTTAAATCGGTTCACGTCGCGCTCGAAGCGCTCGAAAAAGTGGCCACCGATTCCCACCGGCGGGGTGTAGTTCTGGGTCAAACGAGAGTCAGCCATCCACGGCTCCCCCGACCGGTCGGCGATCACTCACTTCACAGCAACAAGTTGCGGCGACTGGCTGAATTTGATTTGGCTGGGTGTCGCCTGGGTGGGTCGAGCGGAAACTGTGTTTTTACAGTTGGTATTACGCTAGGCGGAATCGCCTTGCTCGGACGCAGGATGCACGTTGGTCTGGCGCAAAGAGATGCTAAGCCACCGCGTATCGGCCGCAACGCGCTTTGGCAACACGAAAGCCAGTTGTCGTGCTTCGCTGATCCACCCTGGGTGGGTAGCGATCGATTGTGGGGGTGGGTGATTCGCCAGGCACCGCTTGCTGACTGCTCGCAAGTGAGTCATCGGATACGGCGAAACATAGGGGGTATCCGCATCGATTGTGGCATACGCCTGCTAGCGGGCTTGTGACGAACGGGTGGAGATGCTGTGCTTGGCGCGGCATTTGCTTTGCAATTCCCACAAATAAGTGAAGCAAGTAACCGCCCGCCGTGCGTCGTTACATGCTGACCGTACGATGCCCGCCCGGTGCGGCATTTGGCTACGAACAGACGAGGGAGCGGATGGCTATAACTGAAACCGGCAGCAGCAAATCGGCCGGATTGACACAGAAAACGTCTGCGGACCTAGCCGACACGTCGCCCGTGCTGGCCGTTCATGACTCGTACTGGACGCAACGTAACCCGCTTCAGCAAACGTATCCCGCGCTAGATGGCAAGCACGAGACCGAAGTACTGGTGATTGGGGGTGGAATTACTGGGCTGAGTGTCGCGCTTGAGTTGCTGGACCGTGGACGGAAGGTGACTGTCTGCGAATCGAGTGTTGTGGGCGCTGGTACAACGGGCGGCAGTAGTGGTCATTTGGATGCCCATCCGGAGATGGGTCCGAAGCAGTTGGTCGACATGCTGGGCATCGACGAAGCGCGGATCTTCACGCAGATGAGGCTCGGCGCAATTGCTGCGATTCGGGAGCGAGGCCAAGATCATGTCGATGTCGACGAAGTACCCGCCTATTGCTACACAGAATCGCAAAGTGGGGTCGACGCGCTGTGCGATGAATATGATCAGGCTGCACACATCGGTCTTAACGTCGCGTGGATCGAACAGGTTCCCCTTAGCCGTGCGATGGCGGGTTACAAAATTCGCGGCATGGGACGCATCGATAGTTTGGCCTACGTGCTTCGGCTGGCCCAATTGTTCATCGAGCGGGGTGGTACCATTTTTGAGCGTACGCTGGTAAGCGGTCCCACTGACGAACATCCTACATCACTGGATGCTTCGCGCGGCGAAGTTCGTTTCGACCAAGTCGTTTCTGCCGTGCATTGCAACTTTACTGGATCGCAGCGACTGTACGTTCAGACGCCTGCCTACCAGTCGTATGTGATTGCGGCAGAAGTGGAAAAAGCCATCGACGATGCCTTGTTTTGGGACGACGCCGACCCCTATCACTACGTCCGCCGCGCCACGGGGGACGGCCTCACGATCATGATCGGTGGCAGTGACCATCGGACGGGCGAAGGTGGCGAAGAAGAGGCCCTGAAATCGCTGGAAGCCTGGTCGCGCGAGCGATTCCCGATAACCGAGATTGTATCGCGATGGAGCGCCGAATTGTTTGAGTCGAGTGATGGTCTCCCATTCATTGGCAAGGTTGCCAACAAACGCAACGTTTGGATCGCCACCGGGTTAAGCGGCGTCGGCTTGACGCTCGGTACGGCCTCGGGCGTGATGCTTGCCGATTTGATTGAAGGCAAAAGTCATCCACTAGAAAAATCGCTGTCGCCCGCCCGGACTTCGCTGAGTGGTGTGGCAAGCGCAGTGCTCGATCAAACTCCGGCACTCAAGAGTTACGCAAACCGAGTGTTGCCATCAGCTTCGGTTAATGTCGACGCGCTCGAACCGGGCGATGGAGAGGTGGGTAAGGTCGAGGGCAAACAGGTTGCCGTGTGCCGCACCCGCGATGGCTGCATTCATCAGCACAGTGCGATCTGCACGCATATGGGGGGACTGCTGCAGTGGAATCCTGTGGAAGAGACGTGGGATTGTCCGGTGCATGGAGGTCGCTTTACTGCCGATGGAACGCGATTGTACGGGCCGCCCGAGAGCGACTTGTCGGACCCTTCGGATGAGTTTGAGTAACAAAGGCAACCATACCGAAGACGAGCTGAGCGCTTGGCAACGAGTGAAGCGAGCGTCACTCAGCACATCGCGCGCGGCGAGGGCTGGCATTTCGATTGTCGCATTGGTAGTCTCGGCCATGGTGGCGTACTCCTGGGGGTGATGGTTGTGAATAAACCAAATCAAGCCCAAGTACGCCGCCCTTTTCAAGATCACTCATCCACAGGTTTTGGTTATATCTCGGGCACCACTACCAGTGTTCATTTTAGTAGAAGTGGGTCGTGGTGTGCCATCTTCGCTCCTCTCGATGCAGCGATGAAAGCCGTCGTATTCGTTGACCTCAACGTCGGATTGCCGGGTTTAACGAAAGCGGGCGACCGGGCTCGAACCGGCGACATCCAGCTTGGGAAGCTAGCGCTCTACCACTGAGCTACGCCCGCGTTGTGACAGCCGACAACGGCACTTTATGGTATCCGGGCGGGAAGGCGAATGCAATGAATCTGGTTGTCGTGAATGGGATCGGGCCGACGGACCGGCATGGCGGTGCCCGACAGACGGTCACTGTCGCGCTGAGACATATTGGCTATATTGCTTGGTACTCGGTTGGAAACAAACTCCAGCGTGAGCGCGGCCAATACCGGCCGGTTCGGTTGGCAAAACTCGCACGGTTGGCGACAATATGGACAAACGCACACTCGGCAAGACTGATCTGCAGACGACCTCGCTCGCATTCGGGGCATCTTCGCTGGGGGCCGAGTTTCGCAGCGTCGATTTGAACGAGTGCCTCAACTCGGTACACGTCGCCCTCGATGTGGGGATGAACCTGATCGACACCTCGCCCTATTACGGACGCGGGATGAGCGAGATGCTGTTGGGCCGGGTACTGCCCGAGATTCCTAGAGACTCTTACTACCTTTGCACGAAGTTGGGGCGGTATGCACCGGCCCACTTCGATTTTTCGGCCCGGCGCGTGGTCGAAAGCATAGATATTTCGCTCGAACGGATGAAGGTCGACTATCTCGACATCGTTCTTTGCCATGACATTGAGTTTGTCGATCCCGATCAAGTCTTCAGCGAGACGATTCCAGCCCTGAAGAAGCAAGTCGAACTCGGCAAAGTACGCTACATCGGTGTGAGTTGCTATCCGATCAAGACGCTGCTTCACGCAGTCGAGAACGCCGACCTCGACGTCGTGCTCACATACAACCACTACACACTGCAAAACGACCTGGCACTGCGGCTGATTGAACCGTGCAAAGCAAAAGGGGTCGGTGTGATGAACGCGGCGCCGTTCGCGGCGCGGCTGCTGACCGATGCGACGCTCCCCGAGTGGCACAAGGCGACGCGCGAGGTTCGCGCCGTGGCGAAAAAAGCGGCCGACTTCTGCCGCGAGCAGGGGAGCGACATTGCCAAGCTTGCGCTGCAGTTTTCGATCGCGAACCCCGACTTCGCCACCTGTGTGACCGGATCGGCGAACCCCGATCGCATCCGCCAATGGGCCGGTTGGGCAGAAGAACCGATCGACCAGCATCTGCTCGCCCAGGTGCAGGCGATTCTCGAGCCGATCCACAACTGGTTTCATATCGAGGGCGATCCCAAAAACAACGACACACCGGTCAACCCTCTACCGACCAACATCCCCGCGCCACGCAGCGAGTAAGCACTTAGGAATGGATCAAAAATAAGTTCGGCGTTTCCTCGATAGTGAAAAAGAGGATGAACCGCAGAGATCGCCGAGAACGCGGAGAGGGGAACGCTAATCGTCGCTAATGTTAGGCGTAGGCGCAATACGACGACTGGTTCGCATCATTGACTTATCCTGAATGAGTTTATTGGCTTCCGATCACGAATCAAAAAGCAACCGACAAACGGCAAATGCTACTATTCATCGAAAATCACGAGTGTCGATTGGTGTTCCAGCAAACATCTCTGCGCTCTCCGCGCACTCTGCGATTAATCAAATCCCCAAGTTATTCTTGAGCGATCCCTTAGGAAAACACTGATGAAAGCAATCGCCTTCGAAGAGCCTGGCCAAATTAAGGCCATCGATATTGCCGAGCCAGCCGATCCCGGTCCGGGGCAGGCTTTGGTGCGTACCCATCGCGTCGGGGTTTGTGGCACCGACCTGGGGGGATTCCTCGGCAAGATGCCGCTGTTTCAGTACCCGCGGATTCCCGGCCATGAGCTCGGCGTCGAGGTACTGGCAGTGGGCGAGGGCGTGACGAACGTCACCAAAGGCGACCGTTGCAGCGTCGAACCCTATATGAACTGCGGCGAGTGTTTCCCGTGCCGCAAGGGGAACGGCAACTGCTGTACTTCGCTCAAGGTCATCGGCGTGATGGAAGACGGCGGGCTCCGCGATCGCTTCCTGGTGCGGGCCGACAAGTTACATAAGTCAGAGAAGCTCACCTTCGAACAGCTCGCGCTGGTCGAGACGCTCGCAATCGGTGCCCACGCTGTCGCTCGTGGAGGGGCCAGCGCTGGTGAAAACGTACTCGTAATCGGTGCCGGTCCGATCGGTTTGTCGGTGATCGAGTTCGTCCGCCTCGCCGGGTCAAACATCACAGTGATGGACCTCAGCGAAGACCGATTGGCGTTTTGCCAAAACACTTATGGCATCGATCGACTCGTGCAACCAGGGCAAGAAGGCGCAGAAATCGAAGCGATGAAAAAACTAACCGATGGTGATCTCTATCCGCTGGTGATCGACGCGACGGGCAGCCACCACGCAATGTCAGCGGCACTCAATTATCTGGCACCGACCGGCCGTTTGGTTTACGTTGGCATCACGGCACAGAACGTGTCGTTCCCGCATAAGACGATGCACCTGCGCGAGGCGACGCTGCTGTCGAGCCGTAATGCGTTGCCGGCCGAGTTCCCGCCGATTATCGAGCACATCGAGCAGGGCCGCATCGACACCAACCGGTGGATTACGCAGCGGATGCCGTTTGCGGATGTTGCGCAGCAGTTTGCTGGCCTGACCACACCTGCGCCAGGCGCGATCAAGACCGTGATTGAACTCGACGCAAACTAAGGACATAGCAAGAACAACGTCGTTGTTTCCGTCATTCCCGCGTAGGCGGGAATCCAGACGGGACGCTTACAAACTAGATTCCCGCCTGCGCGGGAATGACGTTCTCCATTTCATCGAACTCGAATAACACGAAAGTTTTTATAGCAAGATGAAAACGGCAATCACAATCTCACTGGTCGAAGAAGCCCGCGGCGGACCGTTTGTCTATCACGATGGTTTGGCCGACGGGTGCAAGCGCGCGGCGAAGGCCGGATTCGATGCGGTTGAATTGTTCGTTCCCTCGGCCGATCCGCTGCCGGAGTTAGCTGGGCTGCTCGAGAAACACCAACTCCAATTGGCAGCGATTGGCACCGGTGCCGGGTGCGTCAAGCATAAGCTATCACTTACCGATGGCGACTCGGCCAAGCGCGAACGGGCCATCGCTTACGTGAAAGGCATCATCGATCTGGCGGCGCAGTACAATGCCCCGGCGATCATTGGCTCGATGCAGGGTCGTTCGGGTGAAGGAGTTTCTCACGACCGGGCGATCGACTATCTTAAACTCTCGCTCAACGAACTAGGACCCTACGCGAAAAGCAAAGGCCAGCCTTTGCTCTATGAACCTTTGAATCGTTACGAGACCAATCTGTTCAACACGCTCGCGGCGGGCTGTCAGGTTGTGGATGACTTGGAGACAGACAACGTTCTGCTGCTCGCCGACCTGTTCCACATGAACATCGAGGAAGCCGACATTGCCGGCGCGCTCCGCCAAGCCGGGCGGCACGTCGGCCACGTTCACTTTGTCGATTCCAATCGCCGCGCCGCCGGGCTGGGACACATGGACCACGCGCCCATTCTCGAAGCCCTGCAAGACATCGATTACCAAGGCTATTTGTGCGTCGAGGCCTTCCCGATCCCCGACGCCGACACGGCTGCGAATACCACAATTGCAACACTGAAGAAGCTGCTGCCCCAGGAGGCCCGATGAGCAACAAAACCACGACAGCGACTCCCGTAACCCTTGGCATTGAACCGAGTTTTGGCTTTGGCGATCGCATCGGACTGGCAACGCCGGGCCATGTGCTGGCCATGAAAGAAGCCGGGGCGGGCATCCTGCCCATCTTCCCCCAGCAATCGATCCGCGAAATGGCGCGCACTGGGCGAGAGCCTTCGACGGTGATGAATGACGCGATGACGGCCGCGATCGAGTCGGGCTGGACTGGTCCCATTGGTGCCGACGCCGACCACCTCAAAACACCCAACGATGTCGACCGCACCGCTGCCGTCGGATTTACGTTCTTTACGATCGACCCTTCGGGCGACGTTGACGAAAAGGCCGACAGCTACGACGAACAGACACTGCGGACGAAGTTCGACGCGGTCCGTGGCGAAACCGCTTGGTACGCCACCTATCTGGGAAAAGAAATCACGCTGCCGAATGGAACGGTCATTCAGCTTAACGAACACGCCTGCATGCGTTGCGCGGTCAAGTATGGCAAGGCGATCGTCGCCGCGCTCAAGCTGGCCGATTACATAAAGCAGGTCAACGAGCAACTCGGTCGAGACTACGAGATCGAGCTGAGTGTTGATGAAACCGAGCAGCCGACGACATTGGCAGAGCACTACATCATTGCCGACCAATGCCTGAGCAATGGCATGAAGCTCGTGAGCCTCGCACCCCGTTTCATCGGCGAGATGGAAAAAGGTGTCGACTACATCGGCGACACGGCGAAGCTCGAAGTGTCACTGGCCGATCACAACGCGATTGCCGAGCTGCTGGGACCTTACAAGCTGAGCCTCCATTCTGGTTCCGACAAGATATCGATGTACCCGGCGCTGGCGCGCGCAACTAAAGGTCGGTTCCATGTGAAGACCGCGGGCACGAGCTATCTCGAGGCGCTGCGGGTCGCGGCGCGTCACGAGCCGGCGCTGTTCCGCCGAATTGTGGAGTTCGCCCGCGAGCGTTACGACACCGACAAGGCAACCTATCACGTCCACGCGACGGTCGCTGGCACCCCTGCCCCGGCCGATCTGCCCGACGATCGGGCGATCGAACGTGAGTATCTTGAGCTGTGGTCGGAAGTGCCCGAAGGTAAAGGCTTTACCAAGGCGGGTCGGCAGATTTTGCATTGCACATTTGGTTCGGTCTTGACCGACCCGACACTTGGCGGGGAACTCCGCAGTGTGCTCGAATCACACCCCGACACTTATGCCGAAGTTCTCACCGACCACTTTGCCCGTCACCTTCGTGCGCTCCGCGCCGGGA
>JBGSWC010000069.1:0-4694 GCA_041752635.1 Pirellulales bacterium | reverse complement strand
CCAGAGCATGAGTGTGGTAGTAAGGATCGTGCGCATCTTATGTTCCGTTGTCGGGGTAAACTTGACCGGTTTATCATAAGCGGCGCGAGGGTGTTAGTTCAACTGAATGCGGACGGTCGCTACGGGCGTAGCCCTGCGAGTGCCGTTTCGATGGCAAGAAGTTGCTCCTGCACTTCAGCGAGCTTATCTCGCTGTTGCTGGACGACTTCGGCCGGGGCTCCGCTGACGAACTTCTCGTTGTTGAGTTTGCCTTCGATGCTGGCTGCGAATTTGGTGAGTTTGTCCTGTTCACCTGTTAAACGCTTCGTCTCGGCTTCGACGTCGATGAACTGGCTGATATCGACGTACGCTTCGATGCCGACCAAATCGCCCGACAGCGGGACGCTGGCCGCCATTGCCGGTGGAGCGGTCTTTGGACCAAGTTCGGTGGCGGCGGCGTTGGCCATTTTCTCGAAATACGGAGCCATCGCTTCGAGCCGCTTGGCCGACTCGGGTGAACACTTAACCGAGAAAGGTAAGCGTTCTTTCATCGCAATATTTTGTCGACTACGAATCTCACGCACGGCACCGAGTACACCCTGGAACTCAGCGAACTGCGATTCGATCTCGCGATCGACGAGAGCCTCGTCGACGGTCGGCCACGCTGCAATGCAGACAGATTCTTCCGCCACTTGCGGCTTAGCCAAGCCGCGCTTGGGAGCAACTGTCCCTAGCAAACTCCAAACTTCTTCCGTTAAGAAAGGCATCATGGGATGCAACAAACGCAGCAGTTGATCCAAGGCAAAAGCCAACACTCGCTGTGCCAGCGGTTTCGCGTCTTCGCTCGCGAAGCGGGCCTTCGTCATTTCGACATAGAAGCTACAGAAGTCGTCCCGGGCAAAGTCGTAAAGTGCCTTCGCCGCCTCGGCATACTTGAACGCGTCGAGCGACTCGGTCACTTGCCGTGTGACCGTCGCCAGCCGCGACAGCAACCAACGGTCTTCGACGAGCAGCTCATCGCGATCGACCGCGCCCGGCTCGTAGCCTTCGAGGTTGATGAGACTGAACCGCGAGGCGTTCCACAGTTTGTTGGCGAAGTTGCGCGCCAGTTCAAACCGCTCGCTGACGACCGCACCGCGAGGGAGCTTGAGGTCGGCTTCCTTCTCGGCCCACTGCGTGCGGAATTCTTGCTTGCAGCTTTTGCACTCCACGCGAGGCTCAACGCGATTCTTCTTGGTTTGGGGAATCGTCGCACCGCAATGCGGGCACTCAAACTCCACTGGCATTCGCACGTCTTGCGTTTCGGTCGTGATATATGCGAGCCCAAACCGCAATGCATCGGCACCGAACTTTTCGATCACGTCCAAGGGGTCGACCCCATTCCCCTTCGACTTCGACATCGTCTCGCCAAAGCCGTCGAGAATCTTGGGGTGGATGTAAACCTGCTTAAACGGCACCTCCCCCATGTTGTACTCACCCATCAACACCATCCGCGCCACCCACAGCGTGATGATGTCGCGCGAGGTGATCAGCACACTCGTCGGATAGAACTTCTCGAGCAGCGGAGTTTTCTCGGGCCAACCCATCGTCGAATGCGGCCAGAGGGCAGAGCTGAACCAGGTGTCGAGGACTTCATCGGATTGGTCTAAATCTTCGAGTCCGATTCCCACGTTAAACGACAATTTCAGTGCTCGATCGAGATTGGGTGACGTTTCCGAGGTCGGAGGCATCATATCACGCGCTATAGTTCCACGCTTAGGCAAGTTCCTATGATCAACGAGTGCCGAACACGCTTGGTCCGACGCAATAGACCTGGAGCACCATCTAAACTCGCCGCCCTCGCCCCACTGAATACTGTAATCTTCCTCTGGTACTCCCATGTGCGTGAAATAGGATCGAAATCCTGTCTCGATTCCCTTCTGTCCCTTCTGGTGTTTGGAATTAGCAATTCCCGTCCAAACCGGTATCCGATGCCCCCACCACAATTGCCGTCCAACCGGCCAGTCACGTTTTTCACCCAGCCAATCGAGGTAGCTCTTTGCGTAGCGTTCGGGGGTGATTTTCACACGACCATCGGTCACGGCATCCATCGCGGTCTGCGCGAGCTGGTCCATCTTTACGAACCACTGATCCGCCAGGTACGGCTCGATCGGCGTTTTGCTCCGGTCGCTGTGGGCGAGGTCGATCAGGCGGTCTTCGACGTCGGTCTCGGGGTCGTGGAAACCACCGGCGGCAAGGTCTTCGATCACCGCCTTACGGGCCTGCGGCATCGTGAGTCCGCGGTACTTTTCGGGCACCGCGTCGCCCAGCGTACCATCGGGCTGCATGATGCTGATCGCGCCGATCTCCGGGTGTCGCTGCCACACGTCGTAGTCGTTGGCGTCGTGGGCGGGGGTGATCTTCACGCAGCCCGAGCCAAGCTCGGGCTTGGCCCACTCGTCGGTGATGAGTGGGATTTCGCGACCTGTGAGGGGGAGCTTGAGTTTGACCCCACGCTGCGCCATATCGCGCAAGGTTTCGAGCTGAGGGAGCTTCATCTTGCGTCGTTCGGCGATCGCTTCGAGCTGCTTCTCAATTGGCGTTTTTTCTTTCGCCGGCGCGGCAGCCAGCTTCTCGCGCAGGTCGGCTTCGACTTTTCCGAGCGCACGGGCCGGATCGGGATGCACGGCCACGGCCGTATCGCCCAGCATCGTCTCGGGCCGCGTGGTGGCGATCGTCACCCGCGCCGGTTCGCCGGGCTGGGGATCGATGACCGGATAGTGGAACTGCCAAAAGTGGCCTTTGGTTTCTTCGTGGAAGACTTCGTCGTCGCTGACGGCCGTTTGCAGATAGGTGTCCCAGTTGACCAGTCGCTTGCCACGATAGATTTTGCCGTCGCTGAAGAGCTTGAAGAACGTCTCGCGGACCGCCCGGGCGCACTGGTCGTCGAGCGTAAAGCGAGTCCGCTGCCAGTCGCAACTACAACCCATCTGTTTGAGCTGGCCCAGGATGCGAGCTTCGTACTGCTCTTTCCATTTCCAGATACGCTCAACAAGGCCTTCGCGGCCCAAATCGTGACGGCTCAGCTTTTCTTCGGCGAGCAGCCGCCGTTCAACGACGGCTTGCGTCGCGATGCCAGCGTGGTCGGTCCCGGGCATCCAGAGCACTTCGTAACCTTGCATCCGCCGCATGCGGCACAGAATGTCTTGCAGCGTGTTGTTGAGCGCATGCCCCAGGTGCAGCGCGCCGGTCACGTTGGGGGGCGGAATCACAATCGAAAACGGCGGCCTGTCGCTGGCCGGATCGGCGTGAAAGTACCCTCGCTCTTCCCAAATGGGATACCACTTTTGCTGGGCGGCTGCGAAATCGTAATGAGACGCAAGTTCCATCTTTTATTGTCGGTTATTAGTTGTCAGTGTTCAGTTATCAATAGCCGACGAGCTACCGCTCGTCGGAGAATTAACGTCTTCGTTCACAACCGCTCCCTCGACATCATGGTGTCGGAAGGTGATGGTTGGTTTGCCTTCGTCTCGCGTGACATTTACAGAGAGAAAACCCCCTTTGACTCGCAAGAATTTGTGCATGTCTTCGACGTAGTGGCTCTGATTCCAGCCACCGGCGTGTTTGTCGGTGGTCGGTCCGCTGCAGTACTCGCGAAGTCCGGTCACCGGATCGATCGAAGCGTATTGCCAATGGCGGTCGCCGCAGGCGACGTAGGTGTTTGGCGTGTCGGCGAGCAGCTTCCGCAGTCGATCTCCTTCGTACTTAAATCCAGCGTTGCAGTGGTTGTCGTTCTTGCCGCTGCGGTCAGGGCCGACGATTGGTGTAGCGCTAACGATTACCTTGAACGTGGCGTCGGATTCACCCAGCGTTTTTTCGAGCCACTGCCATTGCTCCTTGCCCAAGATCGTTTTTTCGGGACCGTCGGGCGTGGGATTGGGCGAACGGAACTCGCGGCCCTCAGGCAGCCAAATCTGTAAATCTTTGCTCCAACGAATGGTGCGGTAGGGAGTTTCCGGCGCGGCCGTTTGCTCTGCGAAAATCGCTACGCCCTGTGCCCAAGTAAGTTCGCCGTAGCTTTGCTCGGGCCAGCAGTCATCCTTCACAATGTCGTGGTCGTCCTTGACGAAATAGCTAGCGACATTGCGATGGAATTTGACCAACCGAGGCTGTGCGTACATGCGATGCCATTTGAGTCGAGCAAGCTCGCTGTTCTTGGCTTCAGGTTCGGGTTTATCGTAATACACAACGTCGCCGGTATGCACGAAAAAATTCGGCTTCAAATCGAGCATCGACGGGTAGATTTGCTGACCCTCTTCGTGGTCGCGGGTTTCCCATCGCTGACCAGTGACTACTGTGAACGTTACATCGGCAATCTTATCGGCTGCCGCGGTGCGGAAGCTGCCCTCGATAAATTGCACTGCTTTGGGATTTTCTGTCTCTATATCGACCAACAATTGATACTTGGTGTCCGACAGTAGTCCCGTGACCGGGACGACGACTGTGTGATCATTGTCGGGGCGAATTGAAAACCAAGGCGTGAGGCGTGTTGCCGAATCACCCGCTGACGTGGCAGGCGACCAGTACTGCACTCGTACTTTTGCAGGTGTGCCGTCGGCGTTTTGTTGCGGCACGCGAGCCCATATCTGAGCCGTCGTGCTGTTGACCTCGCAAATTTTTATGCCTTGCGGAGCGAGGGGCTCGTCGGCACTTGAGGATTGTGCGTGAACGCAGCA
>JBGSWC010000068.1:0-13615 GCA_041752635.1 Pirellulales bacterium | reverse complement strand
TTTCACGTGAAACGCCTCTGTGGTGCAAATTGCCTGAACGTTTCACGTGAAACAAGGCCGGGGGGCAACAGAAGCCCCTACTCCAGCGGGTTAATCACCAACCCGCTCAGCAGCTTCGGGTAGAAGAACGTGCTCTTGGCCGGCATCCGTTCGCCATGGTGGCTGATGGCGCGGATATGGTCGAGCGAGGCGGGCATCACTAGGGCCGCCAGTTCAAACCGTCCGCCGCTTCCTTCTTGGCCGGTCAGGTCGCGGCCGGCAGAGTCACCGGTGCGAAGGTCGCTGGGCAACTCGTCGAGCTTGCGGGCGTACTTGGGTGCGGGCAGGTTGGGCATGTCGAGCAGCGTGTCCATCACGAGCCGGTGCAGGATGCCAACACCCAGCGATTGCCAGTCGGTTGACTTGTCACAGACTTCGGCCATCCTTTCGCGGCCGGCATCAGTGATGCGGGCCAGTGTCCACGAGTCGTCTTCGGCCGTGTAGAAACCAAGTGTCCCTTGCTCGCCTTCCATTTCGATTTCGGGCCATAGTTCGAGTGCCCGATCGGGTCCACTGCCGGCCGGTTCGCAATCGAAGCAATCGCCAAGCTTCTCAATGAGTTGGCTCGACGTCATTGCTGGGACGCCACGGAACAATCGATGTGTCGGCAACACTAACATGCCTGGATCGCTCATCGAGACAAGCATCATCAGCACATAATTCGCCGGGTGGTCGGTGGGCAGGTCTCCGCCATTCTCCGCTGCGACTTGGTCGCGGTAGGCACAAGCCGTCTCATAGCGGTGGTGGCCGTCGGCAATGTAGACCGGTTTGTCGGCTAGGGCGGCTTGCAGTTGCGTCAACGTAGCCGAGTCGCTCACCGGCCACAGTGTGCTTTCGACGCCCACATGGTCGGTCGCGGTCATGGGTGTGACGCCCATGCTGGCCGTTTCGAGAAGTTGCTGAGCAATGTTTTCGTCGTCGGGATAGAGACCGAAAATCTGGCTAAGATTCGCACGGCAATGGGTCCACAATTTCAGACGATCGGCCTTGGCGCCGCCGTGCGTTTCTTCGTGGGGGTGGATATTGCCGGTGCCAAATGGCTCGAGCCGAACGCGGCACATGAACCCCCGCCGGGTGTGCTCGGCGCCATCGTCGGTCGTGAACTTCTGATGATAGAGATAAACGGCCGGCTGAGCTTCGCTAAAAAGAATCCCGTCGCGCAGCCATTGCTTCATATAACGCGCGGCTCGCGTGTAGCGATTGTTGGTGTCGTTGTCGCCCGGCTCGTCTTGGCCAAGAATTAGCCGAGTGACGTTGTTGGGATGCTTGTCGTAGAGCTGCTGCTGTAGCTCGGGGTCGATCACGTCGTAGGGGGGCGCGATGACGTTCGACAGCGAGCCAACGTGGCCAAGGTCGTAGCGAATACCGGGCAATGCGCTGATGTTGGGCATGGGAGCGTAGCAAGAATTGGGGCCGAGGGGCAGGTCGTGGAAATCAGTGTAGGACAAGGTGCATGAGTCGCGAAGGGTCGCGAATGCGTCGCGGCGCTGCGTAGAGTAACCGACACGAAAAAAGCCGGCGATCAAAGAGATCGCCGGCTGTCGATTGGTTCTTGTTCCGCCGCTCGCGGCTTAGCCGCAAGCGGACTCGCTAATACCGATAGTGGTCAGGCTTATAAGGCCCATCCACTGGCACGCCGAGGTACTCGGCCTGCTCGTCGGTCAGTTTGGTGAGCTTCACGCCCAACTTATCGAGGTGCAATCGTGCGACTTCTTCGTCGAGTCGCTTCGGCAGCATGTAGACCTTGGTCTGGTAGGTGTCGTCGTTGTTCCACAGTTCCATCTGGGCGAGCACCTGGTTGGTGAACGATGTGCTCATCACGAAACTGGGGTGGCCCGTCGCACAGCCGAGATTCACCAAACGACCCTTGGCCAAAATGATGACCGAGTTGCCACTCTTCTTGAACGTGTAGCGATCGACGGCCCCGACATTCGACGGCTTGATTTCGTCTTTGGCGGCGCGGCCCGCTTTGACTTCGGCTTCGAGCCAGGCGACATCGATTTCAGTATCGAAGTGGCCAATATTGCAGAGAATGGCGTCGTCGGCCATTTGCTCCATGTGCTTGCCGAGAATGATGTCTTTGTTGCCCGTCGTCGTAACGAACAGCCGGCCCTCCTTGCAGGCTTCTTCCATGGTGGTCACCTCGAAACCTTCCATCGCCGCTTGCAGAGCATTGATGGGGTCGATTTCGGTCACGATCACGCGGCAACCATAACGCTGAAGACTGTGGGCACAACCCTTGCCGACATCGCCGTAACCACACACGACGGCGACTTTGCCGGCAAGCATGATGTCGGTGGCCCGCTTCACGCCGTCGGCGAGCGACTCACGGCAACCATACAAGTTGTCGAACTTGCTCTTGGTGGCGCTGTCGTTGACGTTGATCGCGGGGGCTTGCAGACGTCCGCTACGGTTGAGAACTTCGAGCCGGTGGATGCCGGCGGTGGTCTCTTCGCTGATGCCCCTGATGTTGCCCAAGAGTTCGGGGAACTTGTCGTGGACCATCGCGGTGAGGTCGCCACCATCGTCGAGAATCATATTGAGCGCTTCGCCCGATTCAAACGCGAACAGCGTTTGCTCGATGCACCAATCGAACTCTTGCTCGTTCATTCCCTTCCAAGCGAAGACAGGAATGCCCGCCTTGGCGATCGCGCAGGCGGCGTGGTCTTGGGTGCTGAAAATGTTGCAACTGCTCCAGGTGACGTCGGCGCCGAGTTGCTTGAGAGTCTCGATCAGCACCGCTGTTTGAATGGTCATGTGCAGACAGCCGGCGATGCGAGCCCCCTTGAGCGGCTTGTCCTTTCCATACTTTTCGCGAAGCGCCATCAGGCCCGGCATCTCGTTCTCGGCCAGCGAGATTTCTTTGCGGCCCCAAGACGCGAGTCGCTCAAACTCGGCGGGTGTGCATTCGAGGACTTTATACGGCAGTTTGTTTGCGACTTCTGGCACTTTCAGAATCTCCGATAAAAAATTGCGATCCAAACAGAACCCAGGCAGTTGGTCGTTCAGTTGTCGCCGATTGTAGTTAGTTCACGCACATCTAGGCAACCGGCCGCTAGTCGAACCGCAAGCGAGTCGACAATTCAACCGACGATTCAACCGTCGATCGCAAAAGTCAACCGACGATCGCAAAAGCTCGTTGCGCCGCGGCGACAAAATTCGCGACCTGCTGGGGGTCTTTTTTCCCCGGTGCACTTTCAACCCCGCTCGCCGTGTCGACTGCGGCGGGCCGCACTTTTGCGATTGCCTCGCTGATGTTCTCAGGCGTGAGTCCGCCGGCCAGGATCAGCGGTAGACCCTCCAAATGGGTGGCGTGATCTATCAGCCGTTGCCAGTCTGCAACAACACCGGTTCCTCCGTACGCACTTTGGGTGCGGGCGTCAACGAGAACCGCTTCTGGCGAGAGGATGCCACTGAGTGACTTCCAAGGATGAATAAAATCCGAGAAGGGGGCCAATCCTTCTGATTCAATCCGCAGCGCGCGAATCACTGGTAAATGAACCGGGCATTTGTCGCGAAACCCGGCTGGCTCGTCGCCGTGAAGTTGAATCGCGTCGAGCGGCACTCGCTTACAGTAGTCGTGAATGGTTTCAGGCGATGCGTTGACGAACACCCCCACGCGGCAAGCCTGGTCTCCAATTGCTTCCGCGACGGCGTGAGCCGCATCAAGGCTGATGGCCCTCGGGCTTTTGCTGTAAAAATTCAGCCCGATCGCATCGGCCCCGGCCTCCACGACCATGCGGGCGTCGACGACGCTGGTGATGCCACAGATTTTGATCTGAAACGAAAGTGGCATTATTAAATCTCGAATCTGTCGCGAAGCGACACCCGGCTGAAAGCTGACCGCTGAAAGCTGCGAAGCTTGACTCTCATTTTCTCGTTATAGCACACCAGGGCAAGCTGCCGATTTGATTCGACGTGCGGCAATGCCGCCACTCGCTATGTCATCGCCCGAATTGTCGCCCGCCAACGACGCAGGAAGCCTTTATGTTGCCGCTCGTTCGTCTCGCCGCCGGAAGGCCTCGTGTATTTCCCTCGCACCCTCGTGCCGAGGGCTATTTTCCCTCGTCGGGTGCCGAAGAGGCTCGGACGCGATTGTGGCGATGTTTGGAGCGTGGCGAGGGGCCCGCACTGCTGATTGGCACTCCCGGCGTCGGCAAGACGAGTTTACTGGCCGTGTTGCGCGAACAACTCGAAGAGCGGTTTCATGTCGCTAGTTTGACCAGTGCGCAGCTTTGTACTCGCCGGGCACTGTTGCAATCAATTCTCTTCAGCCTCGGGCAGCCTTATCGGCATCGCGAAGAAGGGGAGTTACGAATCTCGCTGGTCGATTATCTGACGCGCGACCCTGAGTCGAAAAATGGCACGGTGCTATTGGTCGACGAAGCGCAGGCTCTGCCACAGCGACTGCTCGAAGAATTGCGGGCGCTGGGCAACCTCGCGCCCGAGGGAGAGGCGAGCGTTCGCTTGCTGCTCGCCGGTGGTCCCAGCCTCGAAGAGTTATTCGCGGCACCCGAGAACGAGGCGTTTAACCAGCGAGTGAGTACGCGTTGTTACTTGTCGCCGATGTCGCATGCCGACACAGTGCAGTATGTGCGTGCGCACATCGCGGCTGCCGGCGGCGATGCCGAGAAGTTAATCGCCGGCGACGCACTCGATGCCGTCTATCACGCGACCGATGGAATCGCTCGGTTGGTGAACCAGGTTTGCGATCGGGCACTCGTGCTCGCGGCTGATGCCGGCTACGCGACGCTCGAACGAGCCGCGATTGAAACAGCCTGGGCCGATCTTCAGCAGTTGCCTACGCCGTGGAACTTACCGCCGCAGAGAGCCGAGTTCGTTGACGGCGATGATGGAGAATCGGTAGGCGTCGTCGAGTTCGGTCCTTTGAGCGAAGATACGACGCCGTCGCGGCAGTCGATTCGGGTCGCCGATCTGGATAGCGATCTGGATGGCGACGAAATGCACTTCGACCTAGAGAGCCACGACGACCAGCCGCGCGACGAAACGATGCTCGACGACGATGACCTCGAGCTGTTGCCGCTCGAGGAAACGGCGGCCGCGAAACCGACTGCTAAAATTAAAGGCGAACGCGAAGCGGAGAGCCTGCAGGAGCCGCCAGCAAAGGTCGCCGAGAAACTGCCTCGAGAAGCGATTCGGCAGTTACCGGCCCGTGATCCATTCGCCGACGATTTTGAGGAAGAAGAGGTCGTCATCGAGAGTTTCGCCACAGTGCAATCGATCGTCGCTCCATCGGCACCGCGAGTTTGCAATCAAAGTGACGGTGGCACAACGAGCCGGATGTTGGCCGAATTGCAGTCGCTGGAAATAGCCCCAACCTCAGCGCCCGGCACGGAAGGCCCTTATTCCGACAGCTTTAACTCCGAACTCTTTGATGCGATCGAGTTGACCGACGAGCTTGATGGCAACTTTGCGGTCGAGAAGTCGTTGCCCTTGTCGCCGAGCCAGCCAAAAGATTTTGCTGTCGTCACCGATGCGTTTGACGACGATCATGCGGCTGAACGCCGTTGTGGAACAAGCAGCGGGTGTCTGCATCCGTGCCAGGTCGACAACTGGAGCGATGAGCTTAAACAAGAAGTAGCCGATGAATCCGATTCGACCCCGGTTCAGTTCGCGGGCAGCAGCCCCGAAAAGTCGCAGGTGGATGATGGCGACCTCGACTTGCTGGTTGTCGACGACGACGATGTTCCGCTCGGTGTGAGCTCCGTCGAAAAACGCGACTACCGTCAGTTGTTTACAACGCTGCAGCGTCCTTGACATGGGGGCAGGGGGGCAGGCAGCCGGTAAGCTACACTGCGGCAGTCCCTTGCGTCCGTTCGAAGGTTTGCGGCCATCGTCGATGATTATCGCAGCCGGTAGCGACCGGCGATACTTCTCCGTCCCCCGAAAGAGCGGGCCGGGGTGGGATTTTCGTGGTGCGGTCCACCCTCTAGCGACGGTGGCTACATTGTGTTGTTACGATTAGAGCAATGAACTCATCGCCTCGAACTCTTGTCGTTGTCGCCACTTATAACGAGATCGAGAATCTACCGCTGCTTATTGCGGGCATTCACAACGCAGTGCCGCTGGCCGATGTTCTTGTGGTCGACGACAACTCGCCCGATGGCACCGGTCGCTGGTGCGACGAAGCGGCTGCAGACGACGCTCGGCTAAGTTGCATGCATCGCGCGGGCAAACTCGGCCTCGGTTCGGCGACTGTCGAGGGCTTTCGCTACGCGATCGCCGAGAACTACGAAGTCGTCTGCACACTCGATGCCGACTTCAGTCACGATCCGGCAAAGTTGCCCGAGCTGGTTGAATGTCTGAACACGGCCGATGTAGCGATTGGCTCGCGGTACATCGAAGGGGGCACGATCGAAGGCTGGCCACTACGTCGACGCATCGCCAGCCACGTGATGAATTCGCTCAGCCGGTGGATCCTCAGTCTGCCGGCCCGCGACACCAGCGGAGCGTTTCGTGCTTACAGCGTAGCGAAGCTTCGCGACATCGAATTAGACTCGATCAGCAGTCAAGGCTACGCCTATCTCGAAGAAATCGTGTGGCTACTCAACCGCACCGGTGCACGCTTTACCGAAGTGCCGATCACCTTTCGCGAGCGGCAGCGGGGCGTATCGAAGATCAGCCTCAGCGAACTGGCGGGCAAGCTGCGAATGCTCTCGCGATTGGCGCTGCGGCGTAATCCGTAGTGGATTTTGTTAAAAATCCGGGTGCCGGTTTCGTTCGCTCTGCTGTGAGAGAAGCTGTTGACGTGTGGCTGTCCAAAATGGAGGTTTAACAACCTCCACTACTCTTTTTGGATTTGCGGAGAAGTCCCTCGCGGCGAAGGAACGAGACGGTTCGATCGAATTGATACCAAAAGTCAGGCTGAAACGGACGAAGCTGTGGGTATCCCGGGATGATCGCCCCGGTATACGGATAGGTTGCGTATTCGTCAGGCGCGACTAACGATGCCCGTTCTGGATTGCGGGCGATGTAGCTGCATAAGCTCCGGAAGTTCACCGCCAATCGCTCCTGCGCCTGAAGCACATGATCGTAAGCCTGATCTTGCAGCTCGAAGCCAATTCGTCGCAGTGACTCGTTAACCGACTTGCGAAAGTGTTTCATTGCCAGCAACTGATCGGAATCGCTCGACAATCCAATCCAAACCATGTGAAAATGATCGGGCATCAAACAAAACATCGGACAAGCAAGTTCGTAGCGAAATGCCGCATGAGTCATAAGTTCGCGAAAACGGTAGTAGAACAAGGGCGAAAGCCAGCCGATTTTTCGGTCACGGATTGTGAGCGTCCAATGCACGATGGCTTCGGCTTGATAATGGACTGGCTCCATTCGTCGAAGGTGATCGCGATGACTCACAGTCGTCTCTCGAATAGTCGAACAAGTCAAACGTTCTCTATCGAACTGGCTTGGGAGGTTTAACAACCTCCACTACGGTTATTGGTAGTGGATTTTGTCAAAAATCCGCAATGGCCTAATTATTCAACCGTCGAACGGCCACACCATCGGCAACAGCACAATCGCCGTCGTGGCTGTGATTAAGGTCAACGGCAAACCAATCAGCAGGTAGTCGCGGGGCTGATAGCCGCCCGGGCCCATCACCATCAGGTTGGTTTGGTAACCGACCGGCGTGGCAAAGCTGAGGCTGGCCGCCAGTGCTACAGCGACGATGAAGGTACGCGGATCGTTCCCGCCGGCGACCGCTACGCTAATCGCGATGGGAATCATCATCGTCGCCACGGCGACGTTCGTGATCAATTCGGTGAGTAGCGACGAGAGCAGATAGACTACCGCGAGCAGCACATAGCTCCGCGCGTTGTTTTCGAGGCCCAGCGACTCGACGCCCCCGACCAAACTTTGCGCCAAAAACTTCGCGGCTCCGCTCGATTCGAGCGACTTGCCAACGCCAATCGCGGCCGCGATGGTGAGCACCACTTGCAGGTCGACGGCATTGCGAGCTTCGCTGGTCGTCATGCACCGCATGGCGATCATCACGAGCACAATCGCTATAGCAGCGATCGCTTCGGGCTTGTTTGCGAACAATACACTCAGCGGCCCGCCGATCGAGTCGCCGAAAATGCCACAGACGCAGAGCCAAGCGATCAGCAGCGAGAACAAAGCGGCCGCGACGAGTGCCCGGTCGTGGCGACGGGCCGAGCTTTCGCCGACCGCGCTCACCAGATAAAAATCGCGGCTATTGCGATGTGATTCGACGAACTCGTTGCTCGTTTGCAGCAGCAAAGTATCGCCCGGTTCGAGGCGAATGTCGCCGACCTTTGTCGGCAACCGCTCGCCGTTGCGATGCACGGCGACGACTGCCGCATTATATCGCCGGCGAAAGTTGCCTTCTTTCACCGTGCGGCTTATCAGCGGCGAAGTGCGCGAAAGCACCACCTCGGTCAGCCTTCGTTGGCGGCGCAGCTTCGGGTCGAACTCGTAGGTCATATCGACCGCCGGCACGAAACCGGGGATGCGCTCGAGGTCGGCAATTGTTTGCACGACGCCTGTGAACACCATGCGATCGCCCGCTCGAATAACATCGCTCGGTGCAACTGGCGTGATGATTTGTTCTTCGCGATCGATTTCGATGAGAAACAAACCGGGCAAATGACGCAGCCCCGCTTGCTCGACCGTTTTGCCAACCATTGGGCAACTCGGTTGCACGAGCATTTCAAGCAGATACTCGCGCCGACGCGCGCCGAGTTGCTCGATCATGTCGGTCCGGTTGGGCAGCAACTTTGGCCCCACGGTCAACACGTAGGCCGCGCCGACGATGGCGACCGGAAGTCCCACCCAAGTGATTTCGAAGAACCCAAGCTCAGTAACTCGCTCGGCCACTTTAGGAGCATAGCCGCCGTTGCGATGCAAGTCGGCTAGAATGGCGTTGACGACCAGCGTCGTGCTCGTGCCGATGAGCGTGACGACTCCGCCGAGTATCACCAGGTAGCTGAGCGGGATCATGAGCCGCGAGGGTGAAACTTTGTGGCTGCGGCACCAATCGACCACCACCGGGGCGAGCATCGCCACCAGCGGTGTGTTAAGCACAACGCTCGAAACGGGCACGACGAGCGCAAGCCGCCATAATGCGGCCCGTTCGCTCCGAACGAGTCCGAGCAACTTGCCCCCCACCCAGTCGAGTGCCCCGGTGATTCGTAATCCAGAAACGGCGGCGAACAGTGCCGCGATCAGCAACACCGCACGGCTTGCAAACCCGGCGACCGCATCCTGAGGAGTGATCACCCCCGTCAGTGTGACAACGACCAGCGCACCAAGAAAAAGAACTTCGAGCGGCACCCGCCGACGGGCCACCAAGGCCAGGAACACCGTGCAAACGACCGCCAACGAAATGACGCCGCCAGTGGTGAGCGTAGCGTCACCAGTCGTCGATGGCCCGATGTTCGCGAGTAACAATGACAAAGCTGTTGAGGAGGTCTGGTTGGTGGTTGAGTCAAGCTACTAGCGTAGTCGGCATAGTCGCTCGGAGCGAGTCCAGTGGGAGAGTTCCGGGAGGGCGACGCTCCTGCGGAGCCAACAGCTAAAATGCTCGGCACGAGCCTTGCCCGCTCTCACTAAACGACACCGGGCTGAAGTTCGAAGACGGTAATCTCTGGTGCACAGCCGAACCGCACCTGTCTTTTGTAGCCAAGCCCGCGATTGACGTAGAGGGTGCGGCCACTGCCTAAATCGATGAGACCGCGAGTGTATCGACGGTTTTTGATTGGTACGATTGGCGCTCCGAGGCAAGGGAAACGACACTGCCCGCCGTGGGTATGCCCCGACAAGATCCAGCCGCGAAATTGTTCGTTGCCAAAGTCGTCGACGGCGTCGGGATTGTGGGTCAGCAGTATCGAGTCGCGCGAGGTGTCGACCTCAGCGAGCGTGGCGTCGAAACGGAGTCGCCCGGACCACAAGTCGTCGGTGCCCGCGATCGAAAGTCCATCAATAACAGTCGAACTGTTTCGCAGCGGGATGCAACCAATCATCGCAAGCCGATCGAGCAAATTCGTGGCGACACTACTGCGATAAGGGCTTCCGTAGTCGTGGTTGCCGAGCGTTACGATGATCGGTTGCTGCTGGGGGTTGAGTCGCTCGATGAGCTTGACCGCCGCGTCGACTTGTTCGCCGTAGACACAAGTCATGAAGTCGCCGGTAATCGCGAGCAAGTCGGGCTGTAGCGCGAGCGTCTTTTCGAGTGCCCATTGCAGATAGCGATAGTCGATATCTGGGCCGACGTGAATGTCGCTAATTTGAACGAGCCGCTTGCCTTGCCAATTCGGCGGCAGCCCGGCAAGCGGCATCTTCATGTGCGTCGTTTCGATCCAGTGCGGCGCGACCTGCCAGGCATAGAAGCCAACGCCCGCTGCTCCGCCGACGGTCGTGAGCGCGGCACGCTTGAGAAACTGTCGTCGGGAAAAACTCATAGGATAAATAGCTAGCATTGCCGCCAGGGGCGAGCGGCTTGCTTTTGACTAATCGATATAAAAGGCAAAACTCCCCATTGGGGGACCAGTCAAACACGTCGAATCGAACCGCTGGAGTTGTATCGTAGTGGCACCCCGGCCCGTACACGAGTATTATCACATATCATGATGCAACTTGTCGACTCTTTCCGTATTTCGCACCGTCTTCGTGCCCCAGCGGCAATTTTGGCCGCGATGTGCTTTGTTTCGCTCGCGGGGTGCTACACCGAAGTGGCCTATAACGAAGCTCCGCCCTTCGAGCCGGTTGAGTCCGGCGAACAGCCAATTGATGAGCCTGTTGACATCCCCATCGACACTGTGGCCGATGTGGCGGTGCCGCCTCGTTGGGAAGAGGTCGAGAAGCCTCGTGTCGAGAATGTGCGACCCGATGTCACGCCGGTCGCCAATAATCCGAGCGAACCAAGCGGTTCACAGCCTCTACCACTTCCGAGTCTTCCACCGGTCGATTTGTCATCGGACACGACTAACGCCGACGAACAGTTTGCTGACTCTCTCGGCCGAGCCGAACTGCCAGACAAACTGACCGACGAACCGACCAACGAACTGCCAAACGAGCCGAGAGCGGAACCCGCCGGGGCCAACGAAGTTGTCGACAACGAGCTCAACAGCGAGGTCGCTGTCGTTTTGGAACCGACCGAAGTGCCGCCGACAGCTATCGCCAATGAAAGGGTCGAGGTCGCCGACGTCAAAGCTGCCGACGACGACTGGCCCGCCTTCCTGGGCCCACGTCCGACATCGCTGGAATCGCCCCTCGGCAGTTCGCCACCGACTGCCCCGGTTGATCGCAACGACCGCACTAACAATGATTTGGCGGAAAACTACGGCACCGAGACCGATGTGAGCCAAACTCCTGAACCGCCTGCGGCAGTCGAAGTCGCCACAGCTCCACCCCCCGTGAACGATGTCCGCGTTGCGACGGCTGAGCCACGGGTTCGCGCGACACCCGTTGTTGTCAATAGCTCGAATACGCGGCACGTGGTATGGCTGTTAGCGAGCAAATTGAGTTTCGCACTGCTTGCCGGTGACGATTTGTCCACAGCGGCGCAAGCCAAGCAAGACGCCGAAGAGCTTGCCAAAGTGTTGCAACTCACGATGCCCAACCTGCCAGAAGCTCCCTCGGCGGGCGAAGTCTTGGCTATTGGGCGAACGATCGGCGAGCAAATTAGCTCGCGGTTCGGTCCCGACCACGCCGCTTTGGCGGAGATCGCGGTGAAGACGAACATTCTGCTCGCCGTTTATGATGACCGCCCCGAAATGGTGCATCCAATCGCCGGAGCGACCTCGGCGGCCGCCGTTCGCGCGGGCGTTGCCGACCCGGTTTGGCGTGCTTGGCAAACCGATATTCTGGGTGCCGATGGGCTCGACCAAGCCCGCGCCGCCATCTTTCGGTTTCAACAGTCGATCGAGCGAAACTTGTCGTCGACCGAAATCGCGTCCGATCCGCTGTTTCGCTAAGTCGCCTGGCAGCGTAATCTGTCGGCATGGTAAGCGAATCGACGACCAAACAACCGCGAAGTTTTCAGCCGCTGCTCGCCGGCCTTTTGGGCATGGCGCTGCTGTGGCTTGCGCAGCCCACCATCTCTTGGTGGCCGCTCGCGTGGTTCGCTCCGCTCCCTTGGCTTTGGGTTGCCAGCAAACCGACGCTACCGGGCCGCCGACCCTACACCCAGTTTTGGCTGGCAGGGTTCGCCTATTGGTTGGCGGCGCTTTACTGGATTCCGATGGCTCACCCGTTGCAGTACATCAACTGGGTGTTGCTAACCGCGTACTTGGGGCTCTATCTGCCGCTGACAATTCGCACGATTCGGCTTGCCCAGCAGCAATGGTCTGTGCCGATCTGGATCAGTGCGCCGGTGGCGTGGGTCGCCTGCGAATACCTGATGGCCCACGTCATCACGGGCATTGCCTTAGCAACACCCGTGCATACACAAGTCCACTGGCTGCCGATCGTGCAGTGCATCGATTTGGCCGGTCCCTACACACTCGATTTCTTGATGATGTTGGTGCCTGCGGCGGTCATCGCCGGCGTTAATCGCAATGAGCCCAAGTGGTCGCGCGCGACCGGTTTCGCGGCGGCGAGCTGCTTGTTTATCGCGGCGCTGATTTACGGGGCGGTGCAGCTAAGTGCACCGAATACGTCGGAACTGGCCACGGTGCGTGTTGCACTCGTCCAGGGCAACGAACCTGCCGTGTGGGAGGCCGACGCCGACCGCGACCGCCGGGTGGTCAAACAGTATCGAGAGCTGACGCTGGCCGCGGTCGACGAAGCCAATCGCGCTGGCGAGCCAATCGACATCGTGATTTGGCCCGAGAATATGTTTCGCGACGTGCTGTGGACCTATGCTGACAGTGTGATCGAACTCGCCGGCGAGCAAGGAACACCGGCTGATTACACGGCCCAATCGATGCAGCCGCTCGTGGCTTTATCGCGCGAAGCGGGCGCGAACGTCATCGTCGGCATCGACCGTACGCACGTATTGAGTGACGACCAGACGCTGCCGGTTCGCGAGCGATTCGAGTTCCAGAACGCGGCCGCGATTGTCGACCGCGACGGTGAACTGCTGGCGATTTACCCGAAGACACATCTGGTGCCATTTGGCGAATATCTCCCTCTCGCCGACTGGTTCCCGTGGGTCTATGACATTACGCCGATGGGGCTTGGGCTAACGCCTGGCGATGGACCTGTGGCCCCTGAAGTCGAGGGGATGAGAGTCGCGCCGAGCATCTGTTACGAAAGCGTGTTGCCTCACATCATCCGCCGCCATGTGGCCACACTCGATGACCGCGGCGAACGTCCTGACCTGTTGGTGAACATAACCAACGATTCTTGGTTTCGGCAATCGAGCGAACTCGACATGCACCTCGCTTGCAACCGGCTGCGTGCGATTGAAATGCGCACGCCGATGGTTGTTGCCGCCAATGGTGGCCTTTCGGCATCGATCGATCGCGACGGGCGATTGCTCGCGGTCAGCGGCAAACAAACGGCCGAAACGCTGATCGTCGATGTCCAGCCCGGCTCGTCGGCGAGCCTTTATCTCGCCATTGGCGATTGGCCGGCGATTGCGTGCGTCGTCGCC
>JBGSWC010000067.1:0-3796 GCA_041752635.1 Pirellulales bacterium | reverse complement strand
AAGAGTTATCGCGACAACCGAAATCGCCGACCAGGTTGTCAATGCGGCGCGGTTCTCGCCCACCGGCGATCGCGTGCTGATCACTTCGTGGGCCGCGCAAAAGGTCTGGCAATGGAACCCAGCGACCGATGGCCCGTCGCTCGCCACGATCGCTCCGACCCTCGATTTTACTAAAGAAGGAGGCATGCTGTGGGCGGCCAACTACACGCCCGATGGCAGCCGTATTCTCACGGTCGGTGGCAACGACGCCCGGTTGTGGGATGTCGTCGGCAACGCCGCCCGCACAACGCTGCGGTTTAGTCCCCACGGCGCTGTGGCGAGCGTCGATGTCTCGCCCAACGGACGATTGATTGCCACCGGAAGCTGGGACACCACCGCCAAGATTTGGGACATCGCCACCGGTCGCGTGGTCCGCAAACTTGTCGGTGGTCACAATGGCTATGTCAACAGCGTCGCCTTCGCGCCCGACGGGCTGCGTCTCGCCACCGCCGGCGACGATGGACAGGTCGCGCTCTGGGAACTCACCACCGGCAAGCAGCTTCCCATCGAAACCATTCGGCACAGCTCGCCGATCCGCTCGGTCTGTTTTTCACCCGACGGTTCGCTATTGCTCACCGCGTCGGCCGATCGCACCGCCCGCTTGTGGCGCTCCGACAACGGACAACCAGTACACATTCTCGCCGGCCATGAATTCGGTCTGCTCGACGCCCGCTTCAGTCGCGACGGTCTGAAAATCGCCACCGGCGGCGAAGACAACACGGCCCGCATGTGGACCACCGCCACCGGCATTCAAGTGGGCGAACCACTCACCGGCCACACATCGAGCGTCACCAGCGTCGCCTTCAGCGCCGACGGGTCGCGACTGCTCACAGCCAGCCAAGACAACACCGCCAAACTGTGGGACACCGCCACCGGCAAAGAAGTCCTGACCCTCGACGGTCACACCCGCGAACTAACCAGCGTCGGCTTCGCCCCCGACGGCCGCACGGCGCTATCGGCCAGTCGCGACGGCACGGCGATTCTGTGGCCAACGGCCGATTGGGATGCGCAGGAATTGACAGTGGGTGATCGTTAGCAATGTGCGAGCGTGCTCGATTCGGGCGTTGGAGACTGTTTCTATCCAAGCATTGATCGGTGATGTCCACCGATCGCAGTTTCCGGACTACGCGGAACTGCATCGGACGATGAAGCCGAGGTTGGTTACACTTTAAATATCCAAGACCTCTCACGATATTACTTGATCCTTAAACCCGTTAGCTAACTTAGATACTGCACGGTCTATTCAATGCGTGGATTCCTGTATTCGGCAATTGTCATTCTCTCTTTTGCCGCTGGTTGTGGGGTTGATCCAGGGCCTGTTAGCCCGGTTGTTGACGCAGTCGACAACAAACCAGAAGACGCCGATGATCACCTTCGACGTGCAAAAGAGTGGTATAGCAAAGAAAAATACGATGAGGCTATTTCCGAATATACTGCGGCGATAGAGATCGACCCAGCTAACGCAGACGGTTTCGCTGGTCGTTCCGCAGCGTGGTGGGCAAAGCAGAAGTACGACAAGGCGATTGAAGACTCCTCCCATGCGATCCAGATTGATCCAAAGAATGCAAAAGCTTACTTCAATCGCGGATTGACATGGGATAGCAAGGGTGATTTCGATAAAGCCATCGAGGACTACACCGCCGTAATTCGTCTCGATCCAAAGGATGCCGACTGTTTTGCTAGCCGATCGGCAGCGTGGATTGCCAAACGGGACCTCGCAAGAGCGATTGAGGATGCCACAGAAGCCATTAGGCTCGATTCAGGACACGCACGGGCGTATTACAACAGAGGGATTTCGTGGCATAACAGCGGTGAGTACAACAAGGCAATCGCTGACTACACGAAAGCGATTGGCATCGACCCCGAGTATCCGACGGCACACCGCCAGCGCGGCATCGTCCGAGAAAGGACGGGCAGTTACGACAAGGCCATTCAAGACTTCGATGAAGCAATTCGTATTGACTCCGAAGACGCGCTCGCCTTCTATTTTCGAGGCAAAGCATGGTTCATGAAAGAGGAAAAGGCAAAAGCAAGATCTGATTTTGACAAATCGGTGGAGATCAACAAGAGTTCAATTGCTCCTCGTTTCTACGACGAGGTTCGGTGATTGAGCAACCGGCAAGCCAAGCTTCGTCGGCGTGAAACGCCGACGCAGATCAAAATTGCCACCGGGACGTAATCGCCCGGGTCGTTTAGACTGTCGGCGGTCACCGTCGTCTCAAGCACTTACCCATGCCAGAACTCCCCGAAGTCGAAACCATGAGGCGAGGGATTCTCGGCGTGACGGGTGGAGTCGTTGAAGCACTCGAGAAACTTCGTTGTCCGCGTAAGCCCATCTCCATCAGTCCCCGAATCGACCAGTTTGCCAGGCGAGTTGTGGGTCGGCGAGTCGTCGCCGTTGAAAGGGTCGGCAAACGAGTCGTTTTGCGATTTGATTCCGATGATCGACTGATCTTCGAACCTCGCATGACCGGGCTACTCTTGGTCGGCGATCCCCCCGATCCTCTCTATCTGAGGCTGCGAATCGAGTTCGCTGGTGCGAAGAACCATGAACTGTGGTTTTGGGACCGGCGTGGATTGGGGCACATTCGACTGTTGAGTCCCGGGCAATTCGAGTCGCAACTCGGTCCCGACAAACTGGGGCCCGATGCACTCGCGATTACTGCTTGCGAACTTCGCGAGAAACTGCGCTTGAGTCGCCGGGCAATTAAAGTGGCGCTACTCGATCAGCGCGTCGTGGCTGGTATCGGTAATCTCTACGCCGCCGAGATATTACATGTGGCTGGAGTGCATCCAGCGAAGAGTTGTCGAAGGCTGCGTAAGATCGACTGGGAGGCAATCGTCGACGCGACTCGGCTCGTTCTGAACGACGCAATTCGCTACGAAGGTTCCACGCTCGGCGATGGCACCTACCGAAACGCGCTCAACAAAGACGGCAGCTACCAGAACCAGCATCGCGTCTATGCAAAAGCGGGCACTACCTGTCGGCGCTGCAAAGAAGGGGTGATCGAACGCATTGTGCAAGCACAGCGAAGCACGTTCTTTTGTCGCATTTGCCAACCGCGACGTTGACTCTTGCCGTTGTTCCAAAAAGAAGACGGACGGGATGACCGGATTAGCAGGATCGACGGGATGAAGAACGAACTTTTCGCGAATCGATGGCTTGGCGACGAAAAGACCACGACTGACCAGCTACTCGTAAATCCCGTAAATCCTGCCAATCCTGCAATCCTGTCCATTTTTCAAATTGACTCCAATATATTGCCGGGCAACCACTCTAGCGGAAATCCAATATCGGCAACCATCACTCTTCCCAAATAGGGTCGAGCCTTTTCAGCAACAAAGCCTTGCTTCATCGCGACGAACGTAATGGTGTAGTTCGCGCGAATCGTTAGCTGGCCCAGCTCACCCGTTTCGCAGTCCAAGCCGCTCGGCACATCGAGGGCGAGCACGTTCTTGCCCGCTTTGTTTATCAAGTCGATGAGCGTATCGAATGGCGGACGAGGGTTGCCCCGGGCACCGGTGCCGAGCATGGCGTCGACGATCCAGTTGGCGCGGGTCGCCAAGTCGGCGAACTGTTCATGGTCGCCGCTCCATTGGTGAAGCTCGTGACCCGCGGCGGCGAGAATGTCGTAGTTGGCTCGGGCGTCGGCCGACAGTTCGTCGGGCGGCGAGCTCAGCAGCACAGCACAGTGACGCTCGAGAATGGCCAGCTGTCGAGCGAAGACCAATCCATCGCCGCCATTGTTTCCCTTGC